>NZ_JBDXXH010000003.1:0-300000 GCF_040373385.1 Nitratidesulfovibrio sp. | reverse complement strand
GCACGGAACTGGCCGGGCTGCGCCGCGAGGCCGCGTCCGTGGCCGGGTCCATCGCCGCCACCGAGGCACGCATGGCCCTGTGGTCCAAGCCCCCGGTCACCAACGCCCCCACCGCCGACCTGGAACGGCTGGACGCCCAGATGGCCCGGCGGCTGGCGGAACTGAACGCCACCCTGCCCGACCTGCGCGACAAGGACGCCGCGCTGGCCGCGCGCATCGACAGGCTGCAACAGGAATTGAACGACGCGGGCGGCGCGGCGCGCACGGCACCGGTGGCCACGGTACTGCTGGCAAGCCCGGCGCGCGGCCCCCTGGCGGTGTCCTATGCCTACACCCTGCGCGACGCCGGCTGGCACCCCGCCTACCGGCTGGAGGCCTTTCCGGACAAGGGCAGCGTGGGCTTCACCTTCGAGGCGGAACTGCGTCAGGGCGGCTCCGTGGACTGGAACGGCGTGCGCCTGTCCGTGGCCACGGTGGAACCGGGCACGGCCCTGCAACCGCCGCCCCTGCGCGACTGGCAATTGCGGCCCGTTCTGGGCGTGACGCCCATGCCCATGGCCATGAAGGCCGCACCCGTGGCCGCCGAAGCCGTGGCCCTGCGCGCCGATGCTGCGCCCCCCTCCCCACCGGTGGACGAAAAGGCCACCTACGAGGTGTGGGACCTTGGCCCGCGCACCCTGCCCGCAGGCGGCACCGCCCGAGTGGCCCTGCGCAGCGAACAGTGGCCCGCCACCTTCCGGCATACGGTGCGTCCGGCGGCGGACCCGCGCGCCTTCCTTACCGCTTCCGTCACCCTGCCCGAACCCCGCCACTACCCCATGGGAGAAGCGCTGTACGTGGCCGACGGGGCCAGCGTGGGCAGCGCCTCGTTCAGCCTGGCCGAGGACAAGGCCGACATCTTTTTCGGCAGCGATCCCATGGTGTCCGCCACCATGCGGCTGGACGAACGCAAGAGCGGGCGCGAAGGGCTGGTAAACAAGCAGCAGACCCGCACCTGGGCCTGGACCATCGAGGTGGCCAACCGGCGCGCCACTGCGGTGTCCGTGCGCGTAGAAGATCCGGAACCCCAGCCGCGCGACACGGGCATCTCGCTGAACGTGGAATCCGACCCCAAGCCCGCCACGGAAAACCACCGTCTGGTGTGGAATCTGGACGTTGCCCCGCGCACCACCGCCACCATCCGACACTCGGTGCGGGCCACGGCCCCCGCAGACATGCGGCTGGATGACGGCAGGTAGGCACGGCTTCCAACTCCGCCGTTTCGCCGGGGCTGATCGCCCCGTCGGCACCAGCCACCGGCACTGGCAGCCCGAAAAATGACAACGGCCCGTCCGGATGGACGGGCCGTTTCGTTTGTCGCAAGCAGGAATCGGAGGGAGATGGGGACCAACGCGGCATGCGCGGTGTGTACGGCCACGGGCCGCAGCCCGACCGCACACTATCCGGTCAGCTCTTGATGCTGCGCTGGCAGAAGGCCACCACCCCGCGCGCAAGGTCGGGCGTTTCCGGCCAGAAGATGCGGCGGCGGTTCAGCCCCAGCAGCAGGATGCCCACGATGCGCGCCGTTTCCGGCACGTCGATGTCGTCGCGCACCGTACCGTCGCGGATGCCCCGTATCAGGCATGCCTCCACGGTCTGGAACAGGCTGGTGGACAACGCATCCATCACCGCGCGGGCGCTGGGAATGGTGGTGTAGGTATTCAGCAGCACCCGGGTGTCGGTCAGGCGCGTTTCGACGAATTCGCAGTGGTCGAGGATCAGCGTTTCCAGCAGGCAATAGCCGCTCTTCTGCCGTTCCTTGATGGCCGCCATCAGCTTGCGGTACTCTTCCAGATAGGTATCGACGATGACGTCGAACACTTCCTGCTTGGAACGGTAGTGCCGGTAGATGGCCGCGTCCGTGACGTTGGACGTCTTGGCGATCTGCGCGATGGTGGTACCCTTGAAGCCGTTGGCGGCAAACAGGGTGCGTGCGTTTTCCAGTATCAGGTCCTTGGAGGATGCCATGCGTGCCTCTTTTCTGGATGCGTCCGCCGCAAGGGAAGCGAAAGGGGCGGAACGCGCGTTGCGCAGCACACCATAGACACGTTCCCGCAGGTGGCGTCAAGCACGGGAATTTGCGCGGCGTCGGATTCGCATGCCAGAGACCCGCCCGTGGCGACCGGTCCGCAATGCATCAGGCCGGGTGTCGCCATGGTGCGCGGGTACGGCATGACAAGGTCCGCCGTGCCCGTCGGCGCACGACGCAGCAGGCCGCAGGCTGCCCCCTGTTCCGGCCCTGTCTGGCCTGTCTGGCCTGTCTGCCGCGTCAGGCGTATTCGCCGGGCAACTCCTGGCCGCGCAGCACCCGCAGCACGCCCGATGCCAGGGCGTGCATTTCTTCCACCTCGGGCAGCACCACCACCGGGGCCAGCCATTCCAGCCGCTGGCGCAGCCGTTCCGTCAGCCGAACGCTGCGGGCCATGCCGCCGGTCAGCACCACCCCGGCGATGCGGGGCGGGCAGGCTGCGTCACCCGTTATGGGTTCGCCGCAACCGGTGCCGCTGCCGCCATCCAGCAAGGCGGGCGCCAGCGAGACGACCTCCTTGGCGATGGTGTAGGCCACGGCCTCGAACACCAGCGCGGCGTGGGCGTCGGGCGGGGTGCCGCCAGCATCGGGCGTACCGTCCTGATCGCAGCAGGACGTCCCGTCCTTATCGCAGCAGGACGTACCGTCCATGCGCCGCTCCAGCACGCGCAGGTCGTTGGTGCCGCAGTGGGCCCACATGCCGCCTTCGCGCAGAATGATGCGCCGCAGTTGCTCGAAGGTGTAGGTGCCGTCCTGCACCAGCGACAGCACGCCCAGCGAGGGCAGGCGCCCCGTGCGCTCCGGCGCGATGGGGCCGTCGCCGTCCAGGGCGTTGATGACATCCACGATGCGCCCGCAGCGGTGCGCCGCCACGGAAATGCCGCCCCCCATGTGCGCCACCAGCCAGCGGTTGGCCGCATAATCAACGCCCAGCAACGTGGCGGCCCGCCGCGCGGCGGAGCGCTGGCTGAGGGCATGGAACACGCTGCGGCGCGGCAGGGCGGGCAGGCCGGAAATGCGGGCCACCTCGTCCATCTCGTCGGTAACGGGCGGGTCCACGATGAACGCGGCCACGCCCCAGCGGGCGGCGTAGTCGTGGGCCAGCGGTGCGCCCAGATTGCAGGGGTGCTCGCCATGGCGGGCCTGCGCCAGCGTTTCCAGCATGGCCGGGGTAATGCGCCACGCGCCGCCGGGCATGGGCGGCAGCAGCCCGCCGCGACCAGCCACGGCGGCCAGGGGCATGTCGGCCATGCCGTGCTCGGCCAGCAGCGCGTCCACGGCGGCGCGGCGGTAGGCGTACTGGGCAATTACCGTGGGAAACGCAGCAAGCTCGTCGCGCGGGTGTTCCACGGTTTCGGAAAATACCTCGGTCTCGCCCTCGTACAGGGCCACCTTGGTGGAGGTGGAACCGGGGTTGATGGCCAGAATGCGTTCGCCGGGCTGGCTGGCGGTGGGTGAAGACGGGGAACTCAGATGGGTATCCTCTCGAAAGGCTGTGGCATGCGGATGCGGCAGCCCGAAAGCAGGGCCGCCGGAAAAAACCGAAACGGGACGGTTGCCTAGTTTCTGGCGGACAGGGCCAGGTACCCCGCCAGCGCGATGGAACAGAACTTGGACCGTTCGCTGTCCCCGCGCGAGGTGACCACCAGCGGCGCGGAACTGCCCGCCATGGTGCTGGCCATGTCCGCGTGGGCCAGGGTGGTCAGCGACTTGTACAGGATGTTGCCGCTCTCGATGTCCGGCGCCACGAGGATGTCGGCGCACCCGGCCACGGGATGGTCCACGCCCTTGCGGGCTGCGGCGTCGGGCGAGATGGCGATGTCCAGCGCCATGGGACCGGCCACGTCCGCCTCGCCGAATTCGCCCTGATCGGCCATGCGGGCCACGATCTGGGCATCCAGCGTGGCGGGCATGGCGGGCAGGATGACCTTTTCGGTGGCGGCCAGCATGGCCACGCGGGGCCGGGCAATGCCCAGCGCGCGGGCCACGGCCACGGCGTTGTGCACGATTTCCAGCTTGCGCTGCAAATTGGGGCGGATGTTCACGGCGGCGTCGGTCATCATGGCCAGACGCGTGGTGCCGCCCGGCGCGGGCAGCTCGAACACGGCCACGTGGCTCAGCACGCCCTTGGGCGGCAGGCCGGTGGCGCGGTTGAGCACCCGGCGCAGCAGCACGTCGGTGTTCACAAGGCCCTTCATGAGCACCTCGGCCTCGCCGCGCCGCACCATGTCCACGGCGCACTGCACGGCATCGCGCGGGTCGGGGGCGTGCACGGCGGCGATGCCGGAAATGTCGCGCGAGAGCTCCGCCGCGATGCGCATGGTCTGGTCCATGTCGCCCACCAGCAGGGGCTGGGCGATACCCCGTTCCATGGCGTCCAGCAACGCGCCCAGGGCGTGGGCCTCGGCACAGGCGGCCAGCGCGATGCGCGGACGCGCCCCGCAGGCAGCCACGCGCGCCACCAGTTCGTCGAGACCGCGCGGCCCCTGTCCGCCCGTGTGCGGGCCTTGGCAAATCTTTGCTTCAGTGGTCAAACCGGCATGCTCCGCTGGAGATGGACATCGTGAACGGGAAAGGGAAACCGAGGCCGCGAGTGAGGTGACGGTTGGAACATTTCATCATGCAGGGGTGCACGTTTGCCGAAGCGTACTCTTTGGTGCGTGACCGGAGCGGAAACGACGGCTGACGCAGTGATCCGACAAAATCGCCGCCTCTGCGCGATGCCCGCAGGAATTTTGCCCCGCAGGCAAGAAAAAACGCTGCCGCGCAAGGGAGCGTACGCATCGAAAGTCTCTTCATGCAGGGGTGGCAAGTTTGCCGGAGCACAAGGAAGGCGGCGTTTCCGCGATGGGAGCGTACTCTTTGGTACGTGACCGAAGCGAGGCGGCGGTTTGACGCCGCCCACGGGCAAAAGGCCAAGGGCATCAGTCGTCGTCGCCGCGCTTCATGGCAACCACGCCCGTCCTCGCCAAACTGCGGATGCCGAACGGGCGCAGCATGCGGATGAAGCCGTCCACCTTCTGGGTGTCGCCGGTCATTTCCACGGTCATGGTTTCCTGCCCCATGCCGATGACGCTGGCGCGGAACACCTCGCACACCTGCATGATCTGGGTGGTGGTCTCGCGGGTCACGTCCACCTTCACCAGCACCAGCTCGCGGTCCACGAAGTCGCGGCGCGAAAGGTCCTCGACCGTGGCCACCACGTCCTGGGCGCGCAGTTCATCGGCGATGGATTCCAGCTCGGCCTCGTGGTCCTCCACGGTCAGCACGAGGCGGGAAACGTCGAAATCCTCGGTCTCGGCGCAGGATATGGAACGAAAGCTGATGCCCCGGCGCCGGAAGACGTCGGTGGCTTCTGCCACGGCCCCGGCCCTGTTTTTCACCAGCACGGACAATGTATGTTTCATGGCGGCACTCCCGTGTGTCGATGGAGAGGAGCATAGCGCGGCCGTGGCGCTTCACGCAACGGCTTGACCGGATATTGGCAACGCGTGACCGACGGCACGAGGGGGCACGGCCGGGACGGAGGCCGCAGGTCGTCACGGTTGCCAGCCGGTCTGCCGGGGCCTATCTATGGGTGCCCGGGGCCGGGGGGTCCCGGGGACCGGGCCGCTCCATGGCCCGGGGCGCTGGATCGCGCCCGCCCGCAACGCCCGCAACAGGAACCGCCGATGACCTACCGTCCCGAACCCGACGAAGAATTCAGCCCGCGCGCGGAACACGCCCGCATCCCCTACGCCCGCAAGCGCACCACGCTGCGCACCATGCTGCTGTGGCTGGCCGCCCTGTGCGTGGGGGCGTACTCGTTGCAGGCCATGCTGCCGCGGGTTGCGCCCGACATCGTCAGGGCTGGCCAACAGAACGCCGGGCAGGCTACCGGCTGGCGCGACGTGACGCCGCAGGAAGCCGCCGCCGTCATCGAACAGCGCCGGAACGACGACGCCTTCATGGTGCTGGACGTGCGCACCCCCGGAGAATTCGCCGGGGGGCACCTTGCGGGTGCGCGGAACATCGACCTTGCCTCGCCGGAATTCCGCGACAGGGTACGCTCGCTGAACCGCAACCGCACCTATCTCGTCTACTGCCGCTCGGGCAATCGCAGCAGCAAGGCGCTGGAGACATTCCGCGAACTCGGCTTCACATCGGTCCTGCACATGGACGGCGGCACGCTGGCCTGGAACGCGGCGGGCCTGCCACTGGACACGCCGTGAATGGCGCGGACGCGCGACGGGACTGTCCGGCGCAAGCCGCCATGCGCCGCTCCAACGACCCTGACCTGCCCTTCGATTCATGCATGAATCGCCGACATTCCCGCCGCCTCTCCGCCAATCCGACGATGTACCGTCCTTGCCACACGGCCCGGCGCCTGCTTGCGCATGTTTTTTCAACAGCTTCCGTGCCTTCTCAGAAAACATCGCTCATGCGGCCGCCTTCGCCCCCTCACAGTCCGGTTATCGGCATCCGATCCGATGCAGAATCGCATCGGGCACCCCCTGCAATTGCGGGCAATCGCGAACCCATTCGATTCAATATCGCATCACTCCCGTCGCGCAACCGCCCCTGCAAACCCCGCAACCAGCAGAATTCACGCGCATCTCGTCGCGGGGCACGGTCCCTGCTGTACATGTGTGACGCATCTGCCGTCCTGCACCCGCGCGGCGCAAGGTTTTCCGAAGTCCGCATCGCCACGGCAGGTTTCCCCGGCATCCGACCGCCCGATCCCCACGGAATCGCCCGGTTTCCCGCACCCTGATCCCACTACCCGCAAGGAGTCCGATACATGGCCATCCAGAGTCTCAACCCGGCCACCGGAGAAGTGCTCGCCTCGTTCGACGCCTATACCCCCGAGCACACCCGCCAGATACTGGACGCCACCGCCGCCGCCTGGGAAACCTGGCGCCTGCTCAGCTACTCCCGCCGTGCCGAATACCTGAAAAAGGCCGCCGACGAACTGCGCCACCAGGCCCCCTGGCTGGCGGAAATCATGGCCCGCGAAATGGGCAAGCCGGTGCGCATGGGCGAGGGCGAGGCACTGAAATGCGCCGCCGTGTGCGACTACTACGCCACGGAGGGCGAGGCCATGCTGGCCCCCGTGCCTGTGCCCGGCGCGGGGCGCAAGGCCTTCATCACCTACGAGCCGCTGGGCACCGTGCTGACGGTGATGCCCTGGAACTTCCCGTTCTGGCAGGTGTTCCGCATTGCCGCGCCCTCGCTGATGGCGGGCAACGCCGTGGTGCTCAAGCACGCCTCCAACGTGCCCCAGTGCGCCCTGGCCATCGAGCAGATATTCAAGGACGCGGGCTTTCCCGAGCACATTTTCCGCACCCTGCTCATCGGCGCGCGCCAGGTGGAGGCGGTGCTGGACCACCCCTCGGTCTTCGCCGTCAGCCTTACGGGCAGCGAGCCCGCAGGCCGCAAGGTGGCCTCTGCCGCCGGTGCCCGCCTGAAGAAGTCGGTCATGGAACTGGGCGGCAGCGACCCCTTCCTCGTGCTGCCCGACGCCGACCTGGAAGAAGCGGTGAAGGTGGCCACCCAGTCCCGCTGCGGCAACACCGGCCAGACCTGCATCGCGGCCAAGCGCTTCATCGTGCTGGACGCGGTGTATGACGAATTCCTGGCCCGGCTCACCGAAAGCTTCGGCACGCTGGTGGTGGGCAACCCGCTGGACAAGGCCACGGACATGGGCCCCATGTCCTCGGCTGGCCTGCGCAAGGAACTGCAGGAGCAGGTGGACCGTTGCGTGCGCGCGGGCGGCATCGTGCGCATGGGCGGCCTCGTTCCGGAAGGGCCGGGCGCGTTCTACCCGCCCACCATCATCACCGACGTGCCCACCGACGACCCCGTGTGCCGCGAGGAACTGTTCGGCCCCGTGGCGCTGGTGTTCCGCGTGTCCTCGGTGGACAAGGCCGTGGCCCTGGCCAACGACACCCCCTTCGGCCTTGGCGGCTCCATCTGGTCGCGGGACGAGGAAGGCGCCCTGCAGATTGCCGCGCGCATCCGCACCGGCTGCGTATTCATCAACAGCCTGGTGCGCAGCGACGTGCACCTGCCCTTCGGCGGCATCGGCAATTCCGGCTACGGGCGCGAACTGGGCACCTACGGCATCCGCGAATTCGTCAACATCAAGTCGGTCTGCGTCGGCTGACCGTAATTCCGCCTCCCCGTGCCCGGCGGCAAATACCGGGCACGGGGCTGCATCCTTCCCCGCCCCGCCGTCCGGGGTGCATCCGCTTTCCGGACACCATGTTGTCTGCTACAGGGTGACCATGACGACACACGCCGACCTGCTCGCCATTCTGGATGCCGCCAGCTACGCCGTGGTCGCGCTGGACCTGAACTGCCGCGTGCTCTACCTGAACAAGAGCGCCAAGCTGTTCCTGCACAAGCGCGGCCGCTACGTGGAAGACTGCATCGGCTGCGACGGCGACCAGATTCTGCCGCTGGCCACCCCCAAGGTGCGCAAGGCCCTGTCCACGGCGGAATTCAAGGCGGGCGTGGGACGCATCGTGGACAAGGGCAACCAGCTCTTCTACGAAATCACCCCCCTGATGCAGGACGGCAAGCTGGCGGGGGCCGTGGTCAGCCTGCAACGCCCGGAACGCTTCGAGCAGATGGCCTGCAACCTGGAAACCTACCAGAACCTGGCCCTGCGGCTGCAAACCATCTTCGATTCCTCCAGTGACGGCATCTGGGTCTCCGACGAGAACGGCGTGGTGCTGGACATCAACAACGCCTCGGAAAAGCTCAACGGCGTCAACGCCGCCACCCTGCGCGGCCAGAACGTGCGCACCCTGCTGGAACGCGGGCTCATCGACGATTCCGTCACCATGCGCGTGTTGCAGACCAAACGCCAGCAGACCATCATCCAGAACATCAAGAAGACCGGGCGCCAGTTGCTGGTTACCGGCACCCCGGCCTTCAACGACCGGGGCGAACTGTATCTGGTGGTGGCCAACGAACGCGACATCACCGACCTGAACGTCCTGCAGGAAAACCTGGAACAGGCCCGCCGCGCGCAGGAAAAGGTGCAGCGCGAACTGGAGGGCCTGACCATGCTGGAGTACGAGCGCGGCGGCGTGGTGGCGGAATCGAAATCCATGCGCCGCGTGCTGATGACCTGCCTGAAGCTGGCCCAACTGGAGGCCACCACCCTGCTGCTGCTTGGCGAATCGGGCACCGGCAAGGGGCTGCTGGCCAAGTTCATCCACAAGAGCGGCCCGCGACAGACCAAGCCCTTCATTTCGGTGAACTGCGCGGCCCTGCCGGATTCCCTGTTCGAGGCGGAACTGTTCGGGTACGAGAAGGGCGCCTTCACCGGCGCGCTGGAAACGGGCCGCGTGGGGTTGATGGAACTGGCGGGCGACGGCACGCTGTTCCTCGACGAAGTGGGCGAGGTTTCGCCTTCGGGCCAGGCCAAGCTGCTGAAGGCCCTGGATGAACGCGAGTTTCTGCCGCTGGGCAGCAGCAAGCCCCGCCCGCTGGAATGCAACATCATCGCCGCCACCAACCGCGACCTGAAGGCCATGACCGAGGCCAAGAAGTTTCGCGAGGACCTGCTGTACCGCCTGAAGACCTTCACCGTGTCCATCCCGCCGCTGCGCGAACGGCGCGAAGACCTGTTCGAACTGGTCACCCTGCTGCTGAAGCAGAACAACGAACGCTACGGCACCCACAAGCGCATCACCCCCCGCTTTCTGGACACGTTGCAGCAGTACCCCTTTCCCGGCAACGTGCGCGAACTGACGGGCCTGATCCGCCAGGGCGTGGTCATGTGCGATGATGTGGTGCTGGACGACTTTCTGGAAGACCAGATCGGCAGCAAGGCGGAACAACAGGACGCGGAGGCGGCCACCTCGCTCACCGCCGCCGTGGACGCAGTGGAACGCGAAATGCTCATCAAGGCCCGCGCCGTCTGCCACGGCACCCGCGAAATGGCCACCTACCTCGGCATCAGCCAGCCCACGGTGGTGCGCAAGCTGCGCCGCCACGGCATCCGCCCGCCCCGCAACGCCGAATAACCCCCCGCAACATCGCACCGCGCCACCTGGGGGCGATACCGGGACAGCCACGCTGCCCGGCCTTTTCATCCCCCCCTTTCCCGTTTCCCCACGGTTGCGCTCCGGTTCCCCGGCCTCTGCAACGCCCCCATTTTCGCCCGGTCTTGCCCGGTGCCGACCGCTTCGACCGGTTCGGCCGGTTCGGCTGGCTCGACCGGTCCCGCCCCGTTGCGGCACCGCTCCCGTATCCGCGCCGTCCACGCGCCATCCCGCCGCCGCGCGAGCATGACGCCCTTGCGCCCACGTGCCCCGCGCCGGGCACCCGATTCCTTCCCGTGCCTGCCTGTTCCTGCCCGCGCCTGACAACTCCTTGCGGCACTGCCAGCCCCCGGCAGTGCCGCTGCCTGCCCGATGCAAAAACAAATCACCCTGTGCCGCATCCCTTGCGGTCCTGCCCGCATCCCCATTCCCGGAAACCTGATTTCATTGCATAAATAATGGCCATTTTTGTAATAATCTGGCGCCGGTTTGTCGCTCAATGAAAAATTTAAGCAATTATTTCAGAGCAGATTCAATTTCGCATCATTTCAGAGACAAAAGTCGGCTTAAACGGCCAAAAACGATTCACGAACGCATCACAGCAGCATGCCCAATTCGCAAAAATACAGCATAACCAACCGAAACACCTACCTATCGAACCAACGGCACACGGGTTGATAGAGGGAACCCCAGGCAACAGCATCCCATAGAGAGGGTTCTCATGAATCAGCAGACCAAAGACCTGATGGAACGAAGGGCCAAGGCCGTCGCCAAGGGCGTGTTCAACGCTGCGCCGGTGTTCGCCGCCAAGGCGGAAGGTGCCGTGATCACCGACGTGGAAGGCCGCCAGTTCATCGACTTTGCCGGTGGCATTGGCGTGATGAACGTGGGGCACAACCACCCCCGGGTGGTGGAGGCCATCAAGCGGCAGGCGGACAAGCTGCTGCATTCGTGCTTCCACATCGTGATGTACGAAGAATACGTGGCCCTGTGCGAAAAACTGGCCGCGCTCACGCCGGGGGCGTTCCCCAAAAAGGCCGCCCTGTTCAACAGCGGGGCCGAGGCGGTGGAAAACGCCGTCAAGATCGCGCGCCACGCCACCGGCAGGCAGGGCGTGGTGGTGTTCGAAAACGGCTTCCATGGCCGCACCCTGCTGGCCATGTCCCTGACCAGCAAGGTCAAGCCCTACAAGTTCGGCTTCGGCCCCTACGCGCCGGAAATCTACCGCATTCCCTACGCCTACTGTTACCGCTGCCCCATGGGCAAGGAATACCCCTCGTGCGACGTGGCCTGCGCAGACCTTTTGCGCAAGGCCTTCGTCAACAGCTTCGCGCCCGAGAACATCGCCTGCCTCATCGTGGAACCCATCGTGGGTGAAGGCGGGTTCGCCACGCCGCCGCCGGAATATTTCGCCCGGCTGAAGGCCATCTGCGAAGAATTCGGCATCGTGTTCATCGCCGACGAGGTGCAGACCGGCGCCGCCCGCACCGGCAGGATGTTCGCCATGGAGCACTGGGGCGTGGAGCCCGACCTTGTGTGCATGGCCAAGTCCATCGGCGGCGGCATGCCCATTTCCGCCGTGGCGGGCAAGGCGGAGCTGATGGATTCGCCCCAGGTGGGCGGCCTTGGCGGCACCTACGGCGGCAACCCGGTGTGCTGCGCCGCCGCGCTGGCCGCGCTGGAAGCCATAGAGGCGGACGGGCTGGTGGCCCGGTCCGAGGCGTTGGGTAACAAGCTGCTCGCCGCCTTCGGCGAAATGCAGAACAAGTATCCCCTCATAGGCGACGTGCGCGGCAAGGGTTCCATGATCGCCCTTGAACTGGTGCACGACCGCGCCGCCAAGACCCCGGCGGCGGACAAGGCCAAGGCCCTGACCGCCCACTGCTTCGAAAAGGGCCTCATCCTGCTGTCGTGCGGCAACTACGGCAACGTCATCCGCACGCTGATGCCGCTGGCCATCACCGATGCCCAGTTGGACAAGGCCATAGCCATCATCGACGAGGGCTTCGCCGCCATTGCATAACCCCCCACCGCGCGAGGGGCTGTTTCAAAAGCAGGATTTCCGTTCGTTGGCAAGGAAAACGAGTCCGCCATGAGGGCACATACTCTTCTTGTATTTGGCCGAGCCTCAGCCGTTAGGCGAGCTTGCGAGTCTTACGGATGAGGACAGCAGAGCAATGGCAGGTGAAGTTTGACGAAGCCAACGGGCGGAAGGACAATTTGGGAACAGCCCCGAAAGGAGAAAGGAATGAAACGTTCACACTTGCTGGCCGCCGTCCTGACGCTGTGCCTGACCGTTCCGGCCATGGCCTTCGCCGCCCCCTCCGTGAAGGTGGGCAACATCCTGCCTCTTTCCGGCCCGTCCGCCTCCGTGGGGCAGCAGGGCAAACAGGCCCGCGAGATGGCCGTGGAGGAAATCAACGCCGCAGGCGGCATCAAGTCGCTTGGCGGGGCCAAGATCGAACTCCTGTACGCCGACTCCAAGTCCGACCCCAACGTGGGCGTGACCGAAGCCGAACGCTTCATCAACACGGAAAAGGTGCACCTGATCACCGGCGCCTGGAACTCGGGCGTCACCTATCCCACCACCGCCGTGGCCGAACGCTACGGCGTGCCGTACCTCGTGCCGGTTTCGGTGCGCGACACCATCACCGAGCGCGGCTTCAAGAACGTGTTCCGCATCGCCGCCAAGGACTCGTGGTGGACGCGTGACCAGTTCACCTTCCTGAAGGACATGCAGAAGGAATTCGGCGGCACCCTGTCCACCGTGGCCTTCGTGTACGAAAACGGCGACTGGGGCACCGGCTTCGCCGCCCAGTGGAAGGAACTGGTGAAGGCTTCCGGCATGCAGGTGGTGCTGGACGAACCTTACTCCTCTTCCTCCACCGACCTGACCCCGCTGGTGAACAAGATCCGCCGGGCCAAGCCCGACGTGCTGCTGCTGGTCTCCAACGCCGCAGACGCCATCCTGCTCACCAACACCCTGGCCGACTACAAGGTAAGCCCCAAGGTCATCCTGGGTTCCGGCGGCGGCCATGCCGACCCCACCTTCCTTTCCGCCTGCGGCGCCAACGCCCGCTACGTCTTCGACATCGTGGAATGGGAAGCGGACGTGAACAAGCCCGGCGCCAAGGAAGCCAACGAGAAGTACCGCGCCAGGTACGGCACCAACCTCACCGGCGAAGCGGTGGACGCCTACGTGGCCATGTACGTGCTGGCCGACGCGCTGGAGCGTGCCGGTTCTCTCGACCCGGCCGCCATCCGCAAGGCCCTGGCCGAAACCGACTACAAGACCGGCCCCGGCATGATCGTGACGTACGATGCCATCAAGTTCGACGAATCCGGCCAGAACCGGAACGCCGCCCTTGCCATCGTGCAGATCAACGACCTGGGCAAGGGGCTCGAGCGCATCACCGTGTGGCCCAAGGCCGCCCGCCGCACGGGGTACACCCCCGTGTTCCCCATGCCCAAGAAGTAACCGCGACCGACGCGGGGCAGGGCACCGGCCCTGCCCCGCAAACCGCCTGGAGCTTTCATGGATCCGGTCTTTCTCGCACAGGATTGCATCAACGGCGTGCTCATGGGCCTGATATACGGCCTGGTGGCCCTGGGGCTGACCCTGATCTTCGGGGTGCTCAAGGTCATCAACTTCGCCCACGGCTCGTTCCTCATGGTGGGCATGTACGTGGCCTACTGGACCGTCACGCTCTCCGGCCTGTCACCCTACCCGGCCCTGGTGATCATCATCCCGGCCATGTTCCTGTTCGGGTACTGGGTCCAGCACCTGCTGATCCGCCCCATCTTCATCGCCGAAAAGAACGTGCGCGAACCCATCACGGTCATCATCGTCACCACCGGCCTGTGGTACGTGCTGGACAACCTGGCCCTGCTGGTGTTCGGCCCCGACTACCGCGCCCTGCACCCCAACCCGCTGAAGGGGCAGATGCTGGAGATGGGCGAAATTTTCGTCTCCGTACCCAAGCTGTACGGGGCCATGGCCACCTTGGCCACCGCCGGGGGGCTGCACCTTTTCCTGCAACACACCCGGCTTGGCCGCGCCGTGCGCGCCACCAGCCTGGACCGCGAGGCCGCCAGCCTGATGGGCATCGGCCAGTGGAAGATCTTCAACATCGCCTTCGGCATCGGCACCGCCGTGGCCGGCATTTCCGGCGCGGTGCTGACGCCGTTCTACAACGTCTACCCCACCGTGGGCATTCCCTTCGACATCAAGTCGTTCGTCATCGTCGTGCTGGGCGGGTTGGGCTCCATCTGGGGCGCCCTGGTCGGCGGGGTCATCATCGGGCTCATCGAGTCCATCGGGCCCAACTTCATGACCTCCACCTGGACGGAAGGCATCGTGTACGCCCTTTTTCTGCTGGTGCTTTTCGTTAAACCTTCCGGCCTGTTCGGGCAGAAACAGGACTGGTAAGCGCACCGCGAGCGACACATGACACAACAGAAATTCAAGCGGAACTGTCTCATCGCCGTGACGCTGGCCGCCTTTGCCCTGCCACTGGCGGTGCGCAGCGCAACCTACCTGCACATCCTGATCATCCTGTACCTGTACGCCTACATGACCACCACCTGGAACCTGGTGGGCGGCTTTGCCGGGGTACTGCCGCTGGGCCATTCGGTGTTCGTGGGCATAGGGGCCTACACCTCCACCATCCTCTGGCTGCAATACGGCATCAGCCCGTGGATCGGCATGCTGGTGGGGGCCGTGCTGGCCGCCGGGGTGGGCTATCTGATCGGCAAACCCACCCTGAAGATGCGCGGCGCGTACTTTGCTCTGTCCACCATGGCCTTCGTGGAAGGCATCCGCGTGATGGTCGAGAACATCGACATGCTGGGCCCGCTGAAGCTGAACGGCCCGCGCGGCCTGAACATACCCCCGCTGCAAGCGGGCGAGGGCAGCTTCTGGGCCTTTCAGTTCGCCAGCAAGGAACCGTACTACTACATCATCCTGACCATGCTGGTGGCGGTGCTGGCCATGACTTCGGCCATATCCCGCTCGAAGATGGGCTATTACCTGAAGAGCGGCGGCGAAGACCCGGACGCCGCGCAGGCGCTGGGCGTGAACGTGGCCCGCTACAAGGTCACCGCCATGGCCATCTCGTCGTTTCTCACGGCGCTGGCGGGCACCTTTCTGGCCCAGCTGACCCTGTTCATCTACCCCAAGAGCGTGCTGACGCTGGACCTTTCCTTCGAGCTGGCGTTCATCGCGCTGATCGGCGGGCGCGGCTCCATCGCCGGGCCCATCATCGGCGCCCTGCTGCTGCGCCCGGTGACGGAATTCAGCCGCATCTACTTCTCATCCTCCTTGCCGGGGCTGCACCTGATCATTCTCGGCGTGGTGCTGATCGTCGTCATGCTGTACCAGCCGCGCGGCCTTACGGAGCCGCTGCTGCGGATATTCGACAGGCTGGCCGCGCGGTTCGCCACCACGCCGCCGGATTCACCGGACACGCCCGACACGCCTGCCCTGCCGGGCATACCAGTTGCGCCCGGCGCCCCGGCCACCGCATCGCCACGGGAGGAACGCCCATGAGCCTTCTGCAAGTCCAGGATGTGACCATGCGCTTCGGCGGCCTTATCGCCGTCAACGACCTGAGCCTGGAAATCGGCCGGGGGCAGATTCTCGGCCTCATCGGCCCCAACGGCGCGGGCAAGTCCACCGCCTTCAACTGCGTGGCGGGGCTGTACAAACCCACCGAGGGGCGCATCCTGTTCGACGGAGAGGACGTGACCGGCCAGAAGCCGTGGGATTTGTGCAAAAAGGGCCTTGCCCGCACCTTCCAGATCGTCAAGCCCTTCCAGTCCATGACCGTGCTGGACAACGTGACCGTGGGGGCCTTTGCCATCACCGACCGCCGCGACGAGGCGCGCGACAAGGCCATGGAGGTGCTGCACCTGCTGGGCATGGGCGGCAAGAGCCGCGCCATGCCCGGATCGCTGACCATCGCCGACCGCAAGCGGCTGGAGATCGCCCGTGCCCTGGCCACGGACCCGAAGCTGCTGCTGCTCGACGAGGTCATGGCGGGCCTGCGCCCCACCGAGGTGGACGAGATGATCGACATCATCCGCGCCCTGCGCGAGCGCGGCATGACCATCTTCGTCATCGAGCACATCATGCGGGCCATCATGGCCCTGTCGGACGAAATCGTGGTCATTCATTTCGGCCAGAAGATATGCCGCGGCAAACCGGAACAGGTGGCCCGGGACGAGAACGTCATCAAGGCCTACCTGGGAGAGAACTATGGCACTGCTTGACATGGAAAAGGTCAACGTCGCCTACGGCGACGTGCAGGTTCTGTACGACCTCAGCATCTCCGTCCGCGAGGGCGAGGTGGTCTCCATCATTGGCGGCAACGGCGCGGGCAAGACCACCATGCTGAAGACGGTATCGTCGCTGCTGCGGCCAGACAGCGGCGCCATCACCTTCAACGGCGTGCCCATGCACACCCTGCCGCCCGAAGAGGTGGTAAACCACGGGCTGGTGCACGTGCCGGAAGGCCGGCGGCTGTTCTCGCTGATGAGCGTGAAGGACAACCTGCTGGCCGGTGCGCACAACAGCAAGGCCTATGCCGTGCGCGAGCGGACGCTGGAGGAAGTGTACACCATGTTCCCCCGCCTGCGCGAACGCCAGAACCAGGCGGCCATGACCCTTTCCGGCGGCGAGCAGCAAATGGTGGCCATTGGCCGGGGCCTGATGGCCTGCCCCAAGATGCTGATGCTGGACGAGCCCTCGCTGGGGCTTGCGCCCATCCTGATCGCGGAAATCTTCCGCACCATCCGCGTCATTGCCGACAAGGGGCTGACCGTGCTGCTGGTGGAACAGGACGTGAAGCACTCGCTGAGCCTGTCCGACCGGGGCTACGTGCTGGAACACGGCCGCGCGGCCATGGAAGGCCCGGCTAGCGAACTGCTGGACAGCCCGTACATCCGCGAGGCGTACCTGGGCATCTAGGCCGCGACCGAGGCCCCTGCCGCGCACGGCTCCCCCCTTCCCGCACAACGCAAACGAACGGCGGCCCTCCTTCGGGAGGACCGCCGTTTTACTGTTCAACTTTCAGATGGCGTAGCTGCCACTATACGGCACCGACATGCCTTCAGTTTCCGCAAGCAGTCCGTGCGCTGGCAAGGAGGATGAGGATTTTACGCAGGGAGCATACTCTTTGGTATGTGACCGGAGTAAAACCGGAATCCGACGAAGCCAGCGCGCGGAGAACTTGCGGAAACTAACAGCCTTCGCCAGTTCCGCGACACCCGCCCCCAGCACACGACGTCTTGCCCACGCCGCCCTTGCGGCCGCGCAAGGCAGCGGTGTTGCCTTTGCCGAAGACCACTTCCAGGGCGTCCTCGATGAAGCCGGAAGCTTCCACCGGCTGCACCCCGGCGGCCACCAGAATTCCTTCCGGATGCGCGCCAAAGGCAGCGCACAGCAGGGCGCGGCAATCGTGCAGGGTGGCGGCCACCTGCTTCCAGCGTTCGGGGCCGCAGCCGGGCTTGGGCGCAAGGCGCTCTTCCACCAGGAAGAACCCGTTGGCCCCCTGCCCCCAGATCTGGAACCGGGCGGCCTCGCCCAGGTGCTGGTTGACCAGCATGCCTTCGCGCGTGGCCACGGCCACGTAGGGGCGTTCGGCGTCTTCGGTCTTGCTGGCGGCGCAGGCGCGCAGGGTATCGGCCATCTCGGCGGACTTGTCCTCGTGCAGCAGGCCCACGGCGTCGGCGCGACAGCGCTTGCAGTGGGTCATCTGGGAAATGTACTCGCCCGCCACCTTGCGGGCCGCGTTGACGGCGGCGGCGTCCGGCTCGGGCAGGTGGGCCAGCGGAGTATCCGCCGTGGGCTTGAGCGGAATGATGTTCTGGATGGTGGCCCCCAGTTCGCCCACAACGCGCGCCACCTCTTCCACGTGGTGGTCGTTCACGCCGGGCACCAGGATGGTGTTCACCTTGACGATCATGCCGCGCTCCACAAGACCGCGCACCGATTCCAACTGGCGCGAAAGCAGCAGTTCCGCCGCCTCGCGGCCACGCCAGACCACCTTGTCGTCGCGCACCCAGGAATACAGCTTTTCGCCGATGGCCGGGTCCACCGCGTTGATGGTGACGGTGACGTGGGTGACGCCCAGTTCCTTCAGCCGGTCGAGATGCGGCGGCAGGCCCAGGCCGTTGGACGAAAGGCAGAACAGCAGTTCGGGATGCTTTTCATGGATCAGCCGCAGCGTTTCCAGCGTTTCCGCAGGGTTGGCCATGGGGTCGCCGGGGCCTGCGATGCCGATGACGGTGATGCGCGGGTCAGCGGCCAGCACCTTGTCCACGTACTCCAGGGACTGGCGCGGCGAAAGCACCGCACTGGTCACGCCGGGGCGCGATTCGTTGACGCAGTCGTACTTGCGGTTGCAGTACCCACACTGGATGTTGCACTTGGGCGCCACGGGAACATGGACGCGACCGCAGGACGAGGCGCTGTTGCGATCAAAGCACGGATGTCCGGGGGGGGTGGTGCGCAGCGGCTTCATGGCGGTCTCCTTCGTTTTAAAGCGTATCCCCGAATGAGGGATTTCGTTCGTCGGCCAGGAAAACGAGCCTGGCATGAGGGAGTATACTCTTGCGCTATTCGACCGATATGGCAGGCGAAGTTTGACGCCGCCCACGGGCGAAAGACCCATTCGGGGCCTAAAGATAGCAATAGCCGACGGGGCTATCCGTCTGGGTCTTCTCGATGACGGCGTTGACGATGCGGTCCATGAGGGCCTGGGCACCGGCGTAGCCCACGTGCAGCAGGCGGTGGCCGCCGAAGCGGTCGTGGATGGGAAAGCCCGCCCGCACCAGCGGAATGTTCCACTGCCGGGCATAGCGGTAGCCCTTGCTGTTGCCCACCAGCAGATCGGGCGAAAGGCCTTCCGCCGTGTCGGCGATTTCCTCGAAGTCGGCGCCCTCGATGACCATGGGCGTTTCTGGCAGCAGGCCTTCGGTGACGGCGGCAATGCCTTCTGCCAGGTGCGACCCGCGCGTGCCGGTGGCGGCCAGCACGGTGTGCACGCCAAGCTCGGTCAGCAGGGAAACAAGGCCGATGACCAGATCCGTCTCGCCGTAGACCACGGCGCGC
This sequence comes from Nitratidesulfovibrio sp., assembly GCF_040373385.1. Classification (NCBI taxonomy): domain Bacteria; kingdom Pseudomonadati; phylum Thermodesulfobacteriota; class Desulfovibrionia; order Desulfovibrionales; family Desulfovibrionaceae; genus Nitratidesulfovibrio; species Nitratidesulfovibrio sp. The sequence goes on along the minus strand of NZ_JBDXXH010000003.1, from coordinate 280,784 downwards.
TTGCCGGACACGTACTTGTGGCCGTCCACCAGGGCGTCGACGAACCGCCCGCGCTCCAGTTCGTGCTTGCGGGGCAGCGGCTTGCCGGTGATGGCCTCCAGCGCGGCGACAAGGGCGTCGGTTTCGCGCAGGCCAATGGGCAGGCCCACGGCATGCAGCGGCAGGCCGAAGCGGTCGTGCAGCACGCGCCCCGCCGTGGCCGGACCGGTGGACCCCACCGGGGTCATGGCCAGCGAGCGCCCGCACTCGATGACCGCCGCCGCACCGGACAGGGCGCGGATGTCGGCCAGCGGGGTGCCGCCTTCGGGCAGCGGGGTGTAGTCTTCCAGCGCCGGGCCATCCAGCGGGTCGGACAGGTCGGGCAGGATCACCACATCGCTGCCGAAGTCGGTGACAAGGTCGCGCAGGTGGCGCAGGTCCGCCGGGGAAACGAAGCCGGGCAGCAGGGCCACCTTGCCGTGGGGTTCCACCCGCTCCTTGGCCAACTGGTCCACCAGGGCGCGCACGGCGGCGTTCCAGCCTTCCATGTGCGTGCCGCTGTAGCTGGGCGTGTGCACATACACGATGTCCGGCAGGTCAAGGTCGCCGAATTCGTTGCGGAATTCGCGCAGGTAGCCGCCCACGTCATCACCGATGGTTTCGGTGAGACAGGTGGTGGCAACCCCCACCAGCACGGGGTCGTACTTCTTCATGACGTTGAGGATGCCCTTCTTCAGGTTGGGCCCCCCGCCGTACACGGCCTGCTTTTCGCCCAGCGAGGACGAGGCGATGTCCATGGGCTCGCGGTAATGGCTGATGACGTAGCGCCGCATGTAGGTGGCGCAGCCCTGCGAACCGTGCAGGAAGGGCACGGCGCCCTCCACGCCCCGGAAGGCCAGCATGGCCCCCAGCGGCGTGCACAGCTTGCAGGCGTTGGTGGTGGAGACGAAGTCGGGGCGCTTGGGGCGCGGGGCCTTGCCGGGCTTGCCGCCGCCGGTGGACGGGGCGGCCTTCAGGGCAACCGGCGTCAAGATGGCCGCCGAGGCCGAGCCGCAGTCGTCAGCATCGGCTTCCGGCGCTTCGGAACAGTCGCAGCCGTCAGCGCAACCGTCAGCGCAGCCGTCAGCGCAACCATCGGCGCAGCTTCCGCCGCAGTCGCAGTCACCGGCCACGGCATCGTCACCGGCGCACGTGCCGTCGAGTTCAACGTAATCAAGCGTCATGGCACACCCCCTATGCGTCCGCGCCAGACGGGGCGGCGGCGCGCTTGGACCGGCGGGGCACGAACCGCCAGACGGGACTCATGACCGAGGCGTGCACCTCGCGGGCGAAGTTGTACATGCCCTCGAAACCGGCCAGCGCGATCTTGCGCTCGTGGTTGTGGTCGCAAAAGCCCACGCCCAGCTTGTGGGCGATGGGGCGTTCCTTCACGCCGCCCACGAACACGTCCACGTCCAGTTCGCGCACGTAGTGCGAAAGCTCCAGCGGGTTGGCGTCGTCGATGATGACGGTGCCGGGGTCGCACACGGTTTCCAGTTCCTGGTATTCTTCCTGCGTGCCGGTCTGCGAACCCACCAGCACCACGTTCATGCCAATGTGCCGGAAGGCCTTGATCAGCGAGAACGCCTTGAACGAACCGCCCACGTAGATGGCGGCGCGTTTGCCGGAAAGGTCGCGCCGGATGTCGCGCAGGCGCGGCATGAGGGCGGCCAGTTCCTCGCGCACGAGATCGCGGGTGCGGTCCACGATGCCGGGGTCCACGGATTCGAAATGTTCGGCCACGGCGTACAGCGAATCGGCCATGTCCTCGATGCCCAGGTACGACACGCGCAGGTGCGGGGTGCCGTATTTTTCCTTCATCATCTTGGCCAGATCCATGGTGGACCCGCTGCACTGCACCAGGTTCAGGGCGGCGCCGTGGCAGCGGCGGATGTCGTCCACCCGGCCATCGCCGGTGATGTTGGCCACCACCTGGATGCCCATGCGCTCAAGGTACCCGCGCACGATCCAGATTTCGCCCGCCAGGTTGAAGTCGCCGAGAATGTTCACGGAAAGGGGCGAAACGCTGTCCGTGGACGCGGTGCCCACCAGTTGGAACATGGCCTTGCACGCGGCAAGGTACCCTTCGCGCTTGTTGCCCTTGAAGCCTTCCGACTGCACGGGAATGACCGGGATGCCCTTCTTCTCGGACATCTTGCGGCACACGGCGCCAAGGTCGTCGCCGATGAGCCCCACGATGCAGGTGGAGTAGACGAAGGCGGCCTTGGGCTGGTGCAGGTCGATCAGTTCGTCCAGCGCGGCGGCCAGCTTCTTTTCGCCGCCGAAGATGACGTCCTTTTCCTGCAAGTCGGTGGAAAAGCTCAGGCGGTGCAGTTCCGGCCCGGACGAAAGCGCCCCCCGGATGTCCCAGGTGTAGGCGGCGCAGCCGATGGGGCCGTGCACCAGGTGCAGCGCGTCGGCGATGGGGTACAGCACCACGCGCGAGCCACAGAACACGCAGGCGCGCTGGCTGACGGCCCCCGCGAGGCTCTCGCGGTTGCAGGCCATGTCGATGGGACCCTGCCCGGCGCGGTGCACCTGCTTCTTCCGTTCGTCCAGAAGATCCGCGTCGCGGCATGCTGCCGTGGCGGTGGCGTTGGGTGCGGTTGCGGTGGTCATGGTCGTTCCCCTTTGTCGTAGCTGCGCAAAAATTCGTATCCTTCCGGCAAATACTGCGGGGCTCCGCCCCGCGCCCCGCAAGTGGGCCGCGCCCCCTTGACCCCTTTTTGAGGGCACCCCCCTATTGAAAAGTTTTGGGGGGAGGGGTTCGGGGAGGGAGACCTTTTTACGCTCTGCGGTCGCCATCCGTAAGGCTCGCAAGCTCGCCAACGGCTGCCGCAAAAGGTCCCCTCCCCGAAAAATCTCCATCTAGTACATCAGGTATTCGGCATTGGGTTCGCCGTCTTCGATGCCGTCGAGGATGGCATCGATGGCGTCGTGGCTGTCCACGCCCTTGAACCACCAGTTCTGCGGCTGCACCACGAGGACGGGGCCTTCCTCGCAGGCCTTCAGACACCCGGTGGCAGTGACCAGGATGTCGAGGCCGCGATCAAGGATTTCCTCTTCGAGGTACTGCAGGAACCCGTCGGTCTGCTTGAAACAGACGCCCTTGGGTTCGCCCTTGTGACGGAAGCTCTGGCATACGAGAATTTGATGCGTCGGCTTGGGCATGGTCCTTCCTCTCCCTTGCAATACCTAGACTGTGCGGCCCTTGCCGCGATTCTTGCCTTTCTTGCCACCCCCGTAGAGCACGTCCACGAGGCCCTCGATGTTGTCTTCGGTCTGGATCACGCGCAGCCCTCTGGTGGCCAGGTATTCCACGGGGCGCTGGCCCGCGCTGGACACCAGCAGGTAGGCGCAGTCGGACAGGACGGCGGCCAGCGCCTCCCACCGGGCATCACCGGAACCGGCGGGCGGTGCCGGGCGCACGCCCAGCAACTCCACGGGACCGGTCATGAGATCGGCAGAGGGACCGGACGCAGGACCATCCTTTGGCCCGTACACCAGAAACTGGCGGGCGTGCCCAAGGTGTTCGTCCACGTCAAAGCCGTCACTGCTGGCCACGGCCACATAGGGCCGGTCGCCACCGGGCAGCGGCAGGCCGGAGCCTGCGGAGACGGCCACGGGTTCGCCGCATCCCGGACCCGTGCGCCGCGCGACGGGCAGCCCGTCGCGGGCAGAGGCGTCAAGCACGGGCAGGTAGGCGGCTGCCGCGTTGCGGGCGGCGTCCATGGTGACCGCATCGGCAGCGGGCACGGGGCCTGCCGCGTCCTCGGCGGGAACGAAGGGCACCACGTAGATCCCCGAGGCTCCCAGCACCTTGGCTGCGGCGGCAATGTCACCCACGTGGGTATCGTTGATGCCGGGGTACACGGTGACGCACACCGCGACCTCGATGCCCGCCTTGACCAGCGCGGCAAGGGCCACGGCCTGCTCGTCCACGAGCAGCGAGGCGCCCTCGCCGGGGCGCAGGGTGCGGGTGCCGGGGCGGATCCAGGCGTACAGGGTGTCCACCAGTTCCGGGTCCACGGCGTCCATGAGCAGGGTAACGTGGCTGACGCCAAGCTCCGCCAGGGCAGCGGCATGGCTGGCCACGCCAAGGCCGTTGGTGGTCACGCACAGGGTGATGTGCGGGTAGGCGGCGTGTACCAGGTGCAGGGTTTCCAGGGTGCGGTCGGGCACGGCGAACGGGTCGCCGGGACCGGCAATGCCCACCGTATCCACCACCGCGCCCGATTCCATGACCGTGCGCAGGTGTTCCAGCGCCTCGTGCGGCAGCAACGCGGGGGACGCGGGCTGCGTTCCGCAGGCGCACGGGGTGCTCACGCCCGTATCGCCATGGCGGCTGCGGGCGTTGGAACGCGGCGCCACCGGCAGCAGCAGCCAGCCGCCGGGACGTCCGTTCGTGTGCGTACAGTGGGGTGCGCCGCTCATGGTGTCTCCGTGGGGTTCTCCGCCCGGCGCCGGGATGTGGCGCCGGGCGGAAAGGATGCAGTTGCTGGGTGTGTCGTCACGAGCAGGATTTTTGTGCTCTGCCAAGGAAGAACAATTTTTTATGGAGGGAGCGTACTCTTCCCGTACGTGACCGGAATAAAACTTGTTCTGACCTCGTTGCGCTCGATGTCCGTAGGGCTCGCAAGCTCGCCCAACGGGCACGCTTCGCGCCCTTCGGGTCGGTAAAGCAGAGGACAAAAGGACGCTCGTGACGGCACGCCCTAATAGACGAGCTCGAACTTCTCCTCGGGCGCGTCACGATCGGCGCGGTCGAGCAGGACGCCCAGGATCTTTTCCATCAGCCGGATGCCGCCCTTGTACCCCGTCACCGGGAAGTACTGGTGGCCCACCCGGTCCATGATGGGGAAGCCGAAGCGCACGTAGGGGATGTCCTCGTCACGGGCAATGTACTTGCAGTAGGTGTTGCCCATGATGAGATCGACCGGCTGGTTCTTGATCCACTGGTGGAGCAGGAACATGTCGCCCGCGGCGCGCACGTTGACGTCAAAGCCCTTGCCCGCGCACAATTCCTTGATGCGCGCCTCGAACTTCTTGCCCGGCGTGCCGGTGACCACGTGGACGGGCTGCATGTCGAGCGTCAGCAGGAACTCGGTCAGCGCGATGAGCTGGTCCGGGTCGCCCACCAGGGCCACCTTCTTGCCGAAGAAGTACTGGTGGTAGTCCGAGATGACGTCGATGAGCTGGCCGCGCTCGAAGTTCACCGTATCGGGCACGGAGGTACCGGCCACGGTGCGCAGGGCGTCGATGAAGCGGTCGGTGGCCTTCAGCCCGATGGGCAGGTCCAGCACCCGGCAGGGCACCTTGCACTGCGAATCCAGGGTGCGGGCCGCGTCGGCGGAACACCATTCGCCAAGGGCCAGGGTGCCGATGGCATCGCCTGCGGCGCGAATGTCCTCGGCCGGGGTGCCCGCGTCGGGGAACATGTGGTACTCGCCGGTCAGCGGGCCGTTGAGCACGCCCGAGGTGTCCGGGAACATGGTGAAGGACACGCCGATCATGTCGGCGATGCGCTTGATCTCCTCCATGTCCGCAGGTTCCACCCAGCCGGGGATGATGTTGACCTTGCCGTTCTTCTTGCCGGAAGAAACGGCCAGGCACTTCACCATGCCCTTGACCATGTTGGAGAAGCCGGTGACGTGCGAACCCACGTAGCTGGGCGTGGAGGCAAAGATCACCTGCTTGCCCTCGGGCACCTTGCCTTCTTTCACCGCCTTGTCGACGATCTGCTTCAGGTCGTCGCCAATGGTTTCGGACAGGCAGGTGGTGTGCACGGCGATGATTTCCGGCTCGTACACCGAGAAGATGTTCTCGATGGCCTGCAACAGGTTGGCCTGGCCGCCGAACACCGATGCGCCTTCCGTGAACGAGCTGGTGGCAGCCGACACGGGTTCCTTGTAGTGGCGGGTCAGCGTGCTGCGGTGGTAAGCGCAGCAGCCCTGCGAACCGTGGCTGTGCGGCAGGCAGCCCTTGATGCCCAGGCCCGCGTACATGGCGCCGATGGGCTGGCAGGTCTTGGCCGGGTTGATGTTGAGCGCCGAGCGCTCCTTGATTTCCGTCGGGGTATGTCTGAGCAGCATGTCGTTTCCCTTCCTTGCCCGTTATTCCCAGACGTAGGTTGCCGAGAGCTCGGGGTTTTCTTCCCAGGGGGCCTTGAGGTCACTCCAGACCTTGCTGGTGACCAGGCGCTTGATCTCCACGTAGAAGTTCACCGCGCCCTTGAAGCCCGCGTAGGGTCCGCCGTAGTCGTAGCTGTGCAGCTGCTTCATGGGCACGCCCATCTTCTGCACCGAGAACTTTTCCTTGATGCCGGCGCAGAACACGTCGGGCTTCAGGAGTTCGATCAGCTTGTCGGCCTCGTACTGGTTCAGGTCGTCGATGACGAGGGTGTTGGACTCCATCTGGGGCATCATCCCTTCGTAATCCTTGAAGGTGAAGCCTTCCGCGACAAGGCGCTTCAGGTCTTCTTCGGACTTGCGCGGGGCGAAGCGGGTGGAATCGGGCGTGACCTCGATTTCCTCGATGTTGCGGCTGTCGGCGTCCACCTTGATGGAGGGCATCACCTTGCGGCCTTCGTAGTCGTCGCGGTGGGCGAACTCGTACCCGGCGGCGATGGTCTTCATGCCCATTTCGGTGAACAGGTCCTGGTAGTGGTGAGCGCGCGAGCCGCCCACGAACAGCATGGCCGTCTTGCCTTCGGTGAAGGGCTTCACTTCTTCCAGGGCCGCGTACACGGCGGGCATTTCTTCGGCGATGACTTCTTCCACCCGGTCGATCAGCTTCTTGTCGCCGAAGTACTGGGCGATCTTGCGCAGCGACTTGGCAGAGGATTCCGCGCCGATGAAGTTCACCTTGATCCACGGGATGCCGTACTTGGTCTCCATCATTTCGGCCACGTAGTTGATGGACCGGTGGCACATGACGGCGTTCAGGTCGGCCTGGTGGGCGGTGGCGAAGTGCTCGTACGTGGAGTTGCCGCTGAAGGTGGACACCAGGGTGATGCCGCACTTTTCCAGCACGCGTTCCAGTTCAAAGGCATCACCGCCAATGTTGTACTCGCCCAGCATGTTGATCTTGTATTCGCCAAGCTTGGGGGTATCGTCCTCGCCCACCACGTGGGTGAAGATCTGGTTGTTGGCGATGTGGTGACCCGCGGACTGCGAGACGCCCTTGTACCCTTCGCAGCTGAAGGCGAAGATGTTGATGCCGAGCTTTTCCTTCATCTTGCGGGCCACGGCGTGAATGTCGTCGCCGATGAGGCCCACGGGACAGGTGGCGAAGATGGCGATGGCCTTGGGGTGGAAGGTGTCGTAGGCCTCCTGGATGGCCGCGATCAGCTTCTTTTCACCACCGAAGATGATGTCCTCATCCTGCATGTCCGTGGAAAAGGCGTAGGGCATGAAGTTTTCGGATGATTCCAGCGGCGCCTTGGTCTGGTTGCGCCGGGTGAGCCACGAATAGAACCCGCAGCCGATGGGCCCGTGCGTGATGTTCACGATGTCGCGGGTGGGGCCCAGGATAACGCCCTTGCACCCTGCGTAGGTGCAGCCGCGCATGGTGATGATGCCGGGGGTGGTGCGCACGTTGGCCTGCACCTCGGGCACCACGTCGCCGTCCTTCACGTCGTTGATGACGATCTGCTTGGCGCGCTTGCGGGCGACCTTGGTGGGATACTTCTTGAGCAGTTCTTCCTTGACGGTCGCGACGTCGGGGATGCTCTTGTGCTTCAAAGCCATGATGTACCTCGTTGCTAGCAGTAGGCGTGGTTGCAAGGTGTAGTTTTGTTCGCTGGCCAGGAAAACGAGGCGGCCGCGAGGGAACATACTCTTCTTGTATTTGACCGAGTCGGCGGCCGAAGTTTGACGCCGTCAGCGGGCAAAAGAACCCTTGCAACGCGCCTACAGGATGGCTTTGTCGCCATGCTCGGCGGTTCTCACACGGTGGGCTTCCGGAACAGCGGTGACGAAGATCTTGCCGTCGCCGGGCTTGCCCGTCTGGTTCACCTTGATCAGGGCCTCGACCACGTCGCTGACCTGGTCGTCGGGCACCACCACGGTGACCACGCGCTTTGAATACAGCCTGCCCTTTTCACCGAGCAGTTCCACGGCCTCTTCAAACCCTTCCTTGGCGCCTTCCAGCAGATCGCTGCTGACCAGCCCCTTGCCCCGACCGAAGGCTTCGTGCGCGTAAAAGCCGTTCACGCCCGCCTCGGTCAGCGCCTTCTTGGTCTGGTTCATCTTGTTCAGGCGCACTACGGCCATGATCTCCTTCATGCCGCGGCCTCCTCGACATCGGGTTCCTTCACGCCGGAGCTGATGGTGTAGACCTCTTCAACCGGGGTGACGAAGATCTTGCCGTCGCCGAAGGCGCCCTTGGCGCCCGTGCGGGCCGCTTCCATGATGGTGTCGATGACGAACTGCTTTTCGCTGGCCTTCACCACGCTGATCAGCAGGGTCTTCGGAATTTCGTCGTAGGTGATCTCGCCGATCTTGATGCCGCGCTGCTTGCCGCGCCCGGCCACAGACATCTTGGTCACGGCCGGGAAGCCTGCTGCCATGAGGGCGGCCAGCACGTCGTCGGATTTTTCGGGTCTCACGATGGCACGAACCATGATCATCATCGCCGTTCTCCTTCAGCTTGGGTGGCAGTCGTCTGTTGGGTTCTCATCAGGCCCGGACTAGGCTTCGAACAGGCCGTAATCCATCAGCAGCTTTTCCAGTTCCGCGATCTGGAGGGGCTTCGGCACCACGAACATCTTGTTTTCGTCGATGGCTTTCGCCAGATTGCGGTAGTGCTGGGCCTGACCGTGTTCGGGCGAGAACTCGATGACGGTCTGGCGGTGGATTTCGGCGCGCTGCACCTGGTTGTCGCGCGGGACGAAGTAGATCATCTGGGTGCCGATCTTGCGGGCCAGCTCCTCGATCATTTCCTTTTCGTTGTCCACGTTACGCGAGTTGCAGATAAGGCCGCCAAGGCGCACGGTGCCCGATTCGGCGTACTTCATGATGCCCTTGCAGATGTTGTTGGCCGCGTACATGGCCATCATCTCGCCGGAACACACGATGTAGATTTCCTCGGCCTTGCCGTCGCGGATGGGCATGGCGAAGCCGCCGCACACAACGTCGCCAAGCACGTCGTAGAACACGTAGTCCAGCTTCTGGTCTTCCTCGTAGGCGCCGAGGGATTCCAGCATGTTGATGGAGGTGATGATGCCGCGCCCCGCACAGCCCACGCCCGGTTCGGGACCGCCCGATTCCACGCAGAGGGTGGTGGAGTAGCCGGGCTTGCGGATATCATCGAGTTCCACGTCCTCGCCCTCGTCACGCAGGGTGTCGAGCACCGACTTCTGGGCCAGGCCGCCCAGCAGCAGACGGGTGGAGTCGGCCTTGGGGTCGCAGCCGACGACCATGACCTTGCGCCCCAGAGCTTCCGCGAGACCCGCGACGGTGTTCTGCGTGGTCGTGGACTTGCCGATGCCGCCCTTACCGTAGATGGCCACCTTTCTCATGATATCCTCCTGAAGATTCACGCCCGGCCTGGTGTTGGATTGGCCGGGGTGTGTTCGCCGTAACTGGCGTGCCCATGCAACGACACGCATAGGGCAAACCCCGTGCCAGTTCGCGAAATACAAATTAACACATTGAAATACCTGCATTTTACAGATCAAACGACTACTGCCGTACACGTCGTACGCTACACGTATGCAACTACCAATTTGTCGCATGCGACAAATCCGTTGCACCCGACATGTCCGGAACACGACGTGGGAAGTACGACAGGCAGGGTGGCGCGGCAAAACGGCAGGATTTGCGACGTGCGTGTACGGCGCGACGGGAAACACCGGCACGAAGGAATGCGTCGCCGTGTCAGCCATGCCGATCCGCAGGGGCACTAGGGGGTGCAGTGACATGCGGCCCGAACCCCCTATCGCCCAGCATGCGCACGGGGCCGACACACGGCGCGAGTAATCCGTGCCGTCTTGCGATGGGGTGCCCATTTGGCACTTACGACGCATGAATTTGGCACTGACGATGCATGCGATGATGCAACCGGTTCACGCGAGTCCGCCCCCCTCCTCCTCCACCGTCACCCGCGCGGTTCCAGCGCCAGTTCCTGTGAGGCCGGGGCGGCTCCGCCATTCTTCTCGGAGGCCGCATGCTGCTCGATACCACCTTGCGCGAAGGGGAACAGTCCTTCGGCACCTATCTGTCCATGACCGACCGCGAACGCATCCTGCGCGGCCTTGCCGCCGTGGGCGTGCCCGAGGCCGAGGTGGGCTGGGCCGGGCGCGACGACCTTGCGGACATGCTGGCCCTGGCGGCCCGCGTGGCCCCCGGCCTTGCCGCCGCCGCATGGTGCCGCTGCCGCCCCGAAGACCTGCGCGCCGCCGTGGCCTGCGGGGCGCGCCGGGTCTGCGTGGGGGTGCCCGTTTCCGATGCGCACCTGGCCCGGCGGCTGGGCCTTGGCAGGCCCGCCCTGCTCGACCAGCTGGCCGCCACGCTGGCCGAGGCGCGCATGCTGGGCATAGAGCACGTCACCGTGGGCATGGAAGATGCCTCGCGCGCGGACCGCTCCTTCGTGTTCGCCGTGGCGCGCCATGCCGCCGCGCACGGGGCGCACCGGGTGCGCCTGAGCGACACGGTGGGGCTGTACACCCCGCTGGAAGTGGCGGACATGGTGCGCGCGCTGCGCGCGGAACTGGAAGTCGCCCGGTTGGACGGCAGCGCCCCCCGCGCCCGCCGGGTGTCCATCGGCACCCACTTCCACAACGACTGCGGCATGGCCACGGCCAATGCCCTTACGGCCCTGGAGTGCGGGGCGGACTGCGCCGACGTTTCCGTACTGGGCCTTGGCGAACGGGCCGGGGTGGCCCGGCTGGAGGAACTGGCCGCCGCCCTGGTGGTGCGCGGCAGGGCCGCATTCGACCTTGCGCCCCTGCGGGGACTATGCGGTCACGTGGCCCAGGCCGCCTCGCTGTCCGTGCCGCGTCACTGGCCGGTTGCCGGGCGCGACATCTTTGCCGTGGAAAGCGGACTGCACGCCCACGGCGTACGGCGCGATCCCAGCCTGTTCGAACCCTTTCCGCCGGAACTGGTGGGCGGCAGCCGCCGGATGGGCGTAGGCCGCAAAAGCGGCGTCGCCGCCGTTGCCGCAGCACTGGCCGAACTTTCCATCCTGCCGCCGCCGGACCAACTGCCCGCCATCGTCGAGGCGGTGCGCGAACTTTCCGCCACCCTGCGCCGCCCGTTGACCCCGGCGGAACTTGGCGAACTGGCGGGCATTACCCGCAGCGAAAACGGTCCTTCCCCCGTACAGGCGGGCATCCGCCCCGATGGAGATGCCCTTGCTGTCCGGGACTCCGGCACACCTCTTTCCACCACGTCCCCGACCGCGAGCGCAGGCAACGGCACGCCCCGGCTGCCCCGCACTGGCGAAGCGGGTCGCGGACGCATACGGGAGGCATGACCATGCGCCTGTTCTGCACCACCTTGGCCGTAACCATGGCCTGCGCCATGCTGACGGCGCTTCTCCTCGGCCCGCTGCCCGCCTGACCGCGACCGAACACGGCAGCGCCGCGTCCACCAGGAGCGCGACAACGTCGTGGCGGCCCCGCGAACAACGGGCTCTGACACGGGGGCTGTCCGTTCCTTCCCGCGCGGAGGAGAACGGCAGCCCCTGTTCACGTTCACCAGTCCGGGCAGAACCCGGCAGCTTGCGCGTATCCGGGTGCGTCTGGCCGCATCTGGCCGCATCTGGCCGCGTCTGGCCGCGTCTGGCCACTTTCCCCGCACCGCCAAACAAAAAGAGCGGCCCTCCCCTTTCGGAAAGGACCGCCCACGCCAGGCAATGCTCGTGCCCCGCGTGCGGGGCATGTGTCTGGCCGCCCCGGCTACATGCCGAGGTAGGCCTTTTTCACGTCTTCGTTCACCAGCAGGTTGGCTGCCGTGTCTTCCAGGGTGATGCGCCCGGTTTCCATGACGTACGCGCGATGGGCGATCTTCAGGGCCTGGTTGGCGTTCTGCTCCACCAGGAACACCGTGGTGCCGTCGGCGTTGATCTTGCGGATGATGTCGAAGATCTGCTGGATGATGATGGGCGCGAGACCCAGCGAGGGTTCGTCCAGCAGCAGCAGGCGTGGCCTGCCCATGATGGCGCGCGAGATGGCCAGCATCTGCTGCTCGCCGCCGGAAAGGGTGCCCCCCGCCTGCTTGCGGCGCTGCGCAAGGATGGGGAACAGGCCGAAGATGTAGTCCAGGTCGCGGGCGATGCCGTCCTTGTCGTTGCGCAGGAACGCGCCAAGGTCCAGGTTTTCCTGCACCGTCAGGTCGGGGAAGATCAACCGGCCTTCCGGCACCTGGCTGATGCCCAGGCGCACGATCTCGTTGGGCTTCATGCCCTGGATGGGCTTGCCCTCGAAGAGCACCTCGCCGCTGCGCGGGGGCACCGCGCCGCACACGGTCATCAGCGTGGTGGTCTTGCCCGCGCCGTTGGCGCCGATGAGGGTGACGATCTCGCCCTGGCCGATGGTCAGGTTGATGTCGCGCAGGGCCTGGATATTGCCGTAGAAGGCATTGACGTTACGCAGCTCAAGCATGGGATTCCTCGCCCAGATAAGCCTTGATGACCCTGGGATTCTTGCTCACTTCCTCGGGGGTGCCCTCGGCGATCTTCGAACCGTACTCCATGACGTAGATGCGGTCCGACAGCGACATGACCATGCTCATGTCGTGCTCGATGAGCAGCACGGAAAGTTCGTGGCGCTCGCGGATCTCGATGACGAGTTCCTTGAGTTCGTGGGTTTCCTGCGGGTTCATGCCGGCGGCGGGTTCGTCAAGGCAGAGCAGGAAGGGTTCCGTGGCCAGCGCGCGGGCAATCTCCAGCCTGCGCTGGGCGCCGTAGGGCAGGTTGCGCGCCTCGTCCTTGTAGTGCTGGTGCAGGTTCACGCTTTTCAGCAGCGCGTAGCTTTCTTCCACGATGCGCTGTTCCTCGGCGCGGGTCCTGGGGTCGCGCAGCAGCGCGCCCAGAATGCCCGCACGGGTACGGCAGTGGCGCCCGATCATCACGTTTTCCAGCACGCTCATGGTGGGGAACAGCCGGATGTTCTGGAAGGTGCGCGACATGCCGAGCGCAGTGACCTGGCTGGCCTTCAGGCCGTTGACGGTGATGGTGCGGCCGTCGCGCGGGGTCACGTGCACGGTGCCTTCGGTGGGCACGTAGATGCCGGTGATGCAGTTGAAGAACGTGGTCTTGCCCGCCCCGTTGGGGCCGATGAGCGCCACGATCTCGCCCTGGCGCACTTGCAGGTCAACCTCGTTCAGGGCGCGCAGGCCCCCGAAGTTCATGGAAACGGAACGGACGTCAAGCACGGCGGCAGCCGCATTGGCGGTGGTTGCGGTCATCAGGCGTTGCCTCCGGCGGCGGGGCGCGCCGCGTCAGCACCGGCGCCTTCGGCGTCGGGCACGTTGTACTTGGTGCGCCCCGGCGAAACGAGGCCCTGCGGGCGGAAGACCATCATCAGCACCATGGTCGCGCCAAAGATGAGCATGCGGTACTCGGAAAACGCGCGCAGGTATTCGGGCAGCAGGATGAGCACCAGAGCGCCCAACGAGACCCCGATGACCGAGCCCATGCCCCCCAGCACCACCATGGCGAGCACCATGGCCGATTCGAGGAAGGTGAAGCTGGCCGGATTGATGAAGGTGGTCTTGGCCGCGAAGATGACCCCCGCAAAGCCCGCCCAGCACGCGCCCAGCGCGAACGCGGTGAGCTTGGTGGTGGTGATGTCGATGCCCATGGCCTGACAGGCTATTTCATCCTCGCGCAGGGCCTGCCACGCACGGCCGATGCGCGAATTCTTCAGGCGCGTCACCGCAAGGATGGTGACGATGACCGCCGCCAGGATGAGATAGTAGATGTAGGTGGTGGCGTCGCTGACCGAAAGCTGCATGCCCAGCAGGCCGGGCCGCTCGATGTTGGCGATGCCGCTGGGCCCCTGCGAGAAGCTGCTCCAGTTTTCCAGCACCAGGCGGATGATTTCGCCAAAGCCCAGGGTGACGATGGCCAGGTAGTCGCCGCGCAGGCGCAGCACCGGAAAGCCCAGCAAAATGCCGAACAGCGCGGCCATGGCCCCGCCGAGGGGCAGCACCGTCCAGAAGCCGAGGCCGAAGTTGCTGTTCAGGATGGCGTAGGAGTAAGCGCCCACGGCGTAGAAGGCCACGTAGCCCAGCACCAGCTGGCCCGAAAGGCCCACCACGATGTTCAGGCCAAGGCCCAGCATCACGTAGAGCAGCGCGGAAATCATGATGTTGGTCTGGTAGGTGGAAACCACCCACGGCAGCACCAGGAACGCGGCCAGCAGCACGGCCAGGGCGGGCACGGCGGCCTTGGGGTCGCTGCGCAGGCGTTCGAACCACGCGCCGCGCGCGGTCATGGCGCCCCCGGCGGCAGCTGCGCGCCCTGCTTCCTTGCGGGCCAGCATGAACCGCCACACGAAGGAAAGGACGAAAATGCCCGCGCCCATGCCCAGCATGTTCTCCCACCGCCATTCGATGGTCCCTTTCAGGCTGTCGACCCTGATGACCATGAGCGGAAAGGTCAGGAACATGAACCACAGGCTGACCAGTATGGATTTCTTGAGACCTTGCATGAAGACTTTCCTCGGAATGCGTCGTTGTGTCCTGCGTGTTCCGGCATCCGGCGGGGGGAGGGGCCGATGTCTGCGGGCTACCACAGGCAAGGCAGGGAAGGCCCTGAAACACGCGGGTAACCGCAGATAGGGCGGTGCCGCCACAAGCGGGATTCTTGTTCTCTGTCAGGGAAGAACGACGTTTTATGCAGGGAGCGTACTCTTATCGTACCCGACCGGAATAAAAAGGCGTTCTGGCGAAGACAGAGGACAAAAGGCACTTTGTGGGGGCGCCGCCTAGACCTTCTGGGTCTTGGCCTTGCCCAAAATGCCCGAAGGCCGGAAGATGAGGATGAGCACAAGCAGCGCGAACGCCAGCGCATCCTCGTAGTCGCTCGAAATGTACCCGGTGGCGAAGCTTTCGCACCAGCCAAGCACAAGGCCGCCCAGCATGGCGCCGGGAATGGAACCGATGCCGCCGAGCACGGCGGCGGTGAACGCCTTGATGCCCGCGATGAAACCGATGGCGAAGTTCACCTGCCCCACGTGCGAGGCGATGAGCACGCCGCCCACGGCCGCCAGCGACGAGCCGATGACGAAGGTGAGCGAGATCACCTTGTCGGCGTCGATGCCGAGCAGCATGGCCATCTTGCGGTTCTGGGCCGTGGCACGCATGGCCTTGCCCATGCGCGTGTACTTGATGAACAGCGTCAGCGCGGCCATGGACACGGCGGAGGTGACGATGATCAGCACCTCGCTGGCGCCCATGATGTGCGCGATGGGTTCAAGAAATTCGGGCTGCGGCACCAGGTTGGGAAACGGCATGAAGTCCGAGGTCTGGGCCAGGATGACGTAGTTCTGGAGAAAGATGGACATCCCGATGGCCGAGATGAGCGGCGAGAGGCGCGGCGCATCGCGCAGGGGCTTGTAGGCGATCTTTTCGAGCGTCAGGCCGTAGGCGGCACAGTAGATGACCGCCACCACCGCCGCGATGATCAGGATGGCCAGGGCCGGAAAGCCGTAGATGCCCAGCGCCCCGGCCACTATCAGCGCCGTGAACGCCCCCATCATGTACACCTCGCCGTGGGCGAAGTTGATCAGCTCGATGATGCCGTACACCATGGTGTAGCCAAGCGCGATGAGCGCGTAGATGGAGCCGCGCGTCAGGCCACCGAAGAAGAGTTCCCAGAAATACTGCCAATCCATTAGTGCCTTCCCGTACGTGCGCGGCCCTGGCCGCACCTTGTCAAAACTCGGGGGACGGGCCTCTGGCCCGCCCCCCTGTCATATCGGATGCTTTCCGTAGAACTACTTGAGTTCCACGTACTTGCCGTTCTTCACCTGGTACATGGAGAAGCCGACGCCTTCGGCATCGCCGCGCTTGTCGAACTTGATCTTGCCCACCGAGGTTTCAACGAATTCGGTGCGCAGGGCGTTCATGATCTTGGCGGAATCGGTGGAACCGGCCTTTTCGATGGCGTTCAGCAGGGCCAGCGACGCGGCGTAGGCTTCCTTGTAGAACGCGCCGGGCTCGGCGCCGAATTCCTTCACGTGGGCTTCGATGGCTTCCTTGTACAGGGGCAGCGTGCTCACGTCGCGGGAGCTGGAGGCGTACACGCCTTCGGCGTCCTTGCCAGCAACCTTGATGAAGGTGTCGTCCTTCACGCCGTCGTCGGACACGAAGGGCAGGTCCATGCGCTTCTTGCGCATCTGCTGCACGATCTTCGAGGCTTCGGGATGGTAGCCGCCGAACATCACGGCTTCGGCGCCGGAGTTGCGGATCTTCTGCACCACGGCGGAGTAGTCCACGGCGCCGGGGGTCACGCCTTCGAAGAGCACCACGGTGCCCTTGCCGCCCTGCTCGATGAACTGCTTGGCGTATTCGGCGTAGCCCTTGCCGTAGTCGCCCTTGTCGTGCAGCACGGCGATCTTCTTCTTGCCCAGCTTGTCGATGGTGAAATCGACGCCCAGCTTGGCCTGCTGATCGTCAGAGGCGATGGTGCGGAAGAAGTTGGGGTAGTCGCCGCTCTGGGTCAGGGCCGGGTTGGTGGCCGAGGGCGACATCAGCACGATGTTGGCTTCCTTGTAGATGGGAAGCGCGGCCTTGGTGGCGCCGGAGCAGATGTGGCCCAGCACAACGTTGGCGCCGTCGGACACCAGCTTGGTGGCCGCGTTGGTGGCCAGTTCGGGCTTGCACTGGTCGTCCTGGGGAATGACTTCCACCTGCTTGCCGAGCACGCCGCCCTTGGCGTTGATCATCTTGGCCACCAGCTTGGCGGCGTTGACCGTGGGCAGCCCGTAGGAGGCCAGGTCGCCACTGTGGGCACCGGCCACGCCGAACTTGATGGTATCCGCCGCAAACGCCGGGCAGGCCATAACGGCCACGGCAAGACCCGCAACAAGGCCCTTGAACCATCCTTTACGCATGCTCGATCCTCCGAAATGTTGACGAAACGAGTGAACAATATTGTAAAGACATTGCCGCAACGGCGACCACCCCGCGCACGCACGGCAATGCAGCGCGTCGGGCAGGAATGCCACCATCGACCAACGTTTTTTGATGCCACGGAATCCGGAAAGCTGTCAAATACTACCGGTTACGACAACTAGCCGATGTTTCGACGAAATTTCGGTGACACACCGCACGTTGCCATTTTTGGCACCACTTCGTGGCGGAAAAACCCGCGCCGGAGGTGCGGCCCTCCCTGGCGATATCCGGGGCGTCCGCACGCATGGGGCGAAGCGGCAATTTCCATTGCCTGTGGTGGATACTCGCATGCGCTACGTGGTGCGGTGCCACGCCGCCCCTCGTTTCAAACCGGGCGCACTGCCCTACCCCTGCATCGCTTCATCCGTCAAGAGCATCACGGCAGATTCAGCGGTTCCCCTGCCCACGCCGGTTCCCCTGCCGCGCCGGTTCACCCGCCGCGCCGGTTCACCCGCTCACGGAAGTTGCCCCAGCCCCACGCGCCTGCCCCCCTGCCGCGCCGTGGGCACGCGTTGCCCCGAAAAAGCGACACCGCCGCCGGAGACAGCTCCGGCGGCGGCGGGCCCGTGGGCCAGTCGCATCGGCCGCCCGACACGGGGTGCGGCAGGCAGGAGCGGCCGTACGACTAAATTCCGATGTGGGGCGAGGGGGGGGGGCGGCGTTGCCCGGCCCACGTCCGGGCCGCCCGCGTGCCCGGCAAGTACGGAACACTCGGGGCGCTCGCAACATTCGGGCTGCCGGAAGCCTTAAGGGTTACGGCAGCTTATTCCGGCGCGGCCCGCACCAGCAGCACGTCGCAGGGGGCGTCGCGGGTCAGGCGGGCCACGGCGTCGCGCATCACTTCAAGCCCCCGCGTGAACGGACTGGACAGCACCAGCAGGTCGTAGCCCTTGGCCGCATGCTCGCGGATCACGTCCACCACGTCGCCGGGAGCGGTCAGCAATGCACCGGGCACGTCGCCCCTGCGTTCCAGGAAGGCGCGCGCGCTTTCCGCCGCCGCCTTCTCTTCCAGCCCCTGCATGTATTCCAGAAAGCCGATGCGCGAATTGCAGCCCGACAGCCAGTCGTGCCCGGTGAACACGTCCCACGTGGCGTCGATGACGAACAGGGCGTCCAGGGTGGCGCCCTTCTCTCGGGCGATGCGGATGGCCTCGTCCACGGCACGGCGTGCGCCGGGTCCGTCGTCAAGGGCAAGCAGCAGCTTCATGGGCGGGTTACCGGACGAATTAACGGGCGACTTCATGAGGCATGTTCTCCGTAGGCGGGGTGGCGGGCGGCCTTGAGCCGCCCGCCGGATGTCTGGCGTATGCGATGGTGCGGTCGGGGGATTCCCCGCGACCACCATTATTATGGGCAGTTCTGGAACTGCTGGCGCTATGAGGATTTTTGTTCTCTGCCAAGGAAGAGAGATTTTTTATGAAGGGAGTATACTCTTTGGTATTCGACCGGAATAAAAAATCTTTCTACCGCAGGCAGAGGGCAAAAGGCCCATAGCGCCAAGATGGCTAGGGAAGGGTGCCCTTCTCGTGCTCAAGCACCACGATGGTCTGCTTGCCCTTCTTCAGGGCGTCGCCGGGCTTGCCGGAAATCTTCAGCACCTTGCCGTTGGCCTTGGCGGTGAAGCTTTCCACGGCAACCTTCTCTTCCATCACGTTGTTGACCCACTTCTTCTTGACCACTTCCAGCGAATAGAGCTTGTCGCCCTTCTTCACGTCGGCGCCTTCGGCCACGAATATCTCCACCAGCTTGCCGTCCTGCGAGGCCTTGATGCCCACCGAGGGCACGATGAAGGCCATGTAGGTCAGCACCACCACCACGATGAGGGCGGAAGCGAAGATGGCGGCCACGTCCTCGTGGCGATCGCTCTTGAATACGGTAAGGGACTTCTTCTTGTCGGACATGTGCGTTCTCCTCGTGCGGGCGGGCCTAGAAGGCGCCTTCCTTCGGAATGAAGGCCAGGATGATGATCATGGCGATGACGTACTTGGTGACGCCCGCGATGAGCCCGATGCGCAGCGGCGTGCCGCCCGCAGCCTTGATTTCGCGCACGTCGATGTACGCGCCAAGGCCCACGAGGCCGATGCCGAACACCCAGGCCATGACGTCGCGCATCAGGTGCAGCGTCTCGGAGCCTTCGGCGCCGATGATGTGCAGCGAGGACAGCGCGGTCATGCCGATGAAGCCCAGCACGAAGATGGGGAACTTGGAGGCAAGGATGGAAGCCAGGCTGACGTGTTCGGCGTCGGCCTCGCCCTTCCAGTACCAGGCGGTGATGAAGAACACCACGAACGGAATGCACAGCACGCGCACCACGTTCCAGATTTCGCCATAGGCCACGGCGGTGCCGGGGGCGAAGTTGGGGTTGAAGGCAAGGCAGGTGGCCAGCACCTGGCCGGAGTTCAGGATGCCCGTGCCCACCCAGGCGCCGAACTGGTAGTCCGACAGGGACAGCATCTTGCCGATGAACGGGCTGACGAACATGGTCATGATGCCGAAGCCGAGAATGGTGGCGATGGACAGGGCCAGGTCCACCGGCTTCGCGCGCACGCCGGGCGCGGTGGCCACGGCGGCGGAAACGCCGCACACGCCGCAGGCGGCGGCCATGGTGGCGGTGACGGAACGGTCGGCGCCCAGGCGCTTGCCCAGCCACAGCACGAAGATGGCCGTGCCGAACACGAAGGCCACGATGAGCGTGATGGCCACGCCGCCGACCTTCAGCAGCTTGTCGAAGGTGTACAGCGAACCCAGCATGATGACGCCGGTCTTGATGAACAGGCGGGTGGTGCGGAAGCCTTCCTCCGCCCAGGCGGGAATCTTTCCGCCGAACAGGATGTTGCGATAGAACATGCCCGTCAGGATGGACAGCAGGATGTAGTTCAGGCTCAGCACCTGCACCAGCCAGCCCTTGCTGCCGAACACCACGGCGTCCTTCATCCACGGCTCCACGTACACGCGCAGCACGTACAGCGTGCCGATCATCACCGCGAGACCGGGCACGATGGCCAGTATCTTACCGAAAAGCCCCTTGTCTTCCATTGCGTTGCATCTCCTGGGGGTTGCGTGACCTGTGAACGGATGCCCCGACGTGTCACCCCGCCGCGCCCATCTTGCGAACATGCTGCGAGCATGACGCGGGCATGACGCGAGCATGCTGTGGGCATGGCGCGGGCATGGCCCGCCGGTGCATCGTCCCTTTTCCTTGTCCCTTGCCGGTGCACGACCAGTGGCCGGGCGCCGGATAGTGCCCACCCCTTCAGCAAGACGCGGACCATTTGGCCCGGAGGCATCCGGAATCATGAATTACGGAAGGTTGCGCAAGTCTGGCACGAGCCTGCCTGCTAACTCGCGGCAGCACCCGCAGCCGATGCAACGCAGATTGCGGCACGCAGGTTGCCCTTTGCCCCGCCTGTGCTAGACATCGGCCATGCGGCGCCACTGACGGCCCAACCGCGCGGGCATGCCAACCTGAACGACCGCCGGACAGGCCCCGCCTGCACCGGACCACCTGGCCGAACCACCTGAACGGAACCGCCCGAACTGGCGAAGCAGGCCTGTCGCTGCCCCCTTCATGTATTGATGCGCCGCGCAAGGAACCACGTGATCCGACTCACGCCCCATTCGTTGCAGGCCCGCTTCCTGCTGGGCCTTCTGCTCATCCTCGCCTGTCTGGGCGGGTTCTTTGCCCTGTCGTTGTTCATGCACCTCGAACGGCTGGTGGAAAACGAGGCCCGCGACCGCGCGGCGCTCATTCTCTCGCAGGCCGAGGCGGTGCAGAGCTACGTGCGCAACACCCTGCGCCCTGCCATGTATAGAACCCTCTCCGAGGACACCTTCGTCATCGAGGCCATGTCCACCTCGTTCGTCACCCGCGCGGTGATGAACGACAACAACCTGGCCCACGACCGCTTCACCTACCGGCGTGTGGCCGTGGGCGCGCGCAACCCCACCTACGAGGCCTCGGACCTGGAACGCGCCCTCATCGAACGGTTCCGCGAAGACCCGGAACTGACCCGCGTGGAGGACGTAACCGAAGAAAACGGTGAACGGCTGTTCATCACCGCAAAGCCGGTGCGTTTCGAAGCCTCGTGCCTGCGCTGCCATGGCGACCCGGAACTGGCCCCGCCCGTGCTGCTGGCCATGTACGGGTCGGAGCGCGGCTTCTGGCGCAAGACCGGCGACCTTGCGGGCATGACCATGGTGGCCCTGCCCATGGACCAGGCCGTCAGCGGCATGACCGATGCGGTGACGTCGTTCGGGGTGCTGTTCGCGGGCGGGGCGCTGGTGCTGTTCGCGGTGATCCACGTGTTCTTCAATCGGCTGGTGGTGCACAACCTGCGCCGCATGGGCGGGGTGATGCGCCGCCACTTCCCGGACGAGGCGGACATGACCATGCCCCGGCGCGGCCACCCGGACGTGGGCATCGACGACCTGCTGGGCGACATGGAATCGCTGGCCCTGCACCTGAGCGAGGCGCGGGCCAAGCTGCGCGACTACGCGGCCAACCTGGAAGGCATGGTGCACGAACGCACCGTGGACCTTGCCACCGAGGCCACGGCCCGGCGAACCGACGTGGAGCTGTTCGTGGGTCTGCTGGACCGCCTGAACCGCAGCAGCGGCAAGGGCGAGTTGCTGGCTGCCTCGCTGGCGCTCATTGCGCGGCGCTTCGGGGCGGACCGGGCGGCCTACGCCTGCGTGCTCTCGGCCAGCGACTTCCACGCCTGGCCCGACCGCGCGGTGCGCCCGGAACTGCCCCCCGACTGGCACGACATGGCGGCGGAGGGCACCCCGCGCCTGACCGCGCGCGCCTGGTTCATCCCGGTGCAGACCAGCGACACCACGCGCGGCCTGCTGTGCCTGTTCTGGGACGCGGACCACGCCAGCGGCCCCGGCACGGCGGACCTGGCCCAGGCCGTGGGGCGGCAGCTTGGCATCGCCATGGACAACCTGGACGCGCTGGACAACCTGCTGCGCCAGAACGCCCTGCTGGATTCCATCTTCGAGGGCATTTCCGACCCGCTGCTGCTGCTGGGCGGCGATGGCCGGGTGGTGCTGGCCAACAGTTCCGCCCGGCGGCTGACCCGGTCACTGACGTCCGCCCCAAACAAGGAAGACAAGGGAGACGGGGAGAACGGTGGAGAAGGGGGCGCCACCGGCATCGGCGGGCCGGGCTTGGCCGAACTGCTGGACGCGGCGGACATCGCCGCGCGCATGGGCGATGGCCCGGTGTCGCGCGCGGTGACCCTGCGCGACGGGCGGTCCTTCGCGGTGA
The DNA here is from genome assembly GCF_040373385.1 of Nitratidesulfovibrio sp. Classification (NCBI taxonomy): domain Bacteria; kingdom Pseudomonadati; phylum Thermodesulfobacteriota; class Desulfovibrionia; order Desulfovibrionales; family Desulfovibrionaceae; genus Nitratidesulfovibrio; species Nitratidesulfovibrio sp. The sequence continues at coordinate 258,371 of NZ_JBDXXH010000003.1, read as the reverse complement.
ACGCCTACCCGCTGGGGGGGCGGCTGGAACGGGGCGGGCGCACCGTGGCCTACCTGCGCGAAACCACCGACGAACGCCGCATGCTGGAGCGCGTCCAACAGCACGAAAAACTGGTGGCCGTGGGCAAGCTGGCCGCAGGCCTGGCCCATGAAATCAACAACCCGCTGGGGGTCATCCACTGCTACGCCGACCTGCTGCGCGCCGCCGCCACCGACGGGCAGGCCCAGGCGGACATCGACGTGATCATGCGCCACACCGAGCAGGCCCGGAAGGTGGTGCGCGACCTGCTGGACTTTGCCCGGCCCAAACAAGCCGAACGCGGCCCCTGCGACGTGGCCGACGTGCTGGCGGGCCTGGCGGACGTGTTCCGGCCCAGGGCGCGGGCCGCGCGGGCGCGCATCGTGCCCGACCTGCCGGTTGCGCCGGGCGCCCCCGATGCGCCGGACGGAACGGCAGGCGGCGGCTGTGCCCCGCTGCCGCCGGTGCTGGCCGATCGCAGCGGGCTGGAACAGATTCTCACCAACCTGCTGCTCAATGCGCTGGATGCCGTGGAAACCGACGGGCCGATCATGCGCGACGCCCCGGCCCTGCGCGACGCAGAGGACGAGGGGCGCCCCCGGCGACGCGGGGTGGTTGTGCTGTCCGCGCGCCGCCTGGCCGACCCATCGGGACAGGACGAGGTGGTGGTACACGTCATCGACAACGGCCCCGGCATCCCGGAAGAGCACCTGCCCCGACTGTTCGACCCGTTCTTCACCACCAAGGCCGCCGGACGCGGCACGGGGCTGGGCCTGGCCGTGGTCTTCGGCATCATGCGGGACATGGGCGGGCGCATCGAGGCGCGCAACCTGACCCCGGCGGACCTTGCGCCCGCCGCCATGGGCGGCCTGGCCTGCCGGGTTGATCTGGCCGCCCTTTTCGCCGAGGCCGCCGAAACCGATTATGCCCCGATCAACCAATCCGGCCACGCCGTCGGGTCCGCGCCTGATTCACCTGATGCGCCCGATGCGCCGGGCCGCATCCCCGGACTGGCAGGGCTGCCGGGACTGACGGGACTGGCGGGACTGGCGGAACGGGCAGAACTGGCGGAACTGGCAGAACTGACGGAACTGGCGGGATTGGCCGAATTGGCGCGCGGCGCGGTATTCACCCTTCACCTGCCTGCGGCGGACCGGGAGCACCCGGCCCCGCTTACGGAGCACGACGCATGACCACGCCCCACGAGACCATCCTGGTGGTGGACGACGAGGCGGACTTCGCCAACGGCCTGGCCCGCCAACTGCGCGCGGGCTTTCCGGACGCGGAGGTACTGGTAGCCACCAGTGGCCGGGCCGGGCTGGACCTGCTGGGCCGTTGCGACCCCGCCGTGTTGCTGACCGACCTGCGCATGCCCGACATGGACGGGCTGGAACTGATGGCCCACGCCCAGACCCAGGACGCCACCCCCAGCGTCATCCTGCTCACCGCGCACGGCACCATCGAGACGGCGGTGACGGCACTCAAAAACGGGGCCTACGACTTCCTGACCAAGCCGGTGCGGCGCGAAGACCTGTACCGCGCCGTGACCAAGGGGCTGGAACGCTGCCGTTTGCTGCGCGAAAACCGCCAACTGCGCGAGGAAATGTCGCGCACGGGGCTGGAGCGCACGCTGATAGGCGAAACCCCGGCCATGCGCAGGCTGAAGGAAACCATCGCGGCGGTGGCCGCGTCGGACTACACGGTGCTGGTGCGGGGCGAATCGGGCACCGGCAAGGAACTGGTGGCCGCATCCATCCACGCCCTGTCCGGCAGGACGCAGCGGCCCATCGTCAGCGTGCACTGCCCGGCCATTCCGGACCAGCTGCTGGAAAGCGAACTGTTCGGCCACGTGAAGGGCGCGTTCACCGGGGCGGAGCGTTCGCGCAAGGGGCTGTTCATGTCCGCCGCCGGGGGCACCATCGTGCTCGACGAAATCGGCGACATCTCGCCCGGCATCCAGACCAAGCTGCTGCGGGTATTGCAGGAACACGAGATCCGCCCCGTGGGTTCCAGCGGCACGGTGAAGGTGGACGTGCGCATCATCGCCTCCACCAACCGGGCGCTCGAGGCGCGGATCAGGAGCGGGGAATTCCGGGAGGACCTGTTCTACCGGCTCAACGTGCTGACCATCCACACCCCGCCCCTGCGCGACCGCGCCGACGACATCCCCCTGCTGGCCGACCACTTTCTGGCCCAGACCTGCCGCGAAATGCAGATAGCCCCAAAGCGCCTTTCGCCAGAGGCCATGGCCTGCCTGTGCGGGCGCGAATGGCCGGGCAACGTGCGCGAGTTGCAGAACTTCGTCCGGCGGCTTGCGGTGTTCTGCCCCGGCCCCACGGTGGAAATGGCCCACCTGCGGCTGGTGGACGGCCCCGCCGACTGCGCCGCACCCGTGGCCGAGGCAGCGCTTACCCCGTACAAGGACGCCAAGGCCCACGTGGTGGACGAGTTCACCCGGCGCTACGTGGAGCGGCTGCTGGAGCGCACCGAAGGCAACATCTCGGAGGCGGCCCGGGTTTCCGGGCTGGAGCGGGTGTCATTGCAGAAGATATTGCGGCGGCTCGGCATCGGCGGCGCAGGCAGGGAGTAGATTGCGCGGGCGGCGCGGCCCGCCGTCTTTCGCCGCAGCCCGCAATGCGCCCTTGCTTTCACTGGCCGGTATCCTGCCGGTGCCTGCTTGCCTGCCCGCCTACGAGTGCTATCTTGTACCAACGGGTATCCCATCTCCCGCCCCTGCCACCCCGCCTGCCGCGACGTGCCACCAAATCCCCTGCCGTCCGGCACACCTGTCATCAGGCGATCCCGTTAGCAGCAGGCGTTCCCGCCATCCGTCGCCCCAACCATTCGGAGGCTCGCATGCTTGACCGCAGACGCTTCATGCAATCAATACTGGCTGTTGCCTCACTGGCCACCCTGCCCGCCACCACGGCCAACGCCGCCACGGGTGGAACTGGAACCGGCGCATCCTCCTCGCCGCCCGCATCCCCCGGCACGCAGGTGCCCGGCTTCTTCCGCCTGCCCGTGGGCGGCGTGACGGTATTCGCGCTGTTCGACGCCCACGGCAAACTCGATCCAGCCATCCTGCACGGGGCCGACCGCAAGGACATCGACGCCCTGCTGGAGAATGCGGGCATCCCCGCCGGGCAGCCCGCCACCAGCAACGTGAACTGCTTTTTGCTGGACGCCGGGACGCGCCGGGTGCTCATGGATACCGGGGCGGGGGCCTTCTTCGGCGCACGGGGCGGGCATCTGCCCACCAACCTGCGCGCGGCCGGGTACGCCCCGGAGCGCATCGAGCATGTGCTGCTCTCGCATCTGCACCCGGACCACGCGCTGGGCCTGGTGGACGCCGCCGGGGCACGGGTGTTTCCCAATGCCAGCGTGCACGTGAGCGCACCGGAACTGGACTACTGGACCAGCGACGCCACCCTGGCCGCCGCACCGGAGGGGCGCAAGGCCGGGTTGCTGGCCCTGCGCAAGGCGCTGGCCCCCTACAAGGATGCTGGCAGGCTGCACACCTTCGTGCCAGGGACCGCACCCCTGCCCGAGGTTCCGCAGGTGACCTCGGTGGACCTGCCCGGCCACACTCCGGGGCACTGCGGCTTCCGCGTGGCCTCGGGCGGAGCGTCGCTGCTGTTCTGGGCGGACATCATCCACAGCACCCCGGTGCAGTTCGCCCGACCGGAGGTGTCCATCGACTTCGACGTGGACCAGAAGGCCGCCGTGGCCACCCGCCTGCGCCTGCTGCCCCAGGTGGCCGCCGAAGGCTGCTGGGTGGCCGGGTCGCACCTGCCCTTCCCCGGTCTTGGTCGGGTGCGGGCCAGGAATGGCGGCAAGGACGGCTACGCCTGGCTGCCCGTGAATTACGCCGACGGGCTGTAGTCAAGGAGGGCGGTAGCCGCCCTGCCTCATCCCCAGAGCCCGCAATGAGCAACGCGCCGCCCGGCAGATACCGGGCGGCGCGTTGGTGCTGGAAATGGGTGGAGAACCGGAAGGATCGTCGCGCGTCACGCGCCCGAAGCGTCCGCAGAAGTGGCTGCGGGCGCTGCGACGGGCGCGTTCGGGGGCGTCAGCACGCCCGCGTAGTGCTTGCGCGCGGCCAGCCAGGCGCGGGACACGGCAAAGGACGCCTCGTCGTGCGGCTCCAGGGTGGCGGTGGGGTGCAGCCCGCGCGCGATGAGACCGCCAAACAGGTCGTCCAGCGGAATGGTCCCGGTGCCCAGGCCCAGGTGCTGGTCGTCGCTGCCGTCGTTGTCGTGTAGGTGCAGGTGCGCCAGGCGCGGGGCGAAGGCATCCAGCCAGCGCCGCATGTCGCGCCGCTGCGCGCCCCGCGCGAAGCTGTGCCAGTGCCCGGCGTCGAAGCAGATGCCCGCGCGGGCGCCGAACTGGAGGACCAGGGCATCGACCAGCGCGGCCACCGGCTCGGGGTCGCGCTCGTGGGTATTTTCGATGTGCACGGGGGCGTCGCACGCGCCCAGCACCGCCGCCCAGGTGCCGCAGGCCCGTTCCAGCCACGCATCCAATGCCGCATCATGCTGGCTGTGGTCGAAGGCGGCATGCCCCACCATGTGGCGGGGGGCGTACAGGGTGGCCAGTTCCGCCGCGCGGCGCAGGGTGTCGCGGCTGGCGGTCAGCACGGAATTGTTGAGGCTGCCGGGGTGCAGGTCGAAGAACGGCAGGTGCACCGCGCAGGGCAGCCCGGCATCGGCCAGACGGCGCGCGATGTCGCGGTGCCAGTCCTCGGACAACTCCTGTACGGCGAAAGTGTCGATGCCCAGTTCCGGGGCCAGCCCGTCGGCCACGAAACGGTTGAGCCACGCGGGGTCGCCCGCGACCCAGCTGAGGGGAAGATTCACGAAGGTGTGCATGGGGGGCGTGTAGCACAGCGCCCGCACGGGGCCAACCACGCATCGCGGGACCGGGCCGGAGCGGAAGCCGCTGGACGCCACCACCGGCCCGCCGAAAAAATGCCCCTGCCCTGTTTTGCGCCCACCATCTGCCGTTCCGGGCAGCCGAACCCCATTTTTTGGGCATCCGGAACCCGTTTTCGCGCGGCCTGTCTCGGTTTCCATACCTCCTGCTTCTTTTTTCGCGCTGTCGACCTGTTGCGCCGCGCATCCGCAAAAACACCCTGTCCCCCTCACGCCCCGTACCGCCTTAATCCGGACTGAAACAGGCCAGTTTGCAACCGCTTACAGACGCGATTTTAATCAGTTATTTTAGCAAGTAACAACGCACCCTCAAAGCCTTCGGACAACCCCGATTTTCCGCAGAATGTGCTTGACGCACCCTTGATAATCGCATACCCCTCCGGTAGGAATTATTCCATACCCTAGAAGTAGGGTATTCGCGCGCCTTCCGGCCGACGCCAACGACCGGAAAAACCCCGGCGAGTGCCTCTGACGATGCCCGCAACAATGCGGAATAACAGGACACACGCCAGGATAGCGCGTACGCCACAGGGAGGAACCACGATTCGGACCACACGCGGGTGCCCCGGCATGGGGGGCATCGGCGCGGTTCCGTTTCGTGGCAGGGCTCTGTCCGAACGTGCCGCCGCGCAAGCCGCAGGGAACCGGCTGGCGGCACGCCGACTGAGGGTTGTCAGAGGAAGCGTTTCACTCATTTCAAAGGACTGCCACTATGATGAACGCGAAATCACTGCTGCGATGGGCGGGAGCTCTGGTCGCCGTGGCTGCGGTCACGGTCTTCGGACTGGATGCGCGGGGCACGACGAAGCCCCTTCCCGGCTCCACCGGCGAGCAGCGCGCCGACCTGGTGGAAATCGGCGTCATGGCGAAATTCGGCGACCTGGAGTTGCCGAAGGTCACCTTCCCGCACGATCGGCATTCCGAGGCCGTGGCCAAGGCCGCCGCGCCCGGCAAGGAATGCGCCACCTGCCACAAGAATGACGACAAGGGCAAGATGTCGCTCAAGTTCATGCGCCTTGAGGACACCACTGCCGCCGACCTGAAGAATATCTACCACGCCAACTGTATCGGCTGTCACACCGAGCAGGCCAAGGCGGGCAAGAAGACCGGGCCGCAGGACGGCGAATGCCGCTCGTGCCACAACCCGAAGCCCATGGCCTCTTCGTGGAAGCAGATCGGACTCGACAAGTCGCTGCACTACCGCCACGTGGCCTCCAAGGCCATCGCGCCGGTGAACGACCCGCAGAAGAACTGCGGCGCCTGTCACCACGTGTACGACGAAGCCGCCAAGAAGCTTTCCTGGGGCAAGAACAAGGAAGACTCCTGCCGCGCCTGCCACGGCGATGCGCGCGTGGAAAAGAAGCCTTCGCTGCGCGAAGCCGCGCACACCCAGTGCATCACCTGCCACCGCAGTGTTGCCGCCGCCCCGGCCAAGGCCGATAGCGGCCCGGTTTCCTGCGCGGGCTGCCACGACCCGGCCATGCAGGCCAAGTTCAAGGTGGTGCGCGACGTGCCCCGCCTGGAACGCGGCCAGCCCGATGCCGCCATGGTCCTGCCCGTAGTGGGCCCCGGTGCCAAGGATGCGCCCAAGGGCATGAAGGGTTCCATGAAGCCCGTGGCCTTCAACCACAAGGTGCACGAAGCGGCCAGCAACACCTGCCGCGCCTGCCACCACGTGAAGATCGACAACTGCACCACCTGCCACACGCTGGAAGGCGTGAAGGACGGCAACTTCGTGCAGATCGAGAAGGCCATGCACCAGCCCGATTCCATGAAGAGCTGCGTGGGCTGCCACAACCAGAAGGTGCAGGCTCCGTCCTGCGCGGGCTGCCACGGCTTCATGAAGACCGGTGCCAAGCCCCAGCCCGAAGCCGCCTGCGCGGTGTGCCACGCCGACCCGGTGGGCATGGACGCCAAGGCCGTGGCCGACGGTGGCCTGCTGAAGGCAACCAAGGAGCAGCGCGCCGACGTGGCCGCCGCCACCCTGGCCGCCCGCCGCACCACCAAGGGCACCCTGTCCGTCGACGACATCCCCGAGTTCGTGACCATCGGCGTGCTGTCCGACAAGTACGAACCCTCGAAGCTGCCGCACCGCAAGATCGTCAACACCCTGATGGCCGCCATCGGCGACGACAAGCTGGCCGCCACGTTCCACACCGACAAGGCCACCGTGTGCGCGGGCTGCCATCACAACAGCCCCCTCAGCAAGACGCCGCCTAAGTGCGCCAGCTGCCATGGCCAGCCCTTCGACGCCGCCAAGGGCGACCGCCCCGGCCTGAAGGCTGCCTACCACCAGCAGTGCATGGGCTGCCACAACCGCATGAAGCTGGAAAAGCCCGCGGATACGGCCTGCGCCGAGTGTCACAAGGAACGCGCGAAATAGGAAACCGGTAAGGAGTTATCCATGAACAGGAGAAGATTCCTGACCCTGCTGGGCACCGCCGGTGTTTCCACGGCCATGAGCGCTGTAGGCGCGAAAAAGGCCGTCGCGGCGGGCAACCAGAGCTTCAAGGGATACAAGGACAGTTACGGGGTGCTGCACGACACCACCCGCTGCATCGGCTGCCGCAAGTGCGAGCAGGGCTGCAACGAGGTGAACAAGCTGCCCGCGCCCAAGGTGAAGTTCGACGACCTGACGGTGCTTGAAAAATCGCGCCGCACGGACGCGAACAACTGGACGGTGGTCAACAAGTACAACGTGGCCGGCCTGGACCATCCGGTGTTCCGCAAGCAGCAGTGCAACCACTGCCTGGAACCCGCCTGCGCCTCGGCCTGCTTCGTCAAGGCCTTCACCAAGAACCCCGACGGCTCCGTCACCTACGACGGCAGCCTGTGCGTGGGCTGTCGCTACTGCATGGTCGCGTGCCCGTTCAACGTGCCCGCCTTCCAGTACGACGAAGCCTTCGACCCGCTGATCCAGAAGTGCACCATGTGCCACCCGCGCATCCAGGAAGGCAAGCTGCCCGGCTGTGTCGAGGCCTGCCCCAAGGAGGCCCTGACCTTCGGCAAGCGCGAGGACCTCGTGCGCATCGCCCACGACCGCATCCGCAGCAACCCCGGCCGTTACCAGGACCACGTCTACGGTGAACTGGAAATGGGCGGCACCGCGTGGATGTATCTGGCTGGCGTGCCCTTCGAGGCCGTGGGCCAGCAGGAAATGGGCACCAAGTCCGCGCCGGAATACACGGCGGGGGCCTTGGGCTCCGTGCCCATGGTGGTGGGCATCTGGCCAGTGCTGCTGACCGGGGCCTACGCCATCTCCAAGCGCAAGGAAAAGGTTGCGGCCGAAGAGCGCGAAGAAGCCGTGCAGGCCGCGCTGGACAAGGCCAAGACCGAGGCGACCAAGGCCATGGATACCGCCCTGGCCAAGGCGGCCAAGGAGAAGGACGCCGCCGTGACCCGCGAGGTCAAGAAGGCCATCGAACAGGCGGAGCAGGCCTTCGAAGAGAAGTTCGCCGCCCTGCGTGCCGAAGGCCAGAGCGCCGAAAGTGGCGACGACGGCGAAGGCAAGGAGGATGCATAACATGCATGACGCCAACACCAAGAGCGGCCTGTTCACGCCCGGCAACATCATCACGGGCATCATCCTGGCCGTGGGCGCGGTGATCACCTTCATCCGCTTCACCCAGGGCATCGGGGCCGTCACCAACCTGTCCGACAACAACCCGTGGGGCATCTGGATCGGGTTCGACCTGCTGTGCGGCGTGGCCCTGGCCGCCGGCGGCTACGTCACCTCGGCCTCGTGCTACCTGTTCGGGATGAAGCGCTACCACTCTGCGGTGCGCCCGGCCATCACCACCGCGTTCCTCGGCTACTTCTTCGTGGTCGTGGCGCTGCACTATGACCTCGGGCATCCGCTGCGCCTGCCCTACCCGCTGGTGCTCTCGCAGGGCACCACCTCGCTGCTGTTCGAAGTGGGCCTGTGCGTGGCCACCTACCTTACCGTGCTGTTCGTGGAATGGTCCCCGGCGGCGCTGGAATGGCTGGGCCTGCGCAAGCTGCGCAACGTCATCGTCAAGCTGACCATCATGCTGACCATCTTCGGCGTGGTGCTGTCCACCCTGCACCAGTCCTCGCTGGGCGCGCTGTTCCTGATCGCCCCCGGCAAGCTGCACCCCCTGTGGTACTCCAGCTTCCTGCCGGTGTTCTTCTTCATCTCGTCCATGGTGGCGGGCCTTTCCATGGTCATCTTCGAAGGCACCCTGGCCCACGCCGGGCTGCACCACAAGATGGACGAAACCCACCTGAAGGAGGCCGAAGGCGTGATCTTTGGCTTCGGCAAGGCTGCCTCGTTCGTGCTTGCCGGGTACTTCTTCATCAAGACCATGGACATCGCCATGGACAACGACTGGGCCTACCTGGGCACCGGCTACGGGGCCTGGTTCCTGGTCGAGATGTTCGGTTTCGTGGCGCTGCCCTCGTTCCTGTACGCCCTTGGCGTGCGCGAGAAGAACGTCACCTTGGTGCGCATCGCGTCCATCAACGCGGTGCTCGGCATCGTGATGAACCGCTTCAACGTCTCGCTCGTCGCCTTCAACTGGAACCTGCCCGCCGCCGACCGCTACTTCCCGCACTGGATGGAGATCGGCGTTTCGGTGTTCATCGTGACGCTCATCATCACGGTCTACCGGTTCATCGCCACGCGCATGCCGGTCCTGTACGAGCATCCCGACTACAAGGACGCCCACTAGGGCCGCCAAGGAGCACGCTATGGAAATCCATACCCTGCATGAATTCATGCTGCACACCAAGAACATCACCTATCTGCTGATGGGTGCCACACTGGTGGGCTTTGTGTGCTACTGGCTGTTCCTTACCGGGCGCGACAAGAAGATCCGCAAATACTAAGCAGTGACCAGGGCGTGTTTACAGTGAGAGATTTCGTTCGTTGGCAAGGAAAGCAAGCCTGCCATGAGGGAGTATACTCTTATGGTATTTGACCGAGCCTTAGCCGTTAGGTGAGCTGAGCGAACCTTACGGATAATGACAGCAAAGCGATGGTAGGCGCAGCCTGACGCCGCCAACGGACGAAAGATCCACCTGTAAACATGGCCTGCCATAGGAGCAAACCATGTACGCATTCCTCACCGGTCCCATGCTGTGGGTGGCGCTGCTGGTCTTCTTCGGCGGCCTTGCGGCACGCGTGGTCTGGTATGTGCGCGGCCTGAGCTGGCAGCTCGACCGCGTGGCCTACGGCCCGCACCTGGCGCACGGCCTGAAGGGCGGCATCCATTCCGCCCTGAAGTGGATGCTGCCGTTCGGCACGCAAAGCTGGCGCGAACAGCCCTACTTCGCAGTGGCCTTCTTCCTGTTCCACATCGGCGCGGTGCTGGTGCCGCTGTTCCTTGCCGGGCATAACATCATCCTGGCCGAGCGGCTCGGCTTCAGCCTGCCGGTACTGCCCATGGGCATCGCCGACGCGCTGACCGTGGCCGCCATCATCGGCCTAGTGATGATAGCGCTGCGGCGCATCGCCCTCACCGAGGTGCGCATCCTCACCACCGCCTACGACTGGTTCATCCTCGCCGTTTCGGCGGCGCCGTTCGTCACCGGCCTCGTGGCCCGGCTGCACGTGGCCAACTACGAAACGTGGCTGCTCGCCCACATCATCACGGGCGAACTGCTGCTCATCGTGGCCCCGTTCACCAAGCTGTCCCACATCGTGCTGTTCTTCATGTCGCGCGGCCAGATCGGCATGGACTACGCCATCAAGCGCGGCGGCTACAGCCGCGGGGCGGCCTTCCCCTGGTAGCGGCACCGGCCGTTCCATGATCTGCGTGTGACGGACACGAAAGGAGCATCCCATGCCTGAAGGAACGTTCTGCAACAGACGCCCTGTCAACACCGAAGCGGACCTCAAGGCCCTGCTCGGCGACAAGGGCGGTGCACAATACTACAAGGAAATGGCGGAGCTGGAGGTTGATGTGGAGGCCCTCAAGGCCACCCTGCAGAAAACCTTGCAGTCGCGCACCAAGACCTGGCTGGAAATCTGTGCCCACTGCGGCATGTGTGCGGACAGCTGCTTCCTGTACCGGGTCAACGACCGCGACCCCAAGCAGGTGCCCGCCTACAAGATCCAGTCCACCCTCGGCGAGATCGTACGCAAGAAGGGCGCGGTGGACACCGCGTTCATGATGCACACCATGGAAGTGGCGTGGTCGCAGTGCACCTGCTGCAACCGTTGCGGCATGTACTGCCCCCACGGCATCGACATGGGCGTCATGTTCAGCTACCTGCGCGGCCTGCTGTTCTCCCAGGGCTTCGTGCCGTGGGAACTGAAGATCGGCTCCGGCATGCACCGCGTGTACGGCGCGCAGATGGACGTGACCACCGAAGACTGGGTGGAAACCTGCGAATGGATGGCCGAGGAACAGCAGGAAGAATGGCCGGGCCTGGAAATCCCCGTCGACAAGGAAGACGCGGATACCATGTACGTGCTGAACGCCCGCGAACCCAAGCACTATCCTGAAGACCTGGCCGAGGCCGCCATCCTGTTCCACCTGGCGGGCGAGAACTGGACCGTGCCCAGCGAAGGCTGGGAACAGACCTCGCTGACCATGTTCGCCGGTGACTGGGCGGGCTGCAAGATGCAGGTGGAGCGCGTGTACGCCGCCGTGGAAAAGCTGCGGCCCAAGCGCGTCGTCGGCACCGAATGCGGCCACGCGCACCGCGCCACGGTCATCGAAGGCCCCTACTGGGCCGGCCTGCCCAGCGGCCAGACCCCGGTGCCCTTCCTGCACTACGTGGAATGGGTGTCCGAGGCGCTGACCACCGGCAAGCTGAAGATCGACCCGGAAAAGCGCATCAAGGAACCCGTGACCTTGCAGGATTCCTGCAACTACGTGCGCAACCACGGCCTTGCCAAGCACACCCGCATCATCATGAGCTACATCGCGGAAGACTTCCACGAAATGGCTCCCAACCGCGAACACAACTACTGCTGCGGCGGTGGGGGCGGGTTCAACGGCATTGGCCGTTACCGCCACCAGCGCAACGTGGCGCTGAAAACCAAGCGCGACCAGATCCTGGCCACCGGCTGCAAGCTGGTGGTGGCGCCCTGCCACAACTGCTGGGACGCCATCCGCGACCTTGAGGAAGAATACGAGATCGGCATCCGCTGGTCGTTCCTGAAGCCGCTGCTCATCAGCATGGTCATCGTGCCCGAGCACCTGAAGCCGCAGGAAGAAGACGAATAGAACGCGCCGTGGCGCGGGCCTTGCACGACATTACGGCAAGGCCCGCACCGCGCACGCCACTGCATGGCCGCCGGGCGGGGAGAGCCACCCCCCGCCCGGCCGCCGGAACGCCCCCATCCCCCTCGCACGATGGCACAGGCGCCCCGGCGCGGCCCGCAAACGGAGGCCCGGAGCGACGCATGGTCAACGCCACCCAGGCCCGGAACACCCCGGCCAAGGCCATTCTGGTGGTAGAAGACGACCCGGACATCGCCGCCTACCTCGTATCGTTGTTCAGAACCAGCGGTTACCGGGCCGACGCCGCCACCGAAGGTCCCGACGCCGTGGAAATGGCGCGCGCCAGACGGCCCGACCTGGTCACGCTGGACCTGGAAATGCCCCGCCAGTGGGGGCCGCGCGTGTACCGCGAACTGATGGACCTGCCCGGCGGCGCGCACATACCCGTGGTGCTGGTGACCGGTCTTGGCGGGTTGCACCTGATGGTGCCCAACGCCGTAGGCACCGTGGACAAGCCGTTCGACCCCGACCTGATGCTGGGCATCGTGCGGCGCGCCTTGGGAGAATAGCGGGCGGACAACCACGCTCCCGGCGAACGGGCAACCGGGCACGCGGCGGGAGAGCCTGACCGTAGCCGGGCAACCGTACAGACACATTGCAGACAGGCTCATCGCCAGACAGGCAGGCAACGCCCCGGCATGAAACGAGCAGCGACCCGGCGACCGGGCACCGCCGCAAACCACACGGCATACGCATGAAACTGACCACCCGCAGCCGCTACGGCACCCGCATGCTGCTCGACATCGCCATGCACGGAGCGGAAGCCCCCGTGTCCATCCGCGATATCGCCAAGCGGCAGGGCATTTCCGTCAAGTACCTGGAAAAGCTTATCCGGGCACTGCGCAAGGCGGGCTACATCCGCAGCACGCTGGGTGCGCACGGCGGCTACCAGCTTACCCAGCCCGCCACGGAAATTCCCGTGGGCGACGTGGTGTTCGCGCTGGAAGAATCGCTGGCCCCCTACACCTGCGACGAAGAAAACCCCTGCTGCCCGCGCATGGCCGTGTGCCTGACGCGCACCATCTGGGACGAGGCCTCGCGCGCCATGTACAAGAAGCTCAACAGCTTCACCCTGGCCGACCTGATGCGCGACGCCAGCCTGTGCCCCAAGAACGCCTGCCACATCTCGCCTCACGCCCAGGATTAGGGCTCCCCCAGTCTCCACTGACGCCGTTTGCAGTGCGCCCTCGCATGGGCCATCGCAAAATCATCCTTCCATTTCCGGGGCGTTCCGCGTTACATTGCATGGGTTATCCTGCAACGCGCCCGTGCACGGCGTGCGTTGCGCAGACTGCGCGCCGCCCGGAGGCCCCATGCGAGCTCTCATAGTTGAAGACGATGCCCTCAGCGCCCGCGTGCTGCACCTGACGCTGACCCCGCACTTCGATACCGTCTGCGCGGACGACGCGGAAGCATCGTTCTCGACCTACCTGCAGGCGCTGGAAGACGACGCCCCCTTCGACGTGGTGCTGCTGGACCTGATGCTGCCCGGCGAAAGCGGCCTGACCGTGCTGGAACGCATCCGCACCGTGGAAACCGAACGCGGTCTGCCCCGCGTGCCCGTGCTGGTCACCACCGCCGTCACCGACATCACCATCGCCCTGCGTGCCTTCGAGCAGGGGCACATTTCCGCCTATCTGGTAAAGCCGCTGGACTTCGGCCGCCTGCTGGCTGAGCTGCGCACCTTGGGGCTGATCCGGGCGGAATAGCCCGGCTGCCCGCCCTTCCGTTCCACCATCCGGCAAACCTCCCGCCCCGCAGCCCCCCCCATCCCGGCAACACGCCACACCGACCTCGACATGCCCCGCCCGGCCCTGCCGCGCGGGTTTTTCCGCGTCCGAAGGCGGAGCCCCTGCATCCCCGCAGATATTGTTCATATTTCGAGATGTTACACAAGATGCGCACACGGTTATGCACACTGTGTGCGTTTCGTTTTGCCTGAAGCGCATTTCGAATCGCTCGCACTGCGCCCACACGCGTTGAACGCACACCTCATGAAGCTACTTTTATTCTATATTCAAGTATGTTGCATTGAGAAGTAACATTTTCCACAAGGCAAAAATGCACCACCATGCGTCTGCGTTGCCCCGCCACGGATTGACGGGTGGCGGATTGACGCCCCCCTGATTGACGCACGCCGCATCCGAGATGCATGAAGGCAAAAACATCGGAGGACCGCCATGTACGGCATACACGACATCTGGTTGTTCGTGGGTTCGGGCCTGTTGCTGAACATCACCCCCGGCCCGGACATGCTGTACATCATCGCCCGGTCTACCAACTGTGGCACCTGTGGCGCGTATGGCACGAGCGGCCTGCGCGCCGGGGTGGCGGCGGCCCTGGGCATCGGTGCGGGCTGCTCCGTGCACATCGCGGCAGCGGCCTTCGGGCTGTCCGCCGTGCTGGCCACATCGGCCACGGCCTTCACGGTGGTGAAGCTGCTGGGCGCGGCCTACCTGCTGTACATGGGCGCCGCCATGCTGCTGGCCCGCAAGGGTACGGCGGAAACCGCCGCCCGCAACGCGGCGCCCCGGAGCGAGCGTGCCCGGCACGCAACCTCCGCCGACCAGCCCCCTCCGACACCCCTGCGCGCCGTATTCGCGCAGGGCTTCCTGACCAACGCCCTGAACCCGAAGGTGGCGCTGTTCTTTCTGGCCTTTCTGCCGCAGTTCGTGGATGGCGGCGGCGCGGGTACCCCCCCGTCCCCCCTGGCCTTTCTGGTGCTGGGGTGCATCTTCACCGTCAACGGCACGCTGGTGAACCTGCTGGTGGCCTGGGGCGCCGCCCGGCTGGGCAGCATCTTTCAAGCCGGGGCGCTGGGGGGCCGATTTGCCCGGTGGGGCGACCGCTGTCTTGGCGCGCTGCTCCTGTTCCTGGGCGTACGGCTGGCACTGGCCGAACGAGGTTGACCCGCTGGCAGACCGGCCATGCGCGCCTCCTGTGAGCGGCTGACCGCCCGGATCAAAGCGCCCGAACCATGTCGCCTGGGCTATGCCGCGCGAACCATATCGCGCAAAACTGGGCCGCCCGGATCAGGCCGCGCGAAACCAGGTCGCATGAAACCGGGTCGCGCGGCACACGGCACAACCAACGCACAACGGCCCGCGCAGCCGGTGGTTCCGGATGCGCGGGCCGTCGTACCGCACGGTGACGCCCGTCAGATTTTCCGTGCTTTGGCGGGCAAGCCCGCCGGCACTGGCACCAGACCATTCCTGATCCACCCGGCCATGCCGCCCGGCTTCGCTGTGCTTCGCCCCTCGCCGTCAGACCGGCAGGCCCAGCCACAGCAGCACGGCCAGCACCGCCGCCGCGCAGACCCCGGCCACCACGTCGTCGATCATGATGCCCGGCCCGCCGTCCAGCCACGATTCGGAAGCCCCCACCGGACCGGGCTTCAGGATGTCGAACACCCGGAACAGCACGAAGGCCGCCAGCACACCCAGCGGCGACAGCGTGGCAAAGGGCAGCATGGCCGTCCACTGCCCGACCACCTCGTCGATGACCACGCTGCCGGGGTCGCACCGGCCCAGCACCCGCGCCGCTCGGCCCGCAGCCCAGGCCCCGCCGCAAAACACCGCCAGCAGCACCACCACGCGCCACCCCGGCGGCAATGGCAGAAACAGCCAGGGTGCCAGCAGGGCGGCCACGGCAGAGCCCACGGTACCGGGGGCCACGGGACTGCGCCCCGCATACCATACCCTCGCCACTTCCAGCGCCAGTCTGTCCACACCTTGCGGTGCGTGCGGGGGGGTGCAGCGTTCAGGCCCGTTGTCGTGCGTTGCGTGCATGCGTGTACTCCGTAGTCTTCCAGTCAGGCGCTCCCGGACATGGCCGGTGCGCGTCACAGGTGCAGCGCCTGTCGCACATCAGCTGCCTGCCGGTTCGATGATCCCATGGCGCAGCAGCAACCGGACCAGTTCCGCCACCGGCAGCCCCACCACGTTGCTCCATGAACCGTCGATGGATTCCACAAGAAACGCGCCCACCCCCTGGATGCCGTAGGCCCCGGCCTTGTCGTCGGGTTCCCCCGTGGCGGCATAGGCGGCAAGGGCGGCGGGGGGCGCATCCCACATGGTCACGCGGGTGGCGGCGTGGAAGGTTTCGCGGGTGCCGTCCGGCAGGGCCACGCAACAGGCGCTGACCACCTCGTGGGTATGCCCGGCCAGCCGGGAAAGCATGCGCACGGCGTCCGCGCGGTCGCGCGGCTTGCCCATGATCTCGCCGTGCAGGGCCACCACCGTATCCGCCGCGACAATCACACCGCCGGGGCGCAACGCGGCCACCGAGGCGGCCTTGGCCGCCGCCGCGCGACATGCGTAGTCCGCCGGTGGCTCACCGGGCAGCGGATCGGGCTCGGCCGCGCCGTTGCCGTACACCTCGAACGACAGCCCGAGGGAATGCAGGAACTCGCGGCGGCGGGGCGAGCCGGAGGCCAGCACCACGGGCAGCACAGCCCGGAAGGGACCTGCGGGCGCGGCCGGTTCTGCGAAATCCGCCGGACACGGCGGCACCTGCGTGGAAACATCGGTCATGCGGTTGCGGCTCCCAAAAGAACGTTACGGCCACGCCCTGTCCCGGCAAATTCCCCAATCCGGAAAACTGCCGTACCCGGAAGGTCCAGGCACCCCGATGGGGGCCCCAATGGGGGTGGCGCGCGGCGCGCCTTGCGTGTCATGC
The DNA here is from genome assembly GCF_040373385.1 of Nitratidesulfovibrio sp. Taxonomy (NCBI): domain Bacteria; kingdom Pseudomonadati; phylum Thermodesulfobacteriota; class Desulfovibrionia; order Desulfovibrionales; family Desulfovibrionaceae; genus Nitratidesulfovibrio; species Nitratidesulfovibrio sp. The sequence continues at coordinate 241,492 of NZ_JBDXXH010000003.1, read as the reverse complement.
CCCATGGCGACGCCGGGCGCAAGTACGCCATACTCACAGCCGTACCGCATGCATGTGCCCGCATTACCATGCGACAGTGCAGTCATGACCCCCCACATGCATGCAAGACACCCAATGCATGGTGGGGGTATTCCCTACCTGCTCCGAAAGAATGCAGTCACACCGCAAAAGCACCTAATGTTTCGGCGCCAGCCGCCGATAGGAGGTGTGAGTGCATGGGCGGGTCTTCCCTCTTCGCATTGGCCGGAATTTTTTTTCGGAAAAAATGCGTCCGCCCCCTAAAGTTTTCCCTCAGGGTAGCCGATAGGCGATACGAGGGGAGACTACCGTGACCACGAACTCGTTTTACCTTCGCAACATGCTGCTTCATTACGACAAGCAGCTTGTAACCGCGCGCAGGCTGGCCCGCTACCGGCAGGCCATGCGTCTCGCGTCGGGCGAGGAGGAAAGCGCCATTCCTCCCGAGGTAAAGCGAAGATTCATGGTGGAACGGGTGGCTCGAGAGATCATGGAAAATCTTCTGCTTGCGGGAAGTGACAACCCCGTCGTACGAGAGATTCGGCAGAAGCTGGAACAGGAATTGGGAGAAACGCTCACCTTCACGTATCCTCCGACGCAGCTGGACATTCAGGTGTTCCGCGCCGGGCCGGAAGGCCCCGTCGAGGTAGCGCCAGCGGAGAAGGCGGGAATCCTGGACCGGCTATGGCACATTGCTCTCGAAACGGTGGACGATACCATGCTCTAGGCGGTCCACGTTCCGGTAAACGGTATGCTCCCCCGGGGAGGTAACCATGGAAATCAAGAACTATCTCAAGAATCTGGATCCGTACAGGACCAAGCTGGAACAGTCCGAGCTCCAGACCAAGCGCACCGCCGCCCGCAAGGAAAGCGACGCAGCGTCCTCTGCGCAGGGCGACCGCGTAAGCCTTTCCGACGAGGCGAAGCTGCGCACGGAAGCGTATTCCGCCGCCCTTGCCGCACCCGACGTGCGTCAGGAAAAGGTGGACGCGCTGAAGAGCAAGGTGGAATCCGGCGAGTATCAGGTGGACTCGCGCACCGTGGCCGAAAAGCTGCTCAAGGAAGAGCAGGACCTGTTCGGCTAGCGGCAGCGGGCGGACCTGCTCCAGCCCCTGTTTCCGCCCTGCGTTGCGCGGGGTGCGGCAGTCGCTGACCGGTTGTGCGTCGATTGCGCCAGTTGCCCCAGTTGCGCCAGTTGCGCCCAATCGGGGAAACCCGCGAAGGGTAGCTGGGCAGGGATGCATGCCCGCCCCCGTCCAGCGCTGTCCAAGATGTCCAACGGTATCCAACGGTATCCAACGGACCAGTCGTTCGGCCTTTCCGGCCGTGCGAGGCCGCACGGCCTTTGAATGCTACGATGAGGCGGAGTCGTCTTCGGACGGTTCCGCCTTGTCGCGTTGTGTTCCCCGCCCGAAAGCACGCGCAAGGTGCCGCAGGGAACGCGCTCGACACGCCCCTGGCACGCCACGCACAAGGGGCCGCGCGGCATGCACCGTGCGGCACCTTTCGATTCGAAGGCGCAACGTTCCGCCCAGGTGGCTACCCGCCGCCCCGCAGCAACCGCCGCACGGCAGCGGCATCGGGCAGATCCAGCGCCCGTTCCGCAAGCCTGGCGCAGGCCGCCATGTCGCAGCCGCGCACCACATCCTTGGCGCGCGGAATGGCCGGTCCGTTCATGCTCAATTCATCCAGCCCCAGCCCCACCAGCAGCGGGATGGCCTCTGCGCTGCCCGCCAGTTCGCCGCACATGGCCACGGGAATGCCTGCCGCATTGCCCGCCGCCACGGTGTCGCGCACCATGCGCAACACGGCAGGGTGCAGCGCGTCCGACAGGTCTGCCACGGCGGCGTTGCCCCGGTCGGCGGCCATGACATACTGGGCAAGATCGTTGGTGCCGATGCTGAAGAACGCGGCCTCGCGCGCCAACTGATCCGCCAGGGCCACGGCGGCGGGCACCTCGACCATGATGCCCACCTCCACCGGGCCATGGGGTAGCCCTTGCGCCACCAGCGCGGCGCGGGCTTCTTCCAGCAGGGTCTTTGCGGCGGCCAGTTCGCCGGGGTGGGCCACCATGGGGAACATGATCCGCAGGGGATGTTCGGCTGCGGCGCGCAGCAGGGCGCGCAATTGGGTCAGGAACAGTTCGCGCCGGGCGAGGCAGAAGCGGATGCCGCGCAGCCCCAGGAAGGGGTTGTCCTCTCCCGCCGCAAGGTCGGCCAGATAGGGCACCGGCTTGTCGCCGCCGATGTCCAGGGTGCGCACCACCACCGGCAGGCCCGGCATGGCGGCGGCAGCGGCCACGTAGGCGGCGCGCTGCTCTTCCTCGTCCGGGGCGGCGGCCCGGTCCAGAAACAGGAACTCGGTGCGGAACAGCCCCACGCCCTCCGCGCCGTTCAGCAGGGCGGGGGCGGCGTCTGCCGGAGAACCGATGTTGGCGTGCACGTGCACGTGGCGGCCATCAACCGTCACGGCTGGGCGGGAGGCCCCGGCCAGCGCTGCCTGCCGGGCGGCGTGCCACGCGGCCCGACGGGATTCGATGGTTGCCAGCACGTCGGGCGCGGGGGATATCCAGACCTCTCCGGTGGTGCCGTCCAGCGCCACGGTGATGCCATCGGCCACGTTGGCGGCCAGCGCGCCCGCGCCCGCCACCGCCGGAATGCCCATGGACCGGGCCAGAATGGCCGCGTGCGAGGTGGCCCCGCCCTGCATGGTGACGATGCCCAGCACCAGCGCCGGGTCCAGATGGGCCATGTCCGAGGGACCAAGGTCCGCAGCCAGCAGCACCGAAGGCCGGTCAAGGCGCGGGCCGGAGGGCGGCGCACCGGTAAGCAGGCGCAGCACGCGCGCGCCCACGTCCACCAGATCCGCCGCGCGCTCGCGCATGTAGCCTTCCGGCAGTTGCCGGAAACTTTCCGCCGCCTGGTCGATCACTGCGTACCATGCGGCTTCGGCGGGTTCGTGCCGCTCTGCTATGCGCTGCCGGGCATCCCCGGCGATGGTGGCATCATCCAGCAGCAGGCGGTGCATGACGAAGATTTCCGCCTCCTGCTTGCCCGCCATGGCGGCGGTGCGCCGTTCCAGCGCGGCCAGTTCGCGGCGGGCCGCATCCAGCGCGGTTTCCAGCCGGGCGGCCTCGCTGGCGGGGTCACCGGCCACCAGTCCCTGTGGCGGCGCGTCGAATGCCGGGCGATGCCAGACCGCCGGCCCCACGGCAATGCCCGGCGAGGCAGGCACCCCGCCCTTGGCGCCGGGCGCGCCCGCCGCACCGGCTTTCCCCCGCGTACCCTGTCCGTCCTGTCCGCCCGGTCTGGCCGACGACCCGGTTGCGTCCGGGATATCGCCGAAGTTTTCCGCCGCAAGCTCGGCCAGCGCCTTCAGGGCCTGGGCCGCATCCGCCCCGGTGGCCCGGAAGGTCACCGTATCGCCGCCGCGCACGGCCAGCGTGGCGATGCGGTTTACCGAGCGGGCGGACACCACCCGCTCGCCGCGCACCAGTTGCACATCGGCCCCGAACGGGCCGAGCACGGTGACGATGCGCGCGGCGGGGCGGGCATGCAGCCCCAGCCGGTTGGGCACCATCAGGGTCAGCTCGTGGCTGTCATCCGGGGCGGGGGCCGTCGGGGATGCCACGGGGGCTGCCGCCCCGGCGGAAGCATCGCCGCCGTCTTGCGGCAGGGGCATGCCCAGCAGTTCCGCCTTTGCCGCCAGGGCCGCCAGCGCCTCGCGCAGCACGGTGTCCAGGTCCGCCCCGATGGAGGCCTGCACGGCGGCGGCCATGACGCCCTCCACCAGCGGGGCCGGGCACAGCCGCACCTGCGCCGCCACTTCGGGCGGCAGCAGGTCCAGCGCCGTTTCCGCGCTCATCAGCGCGCTGCCAAGGTCCATCAGCACCACCACGCCGTCACCCTGCTGCACCGCTTCTATGGCGGCCATGACCCGCATGGGGTCGGTGCCGATGGGGTGTTCCGGGTCGTCGATGCCGCCCGCCACGGCCAGCGGCACGCGGCCCTGCGTCATCTGCTCCGCCAGTTCCTTCACGCCCTGCCCAAGCACGGCGCTGTGCGTGACGACGACAATGCCGACCATGGGTTAGCCCCGCACCACGTCGCGCAGGGCGGTCAGCAGCAGCACCGTGGACGTGGCGCCGGGGTCCTGATGCCCGATGCTGCGCTCGCCAAGGTAGCTGGCGCGCCCCTTGCGGGCCTGCAACGGAATGGTGGCGCGCATGCCGTCTTCCGCCGCCGCCACGGCGGCATCCAACCCGGCCAGCAGGTCGGCCCCGCCCGCCACGGCAGCGCGGTAGGCGTCGATGGCGGGCTTCCAGGCATCGAACATGGTCTTGTCGTGCGGCACGGGCCGCCCGCGCGAAACCACGCCCTCTACCCCGGCGTCCAGCAGAGCCTGCACGTCGGGGGCGTCCAGGGCGTCCTTGCCCGCCACGGCGAGCCCCGCCTTCATGAAAAAGGTGCCGTACAGGGGGCCGCTGGCCCCGCCCACGGTGGACAGCAGCACCATGCCGGTATCCTTCAGAATCGCGCCGATGTCCTTGTCCGCGAAGGTGGGCAGCTTTTCCTGCACCTTGCTGAAGCCCCGGTCCATGTTGATGCCGTGGTCGGCATCGCCGATGGCGGCGTCGAGATCGGTGAGATAGGTACGGTTGTCGCGCATGATATCGCCCAGCTTGGCGAGCCATGTGAGGATGTGATCGCGGGTGATCTGCATGGGGGCATCCTTGTGGAAATATGGTGGACGAAGGTCGTGACGCGCCAGTGAAATGGCGTGAACCGCCGTCCGCGTGTACGGATTCCGGTCCGGCGGACGGCAGGTATGCCATCCGCCGGACCGGGATTCATGGTCGGTAAGGAAACTGTTCTGGTTGCGGTAGCGTAAGCTTTTGGTTTGGCTTGGGCTCGCAGCATTCCAACATGCGTTGCACTGAGTCCATCAACTCTCTGCGTGCGCTACGCCAAGGCCATCGGCGTTTGCTGTGCCACTGCACTCCGCGCGCGCTGCGCGGATTTTTGTTCTCTGCCGAGGAGAAGCGCCTTTTCATGAAGGGAGCGTACTCTTATCGTACGTGACCGGAATGAAATGGCACTTCGACGAAGGCAGAGGGCAAAAGGACCGCAGCGCACTCGCCCCTAGCCCATGCGCAGGCCGGGGGTAACAGCCTTGGCATCCCAGAACTTCAGGATCTCGTCGTCCACCTTCAGCAGGGTGATGGAAAAGCCCTGCATTTCCAGAGAGGTGATGTACGGGCCGATCAGGTTGCGCACGATGGAGATGCCGCGCGCCCCGCAGATGTCGGCCAGCTTGCGGTACACGGCGTACAGTTCGCTGACCGGGGTGCCGCCCATGCTGTTGACGAAGGCGATGACCTTGTCGCCCTTGGCGAAGGGGGCATCGGTCAGGGTCTTGTCCACCCACTGGCCGCTGGCGCGGTCCAGTTCGCGCACGGTGCGGGTGTAGGCCGGGTCGTCGATGATGGTGGTGGTCATGATCTGCACCAGTTCGTCCACGGGCTTCATGGGGGCGCGCTGGGTGCCCGGTTCGCCGTGGATGCCGATGCCGATCTCTATCTCGTTCTCGGCCAGTTCGAAGGTGGGCTTGCCTGCGGCGGGCACGGTGCAGGGGGTCAGCGCCATGCCCATGGAGCGGCCATACTGGTTCACCTTGCGGCACAGGTCGGCGCACTTGTCGAGGTCGTACCCGGCTTCCGCCGCCGCGCCCACGATCTTTTCGGCCAGCACGGTGGTGCCCACGCCGCGCCGCCCGGCCGTGTACAGGCTGTCCTTTACGGCCACGTCGTCGTCGATAAGGATGTTCTGCACCTTCAGCCCGTCGGCGTGGCACAGTTCGGCGGCGGTTTCGAAGTTCATCACGTCGCCGGTGTAGTTCTTGACGATGAACAGCACGCCCGCGCCGCGATCAACGGCCTTTGCGCACTCGTACATCTGGTCGGGCGTGGGCGAGGTGAACACCTCGCCGGGGCAGGCGCCGTCCAGCATGCCGTGGCCGACGAAGCCGCCGTGCATGGGTTCGTGCCCGCTGCCGCCGCCAGAGACGATGGCCACCTTGCCTTGCGGTATTTCCTTGCGGCAGACGAAGTGCGGGTCGATGTTCACCCGCAGTTCCGGATGCGCCGCCGCCATGCCCTGCAACTGTTCGCGAACCACGTTTTCCACTGCATTGATCAATTTCTTCATGGTCATGCCTCGTGGGTTTTGCTCGTTAGGGACAGTCACGCCTGACCCTACGCGATTTCCGAGGCGGTGGGAACGGGGGAGAGGGAAGAAGGTGGCGACAGGTTGTGCCCCCCCTTGCCAACCTTCGCCACACAGATGCGGCAGTCCCAGCCAGTCAGCCAGTGCTTTCCCGCGCGGCAGCACACCGCTCCGGTCAAATGTGGAAGGGCAGCCGCCCCGAACAGAAAGACGGCGGGGGAAATCCCCCGCCGTCCACTGTCGGCAAGCCTGCGGTTAACCGTTCTCGCGCTTGATGTTCTCGATAAGGTCAGCAAGCTTCACGCATTGCAGATTCAGCGCCTGCTGCGCGTCCGCTGCCTGGCCGATGCCGCCGGTAATCCGGCCCGAAAGGGCATGGATCTCGTCGAGGGCACGGGTGATTTCCTCGCTGGCGGCGGACTGCTCTTCCGCAGCCGTGGCAATGGAACGAACCCTGTCCGCCGACTGCTCCGAGAGCACCACGATCTCGCGCAGGGCTTCTCCTGACCGCACCACGAGATCCGTCGCCTTGTCCACGGCAGTCACGGCATTCTCCACGCTTCGGGTATTCTCTCGCGTGGCCTGCTGAATCGCCCCTATGGCGTCACCCACTTCCTTCGTGGCGCTCATGGTCTTTTCTGCCAACTTGCGCACTTCGTCCGCCACCACGGCAAACCCGCGCCCGGCTTCTCCCGCGCGGGCCGCTTCTATGGCCGCGTTCAAGGCCAACAGATTCGTCTGGTCCGCAATATCGTTGATCACGTTCATGATCTGGCCGATGGCCTCGGCCTTCGCCCCCAGTTCCGCCACGTTGGCCTTGAGGGTGACAGCCAGGTGCTGCACTTCCTCTATGGCCGCCACGGAAGCATTGGCTGTGTCCGCTCCTTCCTGCGCCCTGCCCTTCGCATGGTCGGCGTTTTCGGCGGCCCTGCCGGAATTGCCCGCAACCTCCAGAATGGTGGCGTTCATTTCCTCCATGGCAGTGGCGGTTTCCGTTATGCGGTGCTGCTGCCCATCGGCCCCAGTGCTTATTTCCGCCGAAAGATCCGCCACCTGCCGGGATGCCTCCGTCAGAGAAGACACGATGGTGTCAAGGATGCCCGCCGCCGCAAGCATGCCTTCGGCCTTGGCGTGTTCCGCCCTGCGCCGGGCCTCTTCTGCCTCGGCGGTAGCCGCACGGGCACGGGCGGCTTCTTCTGCGGCCTGCTGGCCCTTCAGTCGCGCCTCTTCCATGCGCTCCTTCAGGCTGGTCACCATGACATGCAGGGCATCGGCAAGTTGCAGCATTTCTCCTCGGAAACGCCCGGTTATGGACGCATCAAGATCTCCGGAAGCGATTCTTCCGGCATAGTCCACCACCTGTCCCAGCGGCTGCCTGAGCCGCCGCTGTATGTACAGCACTACAAGCCCGACCATGCCGACCGCAATGAACAGCCCGATGACGCCACTACGCCCCATGAGGTCATGTATGGCGGCATTGAAACGGGATTGCTCGGCGACTATCTGCGCGTCCACTTCGTCCATGTAGACGCCCATGCCGATCACCCACCCCCACGGCTTGAACGCTTTCACATAGGACAATTTGGGATGTACGCCGCTCTTGCCGGGCTTTTCGAACCGGTAGGCGACCGTCCCTTCGCCTTGCGTCTTCGCCACTTCGGCCATTTCAACAAAGAAATGCTTGCCCTCGGCATCCACGGTCTGGGCAAGGTTTGTACCGTCCAACTCCGGCCTGACAGGATGCATGACCATGCGCGGAGCAAGGTCGTTGACCCAAAAATAGTTGCCGTCCGAAAGCCGGATGCGTCCGATCTGCTCCAACGCCTCACGCTTCAGTTCCTCCGTCATGTCATCAAGGTAGGCCCCAGCGCCGATGACCCAACCCAGTTCGGGCACCAGCTTGACGTATGACACCTTGACCTGCGCGTTGGTCTGCCCGGGTTTCGGCCACATGTAGTCCACCATGCCCTCACCCTTGCCACGCGCCACTGCCACGAACTCGTCGAACATGGCCTTGCCGTGGGCATCGCGCAACGAGTGCTGGCCCTTGCCTTCCAGTTGCGGGGACACGGGATGCATGAGCACCACCGTATCAAGATCGTTGACCCAAACGTAGTTGCCCCCATCGAAGCGCAATCCCCGCAACACGGACAGCATTTCCCTGGCCGCCTGCGCCCTGCGGTCCGCAGGCGCGGCAGCAATCTGCGCCTGCGCCATGGAAACAGCAGAATCCACAACCAGTTTCAGTTCACGTACCTTCAGCTGCTTCAGCGCTTCGACATCCTGCGACTGCGCATGGTACTTTGCGACGATGCTGTATGCTGAATCCACCATATCCCGCAGCGAATACTTTTCATGTTCATAGATTGTTCCGCGCGTCTGGTCCGCCTGTTTCCGGGCGAAACGCGTCAGATCGAACGAGACATAGCCGAGAAACGCCCCACCCTCCACGACCAGACCAATGACCACGATGAACAGGAGACGGATGATGACCGATCTGCGCATGACAGATTCCTCCACAGCATTGCAAGCGAACTTCAGTACACTTACGTTACGACAGGAGAAATTTGCCGGACATTATATAAGCGGCAACAAACAGGCATGGATGGCTGGGCATCGGCCAGCGCCAGTATGCCGCTGCCTGACACACCGGCGAGAAGATTGCCGACCCAACACCATGCAGGCGCGGCAGCAACACGAAAAGCGCCCCTGGGTACAAGACCCGGGGGCGCTCAGATGTACTGCGGGAAAATGGCCTAGTAGCGGTAATGCCCCGGCTTGTACGGCCCGTCCATGGGCACGCCGATGTAGTCGGCCTGTTCCTTGGTCAGGGTGGTCAGGGTAACGCCAAGGCGGGCCAGGTGCAGGCGGGCCACCTGTTCATCCAGCTTCTTGGGCAGGATGTACACCTTGCGTTCAAGGTCGGGGTTGGTGGCCAGTTCGATCTGGGCCAGGGTCTGGTTGGTGAAGCTGTTGGACATGACGAAGCTGGGGTGGCCGGTGGCGCAACCCAGGTTCACCAGACGCCCTTCGGCCAGCACGATGATGGAGCGGCCCGACTTCAGGGTCCACTTGTCCACCTGCGGCTTGATGTTCAGGCAGGTGCAGCCGGGGGTGGTTTCCAGGTAGTGCATGTCGATTTCGTTGTCGAAGTGGCCGATGTTGCAGACGATGGCCTCGTCCTTCATGGTCTCCATGTGCGCACCGGTGATGACCTTGTAGTTGCCGGTGGCGGTGACGAAGATGTCGCCTTCTTCCACGGCCTTTTCCATGGTGGTCACTTCGTAGCCTTCCATGGCGGCCTGCAGGGCGCAGATGGGGTCGATTTCGGTCACCAGCACGCGCGCGCCAAAGCCGCGCATGGACTGGGCGCAGCCCTTGCCCACGTCGCCGTAGCCTGCCACCACCACCACCTTGCCCGCCACCATCACGTCGGTGGCGCGCTTGATGCCGTCGGCCAGCGATTCGCGGCAGCCGTACAGGTTGTCGAACTTCGACTTGGTCACCGAATCATTCACATTGATGGCCGGGAACAGCAGCTTGCCTTCCTGCTCCAGCTGGTACAGGCGGTGTACGCCCGTGGTGGTTTCTTCCGAAACGCCGCGCACGCGGGCGGCCACGCGCTGCCAGCGGCCCGGATCGTTCTGATGGGCCAGGGCAAGGCGATCCATGATGATCTGGAATTCCTTGTTGTCGTAGGCCTGCTTGAGCAGTTCGGGGTTGTTTTCCACCTCGACGCCCTTGTGGATCATCAGGGTGGCGTCGCCGCCGTCGTCAACCAGCAGGTCGGGGCCGCTGCCGTCGGGCCAGGTCAGCGCCATTTCGGTGCACCACCAGTAATCTTCCAGCGTTTCGCCCTTCCAGGCGAACACCTTGGCCATGCCGGAATCGGCAATGGCCGCCGCCGCGTGGTCCTGGGTGGAGAAGATGTTGCACGAGGCCCAGCGGATGTCCGCGCCCAGCTCGTACAGCGTCTTGATGAGCATGGCCGTTTGGATGGTCATGTGCAGGGAACCGGTAACCCGCAGGCCCTTCAGCGGCTTGCTGACGCCGTACATGCGGATGAGTTCCATCAGCCCCGGCACTTCGCGCTCGGAAAGCTGCATTTCCTTGTGGCCGAAGTCGGCCAGGGCCATGTCGGCCACCTTGTTGGCAAGGGAAAGGTCCAGGGCTTGCGCCCGCTTGGCATCGGTCATCTGTGCCTCCGTAGGGAAGGATTTGGTTGCTGTTGCGGTGTGCCGGGTGCGGCAGGCCGGATGCGGCCCGGCGTGCATCCGGAACGCCCGGCGGTCCGGTGGTTTCCGAGTCGCGGCGGTACGCTGCGGAGCGCGGGACGCCGCCTGCGCGGCCCGTACACCGGGACACGTGGAAAACGTCAAAACATGAAAGCCTTGTGACGCCCGTAATGCGCGGGGCGGCGGCACGGTGCGCGCACGCCCCGGAAATCTGCCCTGTCCACTGTACCGGTGGACGGCGTGTTGCGGGAGTATAGTTGTCGATCGATGGCCGATTCCTGCCGCCCTGCTGGGCCGAAGCGCGGCCAGCGCCCTCGGCTACGCCTTCTCTGCCACGATCAGGTGCAGCGACAACCCCTTGCTCACCTCGCGCAGGTCGGCCCGGCGCACGACAAAGCCCGCCTCGGAAAGGCGGGCCGTCAGCGCGGCCCGGTCGAAACCAAGCCAGCGGTCACCATAGTCGGTGCGCATGCGTTCGTTGTCGTGGTGGTCGAAATCGCTGAGGAACAGCAGCCCGCCGGTGCGCAGGGTGCGGCCAATCTCGCGCAGGGCCGCAACCGGTTCCGACAGGTGATGCAGCACCATGTTGATGGAGGCAAAGTCCGCCTCGCCGTCGCGCAGGGGCAGATGGTCCAGTTCGCCGATGCGCAGGGATACGCGCGCCCCGGCGTCGGCCAGACGGCGACGGGCCATTTCCAGCATGCGCGGCGAACCGTCCACGCCGATGACATCTTGCGCGCGGGGCAACATGCGTTCCAGCACGGTGCCCGTGCCGCAGCCCAGGTCCACGGCCACGCGGCAGGCAGGCGCGCCATCCACGCCGGGGGCAGGCATGGCCTCCGCCACGGCGCCCGCCAGGTCGAAGCCGCCCAGCACCTCGCGGTTCAGCTCGTCCCAGTCCTCGGCAATGGCGTTGAAGAACTGGCGGGTCTTCAGCGCCCGTTCCTCGATGATCTTCTCGGCCATGGCCATGTCGCCCTGCAGGGTCATGTCCTCTGCGATGAACGGGGCCACCGCGTCCAGAAAGTCGCGGCCCTCGCCCTCCGCCGGGGCGGCGTAGAACACCCACAGCCCGTCGCGGCGCGAAACCAGCAGCCCCGCCCCGGTCAGTATCTTGAGATGGCGCGACACCCGCGACTGCCCCATCTCGAGGATGGAAACCAGTTCGTTCACGTTCAGCTCGTGCTTGTTCAGCACGTGCATGAGCCGCATTCGGGTGTCGTCGGATAGGGCCTTGAAGTAGTCGAGAGCTGCCGACATGGGGATTCCCGCGCAAGTTTTCTTGTAGCATGGCGCATGGTTATTCACGCGCCGGGCACCGTTTCCGGATGCCTTGATATCCATACATCAAGAAAACTTGATTTGCAAGTATCCGCTCTGGCGCATACAGCGCGCGCCCACCCGCATTTTCATTGCCGGGGCATCACCACGGGATTACAAAATGAAATATCTCCGTTGCAAAAGGTAATCCCGCACCCCCTTCCTCCGCACCTTCCCCACTCGTGCTCCGCTACACAGCCCACTGTTTCCGCTGCGTTTCCCTCTCCTCACCTCCCTTGGCACGCCGCATGCTCTACCGGTGATGTCCGGCACCCGCCGGACCGGGTCCGCCTTCTACCGCTGCCACATGCAGAAGCGGCACCCGCGCACCTCCACCCGCGCCCTGCCGGGCGCGCCGGAGCGCACCATGGAACTGTACGACGCCATCGGCATCGCCTTTGCGGCGGGCCTGTTCGTCTATCTGGTTTATGCGTTGTTTCGACCCGACAAATTTTAGCGGAATCCCCCCCGGACCGGCTCCCCATCCCTGTCGGCCCCGCCCCATACCGGAGACCATCATGACCCCGCGCGACTATCTGCAACTGGCCCTGTTCCTCGGCATACTGGCCGCCGTTTCGCCCCCGCTGGGCCGCTACATCCACCGCGTGCTGGAAGGCGGCCGCACCTGGCTGCACCCCCTGCTCGGCCCCGTGGAGCGTCTGATCTACGCGGCGGCGGGCGTGGACCCCACCCGCGACCACACCTGGCAGCGCTACGCCGCCTGCGTGCTGGGCTTCACCGTGGCAGGCTTCTGCCTGACCTTCGGCGTGCTGCTGTTCCAGGACGTGCTGCCGCTGAACCCGCAAGGCTTCCCGGCCCCGTCCTGGGATCTCGCCCTGAACACCGCCGTCAGCTTCGTCACCAACACCAACTGGCAGGCCTACGGCGGTGAAGCGACCATGAGCCACCTTTCGCAGATGGTGGCGCTGACCTACCAGAACTTCATCTCCGCCGCCGTGGGCATTGCCGTATGCATGGCCGTGGTGCGCGGCGTGGCCAGGGCCGAGGCTCAGGGGCTCGGCAACTTCTGGACGGATCTCGTGCGCACCAACCTGTACGTGCTGCTGCCGCTCTGCGTGGTGGGCGCGCTGGTGCTGGTGAGCCAGGGCATGGTGCAGACCTTCGCCGCCTCGTTCACTGCCCTCACGCAGGAAGGCGCCACCCAGACCATTGCCGTGGGGCCGGTGGCCTCGCAGGTGATCATCAAGATGCTGGGCACCAACGGCGGCGGGTTCTTCAACGCCAACGCGGCACATCCCTTCGAGAACCCCACGGCCGTTTCGAACTTCATCCAGATGCTGGCCATCTTCCTGCTGCCCAGCGCGCTGGTGTTCACCCTGGGGACCGCCGTGCGCCGCCCCCGCCATGCCTGGACGGTGTGGGGCGTGATGGCCGGGGTGTTCCTGGCGGGCACCCTGCTCACCGCCCACTTTGAATACCGGGGCACCCCGGCCATGGCGCAGGCCGTAGCCGCGACCACCGGTTCGCCCGCCGTTTCCGCGCCGACTCTCGCCGCGCCCCCTGTCCCGAACATGGAAGGCAAGGAAGTGCGCTTCGGCGTGTTCGCCTCTTCCCTGTTCGCCACCATCACCACCGACGCCTCGTGCGGGGCGGTGAACGCCATGCACGACAGCCTGACACCCGTCGGCGGGCTGGTGACCCTGGTGAACATGCAGCTTGGCGAAATCATCTTCGGCGGTGTGGGGTCCGGGCTGTACGGCATGGTGCTGTTCATCATCCTTACCGTGTTCCTGGCCGGGCTGATGGTGGGCCGCACGCCGGATTACCTCGGCAAGCGCATCGAGGGGCGCGAGGTCACCTGGTCCGTGGCGGCGCTGCTGCTGCCCGCCATGCCCCTGCTGGGCTTCACCGCCCTGTCCGCCGTGGGCTGGGGGCCGGAAGCCCTGGCCAACGCGGGCGCGCACGGTTTCTCGGAACTGCTCTACGCCTACACGTCCGCCTCGCAGAACAACGGCAGCGCCTTCGGCGGCCTGACGGTGAACAGCCCGGTATTCAACCTGACCACAGCGGCGGCCATGCTCATCGGGCGTTTTGGCGTCATGCTGCCCATGCTGGTGGTGGCCGGTTCGCTGGCCGCGCGCAGGCCGCGCCCCATCACCGACGCCTCGTTTCCCGTGGAGGGCGGCACCTTCGCCCTGCTGCTGACCTCCGTCATCCTCATCGTGGGCGCGCTGACCTACCTGCCTGCCCTCTCGCTGGGCCCCATCGTGGAACACCTGCAAATGCTCGAAGGGCTGCTGTTCTAGCCCACCCCATAGGTACACCGTCATGAAACGCAATCGCACGCAATCGCACGCCCCCTCCATGTACCGCCGCGCCACGGCGGACGCCTTCCGCAAGCTGGCCCCGCGCCTTCTCGCCAGAAACCCCGTCATGTTCGTGGTGGGCGCGGGCAGCCTGCTGACCACCGTTGCCTTCCTGCACGATCTCGTCCTGCACGGCTGGTCCGCCCGCGCGGCCTTCGGCGGCCAGATCAGCCTGTGGCTGTGGGCCACGGTGCTGTTCGCCAACTTCGCCGAAGCCCTGGCCGAAGGGCGCGGCAAGGCCCAGGCCGACACCCTGCGCAACGCGCGGCGTGACACCCCGGCCTTTCGCCTGCGCGACGGCGGGACCACCGAAGAGGTGTCCGCCTCGGCCCTTGTCCCCGCCGACCTGGTGGTGGTGGAAGCGGGGCAGGTGATACCCGCCGACGGCACCGTGGTGGAAGGTGCCGCCGCCGTGGACGAATCGGCCATCACCGGCGAATCGGCCCCGGTGGTGCGCGAGTCCGGCGGCGACCGCAGCGCGGTCACCGGCGGCACCACGGTGCTCTCGGACCGGCTGGTGATCCGCGTGACGCAGGAGCCGGGCAAGTCGTTCCTGGACCGGATGATCGCCCTGGTGGAAGGCGCGGAACGCCAGAAAACCCCCAACGAGATCGCCCTGAACATCCTGCTGGCCGGGCTGACCATCGTCTTCCTGCTGGCGGTGGTCACCCTGAAACCCTTCGCGCTGTTCCACGGGGTGAACGTAGGCGTGGTGGTGCTGATAGCCTTGCTGGTCTGCCTGATTCCCACCACCATCGGCGGGCTGCTGGCGGCCATCGGCATTGCGGGCATGGACCGCCTGCTGCGCCGCAACGTGCTGGCCATGTCGGGCCGCGCGGTGGAGGCGGCGGGCGACGTGGATGTGCTGCTGCTGGACAAAACCGGCACCATCACCTTGGGCAACCGCATGGCCGCCGACTTCATGCCCCTGCCGGGCGTGGAGCGCGCGGCGATGGTCCGCGCGGCGATGCAGGCATCCTCGGGCGACGAAACCCCGGAAGGCCGGTCCATCGTCGACCTCGCCCGCGCGCAAGGCGGCGAGGCCACCCTGCCCGCATCGCCCGGCGAAGTGCAACGCATCCCCTTCACCGCGCAAACCCGCATGAGCGGCATCGACCTGCCGGGCGAACAACTGCGCAAGGGCGCCACCGACGCCGTGCTGGCCTGGGCCGACAGTCTCGGGTTGCCCGGCATTGCCGAACGCCGCGCCGAGGCCCAGCGCCTGGCCGACGTCATCGCCACCGATGGCGGCACCCCGCTGGTGGTGGCCTCCACCAAGATGGGCGTGCTGGGCGTCATCCACCTGAAGGACGTGGTGAAGCCGGGCATGCGCGACCGCTTCGAGCGCATCCGGGCCATGGGCATCCGCACGGTGATGATCACCGGCGACAACCGCCTGACGGCCAAGGCCATCGCCGCCGAGGCGGGCGTGGACGACTTTCTGGCCGAAGCCAAACCCGAGGACAAGCTGCACCTCATCGTGGACCTGCAAAAGGGGGGGCGGCTGGTGGCCATGTCCGGCGACGGCACCAACGACGCCCCCGCGCTGGCCCAGTCGGACGTGGGGCTGGTGATGAATACCGGCACCCAGGCCGCGCGCGAGGCGGGCAACATGATCGACCTCGACTCCGACCCCACCAAGCTCATCGAAATCGTGGAGATCGGCAAGCAACTGCTGATCACCCGAGGGGCGCTGACCACCTTCAGCGTGGCCAACGACGTGGCCAAGTACTTCGCCATCATCCCCGCCATCTTCGTGGCCTCGCTGCCCCAACTCGGCGCGCTGGACGTGATGGGCCTGACCAGCCCGGAAAGCGCGGTGCTTTCCGCCGTCATCTTCAACGCGCTGATCATCGTGGCGCTGATCCCCCTGGCCCTGCGCGGCGTGCGCTACCGCCCGCGCTCCACGGCCCATGCCCTGCGCACCAACCTGCTGGTGTACGGCCTTGGCGGGCTGATCGCCCCGTTCATTGGCATCAAGTGCATCGATCTGCTCATCACCGCCCTTGGGCTGGTGTAAAGGAGTGTCCATTATGATCGCTCTCGCCAGACAATCCCTGGTCGTCACCCTGCTGCTTGCGGCCGTGCTGTGCGGCGCGTACCCTGTGCTCGTGACCGGCGCGGCGCAGGCCCTCATGCCCCACAAGGCCAACGGATCGCCCGTGCTGGTCGACGGGCGGGTAACGGGGTCGGAACTGATCGGCCAACTGTTCTCCGAGACCGGGTATTTCCATGCCCGCCTTTCCGCCGCCGGAGAAAACGGCTATGACGCCTCGGCCTCCAGCGGGTCCAACCTTGGCCCCACCAGCCGGAAACTGGCCGACCGGATGCAGGCGGACGCCACCGCCCTGCGCGCGGAAAACCCCGCGTGGAAGGCTTCCATTCCGGTCGACATGGTCACCGCCTCGGGCAGCGGCCTTGACCCGCACGTGAGCCCCGAGGGCGCGCGCATGCAGGTGGCCCGGGTGGCCGCCGCGCGCGGGCTGCCCACGGAGAAGGTGGCCGAACTGGTGAACTCCCACGTGGAAGGGCCTGAACTGGGCCTGTTCGGCGAACCGCGCGTCAACGTGCTGCGCCTGAATCTGGCGCTGGACGCTCTGGCGGGTGGACGCGCAGAAGGCAACTAGGACGTGTACGGGCAGTTGGAGGGTACATGGAAGGTTTCGCGGAACTGCTAGCCCGCAAACGTCAGGGATCGCTGAAGGTCTACCTTGGCTATGCGGCGGGCGTGGGCAAGACCTACGCCATGCTCCAGGAAGGCCACCGGCTGCGGCAGGCCGGGTTCGACGTGGCCATTGGCTACGTCGAACCTCACCGCCGCCCGGAAACCGCCACCCTCATGGACGGGCTGGAGATGGTGTCCCCCCGCATGTGCCGGGTGGGCGATGCCCAGTTTCCCGAAGTGGACGTGCCCGCCGTGCTGGCCCGCCGCCCGCAGGTGGCGCTGGTGGACGAACTGGCCCACACCAACGCGGCGGGTTCGCCCAACCCCAAGCGCTACCGCGACGTGCTGGACATCATGGAGGCAGGCATCAACGTCATCACCACGCTCAACGTGCAGCACCTGGAATCGGTGGCCGAACGGGTGGAGACGGTGACCGGCATCCCGGTGCGCGAACGGCTGCCCGACGCGGTGCTGCACCGCGCCGACCAGGTGGTGAACGTGGACGTGACCAAGGAGGAACTGCGCGAACGGCTGCGCCTGGGCAAGATATACGGGCCGGAACAGGCCGAACGGGCGCTGGTGGGCTTCTTCACCTACCAGAACCTCTCGCTGTTGCGCGAACTGTGCCTGCGCGAGGCGTCGGGCGACCAGGTGCGCAAGATCACCGAGCAGGGCCTCTTGTCGCGCGAGGCGGCGGGAGACGCCGTGGAGGCGGTCATGGTGGCCCTGAGTTCCGACCCCACCGACGCGGAAACCCTGATCCGCCGGGGCATGCGCATGGCCAGCCAGTTCGGTTCGCCGTGCTATGTGGTGTACGTGCGCCGCCCCAGCGAAACCCCCGTCCGCATCGACGCGGGGTTGCAACGGGTGCTGCAGAACAACCTGCGCCTGGCCGCACTGCTGGGGGCGGAGGTGGTGCAACTGGAAGGCCACGACGTGCCCGAGGCGCTGGTGAACTTTGCCAGCGAGCGCAACGTGCGCCATGCGGTGTTCGGCAAATCGCGCCTGTCGCCCCTGCGCGAGCGGCTGCGCGGCTCGTTCATCCTCGACTTTCTGCACGAGGCGGTGGGAGTGGACGTGCACATCGTCAACACCACCCCCAGGGAGGCTGCATGAGCGCCAGCCCGTATGCGTCCTTTACGGAGGGGCCTCTTGCGAGTGGGCATGATCCGGATGATTCCGGCGGGGACCTTCCCGGCAGGTACAGCCCCGGCGCGGGGCACGATCCGGCCCCCCCTGCCGCCCACGCGGGGCCGCACGCCACCCTGCCCACGCTGCAAAAGCGCATCCGGCGGGACTTCCTGCGGTTGGTGGGGCTGTTCGGGGTGCTGGGCATCGTGCTGGTGGGCGCTGTCTTCGCCGCCGGGCGCATGCCCAACCTGCTGGTACGCATGAACTACGATTCCATCGCCTGGGTGCGCGAAATGGAAACGGCCATGAACGGCCTGCGCTTTCCCGCCCAGTACCCGGAGCGGGACGACGCGGGCTGGGCCGCTGCCTTCGGGGCCGCGCTGGACAAGGCGGAGCGCAACATCACCGAACCCGATGAACCGCAGGCGCTGGCGGACATCCGCGCCGCCTGGGTGGACTTCCGCCGGGCGGCCACGGGGGGGGCGTCCCCATCCCTCGCCACCGATGCGCCCAATGTCGTTCCCCCTCCCGATACCATCGACGCCGCCTATGCACGGCTGCGCGCCGCCCTTGCCGCGCTGGTGGAGGTGAACGAGCGCGGCATGTTCCGGCGGCTGGACCGCAACGCCCTGCTGCGCGACGCCACCGTGCTGGGCGCGGCGGCGCTGTTTCTGGCGGGCACGCTGTGGGCGGTGCTGCTGGCGGACAGTATTGCGGGCCGCGTCTCGCACCCGCTGCGCCGGGCGGCGGAAGTGTTCAAGGAACGCCCCCGCCTTGGCGCGCCGCTGCACCTGCCGCCGCCCCAGACGCTGGAGGTGCGCGTGCTGTTCGACGAACTGGTACGCCTGTGGGGGCGCCTGAGCGAACTGGACGCCCTGAACGTGGGCAGCCTGACAGCGGAGAAACGCAAGCTGGAGGTCATCCTGGAATCGGCGGACGACGCCATCCTGGTGCTGGACGGCACAGGCACGGTGGCCCACGTCAGCGAACGGATGCTGCCGCTCATCGGCCTTGCGCGCGAACAGGTGCTGGGCATGCCCTGGGCCGATCTTTCCACCGCCGCGCCCAACTACCTGGCCCTGCGCGGGGCGCTGGACGCCAGCCTGCACGGCAAACGCGACGTGACCCTGACCGAAGGCGGCGAGGAACGGGTGTTCGTGGCCCGGCGGCGGGACCTGGTGGGCGGCGACGCCCACGGGCCGGCAGAGGCTGGCGGGGACGGGCGGACGCCTGGCCCTCGCCCCCAGTCAGCCCAATCCGCCCAATTCGCCCAATCCGCCCAATCCGCCTCGTTCACGCCGACCGCGTCCCCCTCTTCCCCCGCTTCAGTCGTCGGGCAGGTGTTCCTGCTGGGCGACGTCACCGAAGCCCGCAGGCGCGAAGGGCTACGCTCGGAAATGATGGACTGGGTCTCGCACGAACTGAAGACCCCCATGCAGTCGCTGTGCCTTGCGGCGGACCTGCTGGACCGGCGCAAGGACAATCTGGACGCCGAGGGACGGCTGCTGGTGGAAACGGTGCGCGAGGACGCCGCCCGCCTGCGCACCCTGGCCCAGCAGTTCATGGACATCGCCCGCATGACGCCATCCGCCCTGCAACTGGCGCGGGACGAGGCGGACCTGCCCGCCCTGCTTGACCGCTGGCTGACGCCCTTCGTGCTGCTGGCCCGCGAAACCGGCGTGCGCCTGGCCGTGGATGTCCGCGAGGCCCCCGTGAACGTGCGGCTGGATGCGGAGCGCTTCGCCTGGGTGGTGTCCAACCTGGTGGCCAACGCCCTGCGCGCCAGCCCCACGGACGGCGAAGTGCGGGTACGGGTAACCGAGCATCAGGGCCGCGCGGTCATCGAGGTGGAGGACGAGGGCGCGGGCCTGCCGGAAGCCGTGCAGGCGCGCCTGTTCCAGCCCTTCGCGCACGGCCCGGCTGCGGGCGCGCGCGGCGGCCTGTATGGCCTTGGCCTTGCCATCACCCGCTCCATCGTGGATGCCCACGGCGGGCACATTGCCTATGAACGGCGCGAGGAACGCGGCTCGCGCTTCACCGTGACCCTGCCCCTGCCACCCCGAAATGATCGGATGCCCGGCCAGACGGATGGCCAGACGGACAGCGCGCCCGGCAAGCCGTCCGACGAGCGGTCCCGCGACCCGGCAACGGCGGACGATTCCGCTCTGGACATCGGCTGATGCCGGGAACACCGACCACCACAAGCCGCCAGCCATACCCCACAATTCCATGAAGGACGCCATGCCCTCCACACCGCAACCACATGCCGCGCCTGCCTCCGCCTCCATCAACGAACACGCCCGCATCCCGCTGGACGTGCTGGTGGTGGACGACGACCCCGGCATCCTGACCACCCTGCGTCTGGCCCTGGCCGCCACCGGATGCCCGGTGCGCACGGCCACTGGCGCGGAAGAGGCACTGACCCTGCTGTCCGAACGGGCCGCCGACCTCGTGCTGACCGACGTACGCATGGAAGGGGCTTCCGGCATCGACCTTGTGCGCGAGGCCCGGGCACTGGTCCCGGACGCCCTGTGCGTGGTCATGACCGCCTTCGCCTCGTTCGAGAACGCCGTGGCCGCCATCAAGGCCGGGGCCTTTGACTACCTGCCCAAGCCCTTTTCGGTGGAACAACTGGAGCATCTGGTGGGCAAGGTGGCCACGGTGGTGGCCCTGCGCCGCGAAAACGCCCGATTGCGGGCGGCGGGCGCAATGGGCGCGGCGGGCGCGGGCGGCGACTGGTTCGCGGGGCTTACCGCCCCGGCCACGCTGGCCTTGCAGGCGCTGGTGGAGCGCATCGCCCCCAGCGAGGCCACGGTGCTGCTTACCGGAGAGACGGGCACCGGCAAGACCGCGCTGGCCCGGGCCATCCATACCCGCTCCGCCCGGTCTGGCCGTCCCTTCGTGGAGGTGACCTGCACCGCGCTGGCGGAATCGCTGTTCGAATCGGAGGTGTTCGGCCACGTGCGCGGGGCGTTCACCGGCGCGGTGCGCGACCACGCAGGCAAGTTCGAGCTGGCCGAGGGCGGCACGCTGTTCCTGGACGAAGTGGGCGAACTGTCGCCCGCATCGCAGGCCAAGCTGCTGCGCTTTCTGGAGGACCGGGTCATCGAACGGGTGGGCGGCACCCGTCCCCTACGGCTGGACGTGCGCATCATCGCCGCCACCAACCGCGAGCTTGCCCGGCTGTGCCGCGAAGGCGCGTTCCGCGAAGACCTGTACTACCGGCTGAACGTGTTCGAGTGTGTGGTGCCCCCCCTGCGTGACCGGCCCGACGACATTGCGCCGCTGGCGGCAAAGCTGTTCCGCGCGGCGTCGGTGCGGCTGGGGGTGGAGACGGGCGTGGGGCCAGATGCCGAAGGGCATCCCGGCACACCTGCCATGGGCGAAGGTCCCGGCCCCCTGCCGCAGGCGGTGCTGCACGCCCTGCTGGCCCACCGCTGGCCGGGCAACGTGCGCGAACTGCGCAACGCCATGGAACGCATGGCCCTGCTGGCCGCCGGACGGCAGCCGGGGCTGGCCGACCTGCCCGACGCAGTGCGCGCCGCCGCAGGGCTACCCCCGCTGGGCGCAGGCGGCCTGCCGCAGCGCGACGACGGGGACGACGCGCGCCTGCCCACCCTGCGCGAACTGGAAGAGGCGCACATCCGCCGGGTGCTGGCCACGGAACGCAACATGGAGCGCGCCGCCGCCATTCTGGGCATCACCACCGTGACCCTGTGGCGCAAGCGCAAGGAACTGGGGCTGGAATAAGCGCGGCCCTGCTCTGGAAGCTAATGGCGTCTTTTCGCTCGCTTCGTCCGATCCCGCCGGTTGCATCGGACGAAACGGCAACCTGAACCAAGGGTTGCTGAAAAACCTGTTTCGGGGCGCCTCTTACGGTCAACGACGGCAACTGCCATACGAATCTTCGAGCATTGCACCCGCCAATACAAATAAAAGTTTTGGGGGGAGGGGGCCGGGGGAGGAGACCCTTTTCCAAAAGGGTCCCTCCCCCGCAACGGTGTGGCTTTTCAACAGCCTCTACCTGGCCAATCGCAACAACCGCTCCGCCACCACCGCCGGGGCCACGTGGCGGCGCATGGATTCCGTGGCGCGCAGTTCGCCGCGCAGGGTCATGGGTTCGCTGGCGTGGGCGCTGGTCAGTTGTGCCTCGCAGGCGTCGCGCAGCAGGGCGAACGACGCCTCCACCTCGGGGTAGTGGTTGTCCTCGCGCCAGGGCAGGCGCAGCGTGGTTTCCGCCTCGCGCCCCGCGTGCGAGGGGGCATCCAGCACGTACACACCCTTGGGGGCCTCGCCCGCGCGCTCGCTTTCGCCGGGGTAGCAGTGGGGCCGCCACGAATCGGGCGGCTCGGGGATGGTGGACTGCACCCGCACCGGGGGCACGGCCAGCGCCTTTTCGTGCGGTTCAAGGGACACGGTGTAGCGCAGCACGGGGCGCAGGTTGCCGCGCTGCTTGTCGATGCGCCATTCGATGCGCATGGTCAGGCTCCTTCATGCAGGGTCAGCACCTCGCCAAAGGGCGGGGCGTCGTCGGGCGTGGTGGACCGGGTGGACGCCCACAGCACCGGGTACGGCGGCGGCGCGGGAAAACGGTTGCATTCAAGGTCGGTCAGGCAGATCAGGCAGGCCGGGTGCAGGCCGTCGGCATCCACGCGGGCGAAGGCCGGGCGGTAGTCGGTACCGCCGCCCCCGCGCGGGGTCAGGCGCAGGGGCAGGTCCCAGCGGGTCAGGTGCAGCACTTCCTGCACGGCGCAATCGCAGTAGATGACCGTGAGCCGGGTGTCGAAGTCCTGCAATATGGCGGATACCTCGCCGCAGAAGCGAGCCAGCGCGGCATCGTCCACCGAACCGGAGCTGTCGATGACCAGCACCAGCTCCGGCAGGTCCTGCGAGCGCAGCGACGGCAGGTGCAGCCCCATGTGCACGTACCGCCGGTTGGGCGGTGTCCACGAATAGTCGTTGGCCGTGCACTGGCGGATGAACCGGCGCAGCAGGGTCCGCCAGTCCAGCGGCGGGTGCAGGGCCTGCCCGGCCAGCCGTTCCAGCCCGGCGGGCAGGTCGCCCATGAAACGCGCCCCCTGCACCGCCTGCCCGAGGTCGATGCGCAGGTCGCGCTCTGCCCGGCGGCGGGCCGCGTCGGACGCGCCCCCCTGCAACTGGGGATGGTCGCGCACCTCGCCGGAAAAGGACGTTTCCACATTGTCGCGGCCTTCGCCCTCGCCCGTGCGGTCGCCGCCGCGCCCGTCCGCGTCGTTGCCCTCCGGCAGTTCCGGCGGGGCCTGTTCCGGGTCGCTGCGGCGCTGCGTGGCCGGGGCGTCTTCCGGCTGGTCGCCGGACGCGCCGGAGCGCGCCCCGCTGGCCTCGGCCTCGCCCTGGGCCTTGTCGCCCGTGCCGCCGCCCTTCTCTTCTTCCTGCATGCGCGAAAGCACGGCGTAGATGTCTTCCGCCGTGCGGCCCCGGTGCTCCGGCGCATCCAGAAACCCGGCGGGCAGGGTGAAGCCCGCGTCCAGCAATATGCCGTTCACCGCGTAGTCGCAGGCGCGGTTCCACAGGCCCTCGTCGCGTCCGTGGCGGCGAACGTGATGGCCGCAGACCACATGCAGCACCTCGTGCGCCTGCATGGCCGTGACCATGGCGTCCGGCAGGGCGGCCACCCGGCGCGGGTTGAAGCCCAGGGTCACGCCGTCGGTCCACAGGCCGTCGCAGGCCGGGTCCGCCTTCAGGTGCAACCGCAGGGCCAACGAGCCAAAGAAGGGATGGTCCAGCACCAGCGCGGCGCGGGCGCGCAGCATGCGCCCGTGGGCCTCGGTTTGCAGCGCCCTTTCGGCGGGGGCGGAAGGGACAGGGGATTCGGGGGCGCCGGGAGCGGACGGATAAGAGGCCACGTCCTCGGCGGCGACGGGCACGACGTCCACACCACCCGCCCCCCCGTCGGGCAATGCGCCCGACACGTCTGCGGGCAACGGCACAACGCCACGCCTGCCGGGCCGGAAGTCGGCAATCTCCGGGTGCACGGCCCCGCTCACAGCAGCACGTGCGCGTTGGCCTGCGCCCACCGCGCGAAGGACGGGGTTTCCACCACCGTGGTGTCGGCGCGCACGGAATCGCGCATCAGCAGCACGCCGAATTCCACGGGCAGGCGATCAGCGTAGCAGACCAGCGCCTCCATGGTGTCGGGCGCGGCGTGACGGGCCAGCGCCTCGCAGATGGCATAGGCGGCGGCGGGTTCGTCGGGCACCGGGGCGTCGTGCGGGGCGGCCAGCACATCGCCCGGCTCGGGCAGGTCGCGCCACACCCGCAGGAAGCCCGCGAATTCGGCGGCGGCACCTTCACCCACGGCCCCGCGCACCAGATCGTATTCCACGGCCTCGTCCGGTCCGGCGGCCAGCATGTCGGACACGTATTCCCAGGTGCGCGGCGAAGGGAAGGCCCGGTCGGCCACGGCGGGGTCGAAGTCGTGCAGCAGGCGCGGACGAAAGCGCAGGAAGGCCGTGACCTCGGAGCGGATGTTCGCGGACTGCGCCCAGCCCAGCCAGTCGTCGAGGTCCGTCTCGAAGTCCAGATGCACCATGCGGTTGGCCAGCGCGGTGGGCATGCGGTGGGTTACCGCCCGGTCCTGTTCGCGGTTGCCCGCCGCCACCACGGCCCAGCCGTCGGGCAGGCGGTATTCGCCAAGCTGGCGGTCCAGGATCAACTGGTAGCAGGCGGCCTGCACCAGCGGCGGCGCGGCGTTCAGTTCGTCCAGAAACAGGATGCCCCGGCCATCGTCGGGCAGGAACGAAGGCGGACACCACCGGGCACGCCCTGCGGCGTCGATGGTGGGCAGTCCGCGCAGATCCACCGGGTCCAGCAGCACGGCGCGGATGTCGCGCAGGTCCATGCCAAGGTCGTGGGCAACCTGCGCCACTACCCGGCTCTTGCCCACGCCCGGCGCGCCCCACAGGAACACGGGACGGCGGATGGCCACCAGCGTGGCAAGGGCGCGGGCAATCTGGGAAGGAATCATGAAGGCTCCAGGGATGAAGGAATGGCGTGTGATCGGGCCGGTCAGGTCGGGGCTGGCGGCCCGGCGAACCCTGACGGAAGGCGGGCACAGGCCCGCCGAAAGGCGCGGCGCACCCGGCAAATCCCGCAGCGAGGCGTATTGGACGGACACCATGTGGGGGAAGGCACATGCCGGGCACGCCGCCCTGCCGGGCCGCAGCCGCGTTCCGCCGATGAAGGCAGACGCGGAACGGCCACGGAGCAGGCGTGCCGCCGACGGGGTTGCTACCCACTTGCGATCTGGTTGCGGCCCGATCGCGATCAGGTCACCTCGTGGTCATGGCGCAGGGGGGCGGCGTCAACAACACGGTGTGGGCTTCGTCGGCGACCCAACCTGTTTATTGAAATTGAAAATCGAAGTCAACTAAATGTGCTACCGGCTCCATCCCGGCAATCCATAAGCGGACGAACCTCCCTCCACCCCTCCCAGATACGATCAAGGGACCGGCAATGGACCGGCCACTCCAAACATTTTCTTTCCTGCACCCGACCAGATTCACACAACAAATGCCCAGCCTGCCAACCAGCCAACACTCTGGGCACAAAAACGGCGGCCCCTCGCGGAGCCGCCGTCTTCATGCTTCATTTTCCGTCTCGCCACGCTTCGACGCGGCGCAGCCACCGTTCCCTACCACTTGCGCTCGTACTTGTTGCGCAGCCAGATGGCCGTGGCGTTCATGCCCAGCAGCAGCACCAGCAGCACCAGGATGCCCGCGGCGGTGCGCTCGGAAAAGGCCCGCTGCGAATCGGAGGCCCAGGTGAAAATCTGGGCGGGCAGCACCGTGGCCGCGCTGCTGAAGTTTTCCGGCGCCTCCGGAATGTAGGCCATCATGCCCACGATGAGCAGGGGCGCGGTTTCGCCCATGGCGCGGGCCAGGCCGATGATGGTGCCGGTCAGGATGCCCGGCAGCGACAGCGGCAGCACATGGTGCCACACCACCTGCAACGGCGTGGCCCCAAGGGCCAGTGCCGCCTCGCGGATGGACGGGGGAATGGAGCGGATGGCCGCCCGCGTGCTGATGATGATGGCGGGCAGGGTCATCAGCGACAGGGTCAGGCCGCCCACCATGGCCGATGAACGGGCCACCCCCATGAAGTTGATGAAGATGGCCAGCCCCAGCAGCCCGTACAGAATGGACGGGATGGCCGCAAGGTTGTTGATGTTCACCTCGATGACCTGGGTCAGCCGGTTGTCCGGCGCAAATTCCTCCAGGTACACCGCGCACATCACCCCCACGGGAAAGCTGATGGCCAGGGTGATCAGCAGCACGTACAGCGAGCCGATGGTCGCCGCGCGGATGCCCGCAAGCTCCGGCAGCTTGGAATCGCCCGCTTCGAAGAAGCCCCAGTTGAAGGCCAGGCGCGCCTTGCCCTCCTGGCGCATGGTGTCCACCAGGGCCTGGTGCTTGGGCCGCAGCCGGTTGGGCCGTCCCTTCATGTACTGGTCGGTGTCCGCGCTGGCCAACACCCACAGTTGCTGCGAGGTGCCGATAAGCCTGCTGTTCTCGGCCAGCATGGACGGAATGAGCCGGGTGAAGCTGCGCGAGACGATCTGCACCGTATCCGCGTCCATGGCGGCATAGGGGTTGTCGTGCGACTCCGCCGTGTAGTTCACGGTCACCAGCAGTTCCGCCTGCTGGAAGGCGGGGTACCCCTTGCGTCCGATGTCGAACAGGAAGAACACCAGAAACGCCCCGGCCAGAAACAGCGCGGCGATGGCGCACAGGCGAAAGCGCGTTTCGGCCGCGCGCCGCCTGTGCAGCAGTTTCTTTTCATCGATGCCGAACAAAGATGCCATGCCGGTGCCCCCCTACTCGTACTGTTCGCGGAACTTGCGGATGACAACCAGCGACACCACGTTGAGCACCAGCGTCAGCACCAGCAGCACAAAGCCCAGCCCGAAGGCCGAAAGGGTCTGCGGGCTGTCGAAGGCCTGGTCGCCGGTCAGCGAATCCACGATGCTCACGGTGACCGTGGTCATGCTCTTCAGCGGGTTCCACGTCAGGTTGGGCATGAGCCCGGCGGCCATGACCACGATCATGGTTTCACCCACCGCGCGCGACACGGCCAGCAGCACGGCGGAGACCACGCCCGGCAGCGCGGCGGGCAGCACCACCTTGCGGATGGTTTCGGACGTGGTGGCGCCCAGCGCGTACGACCCTTCGCGCATGGCCTGCGGCACGGCGTTGATCACGTCGTCCGACAGCGAGGAGACAAGGGGAATGATCATCACCCCCATGACCAGCCCCGGCGCCAGCGCGTTGGTGTATTCCGCCTCCAGCCCCACCAGTTCGGCAAGGTGCACGATGAACGGGCTGACCGTGATGGCCGCGAAGAACCCGTAGACAACGGTGGGGATGCCCGCCAGGATTTCCAGCGCGGGCTTGGCGATCCGCCGAACCCGCTGGCTGGCGTATTCGGCCATGTACACCGCCGCGAACAGCCCCATGGGCACGGCCACCAGCATGGCCACCACGGTGATGTAGAAGGTGCCCGCAAACAGCGGCAGCGAGCCGAATTCCGGCGTGGCCACGCTGCCGTCGGCCCTGCCCGTGGAAATCAGGAAGGCCGTCTCCGGGCTCCACTTGGTGCCGGTCAGGAAGTCCCACAGGTTGACCATGCGAAAGAACTGCATGGCCTCGACCACCACCGAAACCACGATGCCGATGGTGATGAGGATGGAAATGCACGAGGCGCCGATGAGCGCCCAGCGCACCACGCCCTCCACCTGATGGATGGCGCGGAAGTCGCGCCCGATGGCCCGTTGCGACCACACCAGGCCGAATGCGGCCAGGGCCACGCCCCCACCCGCCAGCACCGGCCCCGGCACGGTGGCGATGCGCAGCAGGTGCAGCAGCCCCGCCAGCACGAACAGGCCCATGGACGGCAGGGCCACCCACAGGAACGAATACCACCCGTAGTACACGAGCGGCGAATGAAATTCCGTGCCCCGCGCATTGTCGGCCCCCGCCCTGCGGCGTGCGGCCATGTACGCCAGCACCGAAAGCGGCAATATGGCCATCAGGGCCATCTGCAACGCGCTTCCCATGGTCATGTGCGTTCCCGTTGGCCGGGGGGCGCGCACCCCCCGGAAATGGTGAATGCCGGGGAAGGAGGCATCCTTCCCCGGCGCATGCGGCTTGTTGCTACTTCAGGTCTTCGGCGGTCAGCTTCTTGAGGCTGGTCACGTCCTTGCGCACCTTCTCGCGTTCGGCGGCAGGCAGCGGGATGAGACCGATGGTCTTCAGGTAACCGGCGTCGCCGATCATCTTTTCGGACATGAACAGATCCACGTATTCCTTCAGGCCGGGAATCTTCCCGATGTGGGCGTCCTTCACGTAGAAGTACAGCGCGCGGGAGATGGGGTACTTGCCCGAGGAGATGGCATCGAAGGTGGGGGCGTTGCCGCCCACGGTGCAACCCTTGATGCGGTCCTTGTTCTCGGCCAGGAAGCTGTAGCCGAAGATGCCCACGGCTTCCGTGTCCTTGGTCAGCTTCTGCACGATGAGGTTGTCGTTTTCACCGGCGGGCACGTAGGGACCGTCCTGGCGGATCTTCTTGTACGAGGCGGCGTCCTTGCCCAGCACGGCCTTGAAGGTCTCGTCCTTGCCGGTGAACTTTTCGACCACCATTTCGATGAAGGCGTCGCGGGTGCCGGAGGTGGCGGGCGGGCCGTAGATGACGATCTTGCGGTCGGGCAGGGCCGGGTTCAGCTGCTTCCAGGTCTTGTAGGGGTTCGGCGCCAGCTTGCCGTCCACGGGCACTTCTTCCAGCACGGCCAGGGCCAGGTCCTTCAGCGAAAGGTCCATGTCGGCGTTGCCGATGTTCTGCGCGATGACGATGCCGTCAAAGCCGATCTTGGCTTCGGTGACGTCGGTAACGCCATTCTTGGCGTTGGTTTCCAGCTCCTCGACCTTCATGCGGCGGGAAGAGTTGGTGACGTCGGGGGTGTCGGGGCCGACACCGGCGTAGAACAGCTTGTGGCCGCCGCCGGAACCGGTGGATTCAACCACGGGCGACTTGAACTGCTTGTTGGTGGCGCCGAATTCTTCGGCCACGGCGCTGGAGAAGGGATACACGGTGCTGGAACCCACGATGCGGATCTGGTCACGCGCTTCGGCCACACCGGCCAGCGACAGTACGAGCGCGGCGGCAAGCGCCACTTTCTTGATCGACTTCATTGCAAACCTCCCTGACGGTTCCCTGTTGGGGGTAATTGTGTGCGATTCAGCGTCAACGCGCCATAAAACTATCCAGCGCAGGTTACGACCTGTTGTGACAACCGTTACAATCCTGTGTCGCGAACACCGCCCGGTGCCGGACAGGGCACCGCGCGCAGGCAGTGCTTACGATTCCCCGTCATCGCAGTGGGTTGCCCCATCGCCGTCGCAGGTCATGCCGTCCATGACGTGTTGCAGTTCACCGGCCAGCCGCGAAAGCCCGGCCACGGCATCGGCCGATTCGGCCATGCCCTGGGCGGTCTCGCGGGCGATGGCGTCCACTTCGGCCACGGCGCGCACCACGTCTTCGCCGCCACGGGTCTGCGCCTCTGCCATGGCCGCGATGGCCCGCACCTCGCCACCGGAATCGCCGATACGGGCCAGGATGTCGTCCAGCGCCCCGCCGGAACGGGTGGCCAGCGCGTCGCTTTCGCGCACCGCCCCGGCCACGGTGGCGGTACTGTCCACAAAGCCGCGCGTGGCCCGCTGGATGGCCCGGACGCGCTCGCCCACCTGACCGGTGGCGCTCATGGTCTTTTCTGCCAGCTTGCGCACCTCGTCGGCCACCACGGCAAAACCGCGTCCGGCGTCACCGGCCCGGGCCGCCTCGATGGCCGCGTTGAGCGCCAGCAGATTGGTCTGGTCGGCAATGTCGCTGATGACGCCCATGATCTGGCCGATGGATTCCGCCTCGCGTCCGAGTTCCGCCACGTTTTCCTGCAACCGCTCCACCTGGCCGTGCACCTTGTGCATCACATCCATGGAGGCGCGCACCACGTCGCGGCCGTCCTCGGCCACTTTCATGGTGGACCCGGCCATGTCCACGGCCAGCGCAGCGCGGCGGCCCACCTCGGCCACGGTCTGGTTCATGCGGTCCATGGCGGCGGTTACCTCGTCCACGCGGGCCAGCTGGCGGGCGGCCCCGTCGCTGGAATGGGCCACCTGCTCGGCCAGTTCATGGGCCGACGAGGCCACCCGGCGGGCGATGTTCTCCGCCTCGCGCGCGGTGGCGGCGATGACCGCGTTCTGGGCATCCAGCCGGGCGTGCTGGGCGCGCTCGTGGGTCAGGTCCACCCACAGCGAGATGGCGCCCATCAGTTCGCCGTCCAGGTCGTAGATGGGCGTGGCCACCATGTGCAGCACCACCTCTCGCCCGTCGGCCTGCGGGTCCAGCACCACGTCCTCGGCCACCCGGTCGCGACGTTCCATGCTGCGCCGGGTCAGCACCGGCCGGGCGGCATCGGCGGTGCTGCCGTACACCAGCTCGCCCAGTTGGCGGCCCAGCCATTCCGCCGGGGCGCCCCCGCGTCGCAGCACGGCCAGGGCCTCTGCGTTGACGTGGGTGATGTTGTTGGCAAGGTCCACCACCACGCAGGGCACCACCACCCCGTCCAGCACCCCCTGGCTGAAGCCCAGGCGCATGCGCAATTCGCCCACCATGGCCTGCACGGCGCGCACCGTGGCCCCGATGGTGTCGTCCGCCGCGTAGTCGAAGGTGTAGTCGAAGTTGCCGCGCGCCACCTGCTGGGCCAGGGTGGCCAGCCGCTGCATGGGCACCATCAGTTGGCGCACCATCAACCAGATGACCAACGCGGCCACGGGCAGGGCCACGGCGGCGGCAATGGCCGCACCGCGCCACAGCCGCTCGCCCACGCCTTCCATCAGGTCCGCGCGGCTGACGGTGGTGACGACGGTGACGTCCCAGGGTGCGTAGCGGTCGGCGCAGGCTTCGTACTCCTCGCCGCTGTCCGTATAGATGACGGCGCGGGAGCTGCCCTTGTCCGCACTGGCGGCGGGGCCGGTCTTATCCGCACTGGCGGCGGGGCCGGCCTGGGCCTGCGCCGTGCCGCCCGGCTTCAGGGCCGCGCCCCACGGCAGGTCGAAAACGTTGCGGCCCACCATGGCCGGGTCGGGATGGATAAGGATGGTGCCCGCCCCGTCGAAGGCAAACGAATGTCCCTTGCCGCCCACGTTGTGGCGCACCACGGCGGCGGCGAATTCCGGCGTCAGCAGGGGGCGGGCCACTTCCACCGCGCCCAGTACCTCGCTGCCGTCCATGCCCTTGATGGGGGCATAGGCAGCCAGGTTCCATTCGCCGCCCACCTTGAGGATGCCGGTGAAGCCGTTACCGGACAGCACCGCCCTGGTCACGGGATGTTCCTTGCCAAGGAATGTCCACCGGGCGCTGCCGGAAGGGTCGGCCACACTGGAACTGACACGGGCCAGCCGCCCTTCGTGCAGTTGCAGTACCGAGGCCCCCACCCCGGCCAGGTCGCGGATGCGATCCACGAGGTCCGTGTTTTCGTGCAGGTAGGCGGAACCCAGCTTGAAGCCGGGCAGGGTGGCCTTTACCCGCTGGCCGGTGTCGGCATCGCGCAGTTCGGCCTCCACCTCCATGAAAATCTCGGGAATGGGAAACCCCGCCAGGCCGAACTGCAACTGCATCAGCTTGAGGTCCGAACCGATCTTGTTGCGATTCAACGTATCCTGAAATCTGACGGATTCCATGAGTATCTGCGAGACGTTGCGCAACGATGCGCGCCCCTGCGCAAGGTAGCCGCGCCGGGCATCCACCAGGCTGGTGACCAGCATGGCCGTCATGGTCACCAGAACCATGGCCAGCGAGCCCGCGATGAGCTTGGTGCGGAACGAAAGGGTGGAAAACATGCGCCCGTCCTTGAAGTATGCCGGTGGGATGAACCTGTGCGGCGTGGATGCGGGCCGGGGGGAGGGACGGGGGAAAGGAAATGCACAGGGCACGCGCGTCGGCGCGGAATCCGCATGGTTGCGCTCCGCCTCGTCGAAGCGCCAGTCTGCCCGGCTGCCCCCTGCCCGCCCGTCCGGCATCTGCCTGTCTGGCATCTGCCCGTCTGGCGGCAGGGACGCGCCACCCTCCCCGGCGGCTGGCGTATTCATGGGGTACGCGGACGAAGATCAGGTTACGATGACGTCACGTTTCCGTAACATGGAGCTGTTCCGCTGCGTTCCCCACGGATTGGCGCATGTGGCATTTGCGTTGCGGTGGCGCACGACGCAACGGCACCCGGCCTGCCCGGCCTGTCGGAGCCAACCGGCCCATCCGGCCCGCCCGACCACACCCAAGCGCACCCCATCGGCACCGCCCCCCCCAGCGCATCGTGCCGGGAACGCCCATCCCGTGCCCGGTGCGTTTCCGGACCGGACGTGCTACACCGCGCGCATGACGACCAGCTTTCCCCGTTTCCCCGCCACGCCCCACGCGGCCCGCGCGGCCCGCGCGCCTCACCCAACGGGCGCAGCGGACGCAGCATGCTCAGTGCGCACCCGCCGGAGGTCATCGTGAAGACCATCGGCGAGGCCCTGCGCGGCTTTCTGGAACGGCGCGGCGCACCGGAACGGATGCGTCTTGTGCGCCTGTGGGAAAACTGGGACATGGTCATGGGCACGGACATCGCCGTGCTGGCCTACCCGCTGGGCCACCGCAAGCGCATCCTGCTGGTGGGGGCAGAGGACAACATGGCCATGCAGGACCTGACCTTTCTGACGCCGGAAATCCTGGAGCGGGTCAACGCCTTCATGGACGACGTGTCCGACGGGCCGTACTTCGAACGGGTGGAGGTGCACCTGCTGCAACGCCGCACCCCGCTGGACGAGGTGCGCGTGACACGCAGCGCCCCCCCGCCCCGCGTGCCGCCCAGGCCCGACAATCTGGGCGGATTGCTGGGCGCGTTCGACCCGGAATCGCCCGTGGGCCGGGCCTACGCCAGCTACGTGCGCATGTTCCGCGAGATCGGCGACGCCGCCGCGAAGCCAGACGGATCGGCCAGACCAGACGGATCGGCCAGACCAGACGGACGCGGCGGCCAGGGCTGACGCGACGACAGCACCGGATATGCCGGAGCACGCCGGATATGGCCTGCACTGCCGCCCCCCCCATGGGGCAGTCGCTCCTACTTCCGTGCAGGCTGGAACGGCGTTTCGGCTCCATACGCCGCCCTCTCCGCATTCTCTTGCCGCGCCGCCATCTTTTTCGCTTGACGCACCCCGCGCCTTCGGAGTATCCGTCTCTTCCGCGCCGCAAGGCGCACTAGGGTGTCCCCATCGTCTAGCTGGCCCAGGACAACGGCCTTTCACGCCGTCGACAGGGGTTCAAATCCCCTTGGGGACGCCATCGCAAGCCAAAAGGCGTACGCAACCGCGTACGCCTTTTTCCGTTCGGGTGCCTGCCGCGCGCATCGACCGCCAGTGGCCAACTGTTCGCGCGCGGCGTTTGACACGGCAGCCGCGCAATTCGCGCGGCTGCCGCAGCATCCCCCCCTACACTTCCGCCGTGTACGGCGGGGCCGGGTCGTACTGGATCAGCCTGCGCACGGCGCGGGCGTGGTCCGGGTCATGCATCTGTCCCACCAGCCACAGGGCCATGTCGATGCCAGCCGACACCCCCTGCGAGGTGACGATGTTGCCGTCGCGCACGTAGCGCATGTCGGGCAGCAGGGTCAGTTGCGGATCGCGGCCCAGTTCCTCTGCATAGGCCCAGTGGGTGGTGGCCTTGCGTCCGCGCAGCAGGCCCGCCGCGTGCAGGATCAGCGTGCCGGTGCACACTGCCGTCACCCAGCGCGCCGTGGCGGCCTGCGCCCGCACCCAGTCCAGCAGGCCGGGGTCGGACAGGGCGTGGCGGGCGACGTCGGCGGTGCCGGGCAGCACCAGCACGTCCAAAGGCGGCGCATCGGCAAAGGTGTGGTCGGGAATCATGCGCAGGCCGCAGGCCCCCCGCAGCGGCTCGGCCCGCGCGGCAATGGTCACGATGGTGTCGCTGCCGCCCGCGATATGGCGCGAGGCCGCAAACACCTGCTGCGGGCCGACGAAGTCCTGCTCTGCCACCTGTTCGTAAATGTACAGGCCGTACGTGGTCATGGGTGCTCCTTGGTGTGATTGATGCGGTTAATGCGGTTGGCGACGTGCCGGGCAACCCCGGCGTCCGCTGCACACCGGGTGCATACAGGGCACATGCCGCCGGATGGCGTTGCGGACCACACCACAATGCACACGCGCAGCAGCCCGCCACAACGACACACGCCCCGCAGTTCACGCCATGGGCGAAACTGCGGGGCGTCATGCGCCACCGAAAAATGAACCAGGTTGTTGACAGGGTCTGCTTTTGGAAGCCTCCGGCAGCCAAGGACGGCAACCGTTATACGAGTCTTCGAGTGTTACGGATGGCGATCGCAGGGCGGCTATCGCCCCTGGGAACCCCATCTTTTACGCCCTCGTACTAGACTGAAAACATAAATAAAAGTTTTGGGAGGAAGGGGTACGGGGGAGGAGACCCTTTTCCAAAAGGGTCCCTCCCCCGCAAGAATTTGGGGTTGTCAACAGCCTCAACGGGACTTACGGCTCCGGCGCGCCGCGTCAGCCGCTGAAATGCTCCAGGTACTGGCTGGGCGTCACCCCCATGCGCCGCTGGAAGGCCCGGCGCAGCCGCTCCTCGCTGCCGAATCCCGCCGCCACGGCCACGGTCTGCATGTGCGCCTCGCCCGATTCCAGCAGTTCGCGCGCCCGGTCCAGCCGCAACTGCTCGACGTACCGCGCAGGGCTCATGCCTGTTTCCTGCGGGAACACCCGCGCGAAGTGGCGCGGGCTCATGTGGGCCTGCCCGGCCAACCGCTCCACGCCCAGATCTTCGCCAAGGCGCGCTTCCATCCAGGCGTGCAGCGGGCCAAAACGCGCCCCGGCCCGCGCCTGTGCCCGCAGCGGCGCGCTGAACTGGCTCTGGTTGCCCACCCGCCGCCGGTACACCACCAGCAGCCGGGCCACCTCCATGGCCGTGGCCGGGCCAAGGTCCTCTTCCACCAGATGCAGGGCCAGGTCGATGCCCGCCGTCACCCCGGCGCTGGTCACCACCCCGCCGTCACGCACGAAGATGGCGTCCGGTTCCACCCGCACCGCCGGATAGGCGGCCAACCGGGCGCAGGCCTGCCAGTGTGTGGTGGCCCGCCGCCCGTCCAGCAGGCCGCAGGCGGCCAGCAGCAATGCGCCGGTGCACACGGAAACCACGCGGCGGGACCGGGCAGCCAGTCCGGACACCATGCAGCACAGGTCCGGGGCGTCCCCCTCCCGCCCCGGCGTCACGCCACCGGGCACCACCAGGGTATGCGGGGCAAAGCCGCCCGGCCCGGAACGGTCCTTTTCGCACATATCGGGGGGCGTATCCGCCAGTACGGACAAACCGGACGCGGAAACCACCGGCCCCACCGCCTGCGCCGCGAAATGGCAACGGTACGGCACGGGGCGACCTTGCCGCTCGGCCAGCCGGGCGGCGCAGGAAAACACGTCGAGCGGACCGGCAAGGTCCAACCCCACGAAACCGGGATAGAGGACGAACACGATGTGGCGTACGGGCTGCGGCATGGGGTCTCACAGGGAATGGCTGCGTAGGGAGCGACAACGGGTCGGAAGGGCAACGGGCCTGAAAGACAACGCCTTCGGCCTGACCCGTGCAGTGTACCGGTGCTCCGCCATGGCGGCAATGTCACGCAACGTGCATTTTCCGCCAAAACGACCCCACGCCTTCCTCGCGGCGCAAGCCCGGTCGTGGTGACACATCCCCCCTTTCAGACGTCAGCCCGCCTCAGGCGTTGTCCCCCCCGCCATCCGGCCAGTTTTCCGCCCCGCGTCCCTCCCCGTCATCCGCCGCGAACATCTCCACCGCGGCCTCGACCAGACCGGGCTCCATGAAGTCGCTGCTGCGTTCCAACTGCCGGTTGGCTGCCCGGCGCATGCCCGCCACGAAGGGCACGGCCCCCGCCCCGTGCGCCGCTTCCAGCGCGGCGGCCACGGTGGGGCACAGGTAGTGCACGCATAACGGCGACTTGAAGAGATACAGTGTGCACCCCGTGGCCGTCAGATACGGGCAGCCCCGCTCGCCCATGGGTGCGCCATGGGCGTGGTGGGCGCCCTCCTCTGCCTGCAACCGGGCCAGCGCGTCGCCCATGCGCAGGGCAAGCCCCGTGGGGTGTTGCATCATGATGTCCGACAGGCTGAACACCACGTTGTGACTGCGGTTGCAGCAGCCCAGCGGGGGGCGTTCGCAGCCGTCGCGGCAGATGGGCTTGGTGGCGCGGTGCTGCACCATGTCCAACTGGCGGGTATACAGAGAATAGCCTATCAGTGCGCGGCGCAGGCCATCATCCACGGAACCCATGGCATTCAGGTGCGTGCTGAGCCGGGTTACCTGATGACGCACCGTGCGGGTGGACAGCAGCGGGTGGGGGCGAATGGCGAACATATCCAGGTCAAGGGCCACATCGCGATTCGCGACGCCGTCAGCCTGGCCGGGCAATGCCTCGAGCCAGCCGTCGATGGGCATGGGGGTGCACCTTTTGCGAAAGGCGGGGCATGTGCAACCCCGCCGGAAAACGCGGCAAGCGTGCCGAAAACGCACCGCCATCACCGCATCCGCAGACATCGGCACGCATCCGCATGCCTCCGCCCGCATCACCACGCATCAGGCAACACGCCGACAGGGCATTGCGCACCGCGCATTGCGGCGCACGACACGTCCTGTCCTTGGCTATCCTCTTCGGCATAGCACGCGGATTTCCGCATTGTACACCGCAATTGCGCTGCATTGCCGCTCCAGTGGCGCATGTTTTCGATATCCCGGCACATGCGCTGCACGTCAGCACCGTACAGCCCCACCACCCTTCGGCGACGTGCCGCACCATTGTTCCATCATCCCTGTTCAAAAAAAGGGGGGAGGCGAAACATGAAGGGGGCATGACCCAAAGGTCATGCCCCCATTGCATTCCGCACCCGGCACTGCCGGTGCGGCCCTATTGCCCTTGCGGTCGGCTCCCTGCGTCGGTCACGCCGCGCGGCCGCCGGACGATACGGCTAGAACTCGTACACCAGGTTGAAGGTCAGCTTCTTGGCGGCGTTCAGGTCTTCGCCTGCGGCGCCCCAGACATCTTCATCCAGATCCAGGCGGATGTACCCCATTTCAAGGATGAAGGTGAGGTTCTCGTAGATCTGGTAGGTGTGGTCGAAGTTCACTTCCCAGGCGCTGTCCTCGTCGGTCAGGAACACGCCGCCCTGTGCCGGGGCCAGTTCATCGGCCAGACCGGAAGTATCCTTCACCAGTTCGGAATCGTTGGTACCGCGCATGTAGGTGACGCGGACGAGGTGAGACAGGTTTTCGACAAACGAGATGTCCGCCACCTGCACGCCGATGCCCCACAGGCCCGCGCCGTTGAGGGCGAACTGGCTGTCCTGGTTGAAGACGGAACCGGGGAAGCCGAAGCTGGTGGGCGCCCAGGCGTTGGGCGAAACCGAAGGCATGCGCTCGGAGCCGTTGTCGATGTCGTCGTCTTCACCGCTGCCGTACCATGCGAACACGCCGGGGGTGGCGGATTCCATCTTGTATTCGACCATGGCAGAAACCAGCCAGCCTTCGCGGGTGGCGTAGTCTTCGTCGGCGTCCTTGTTGCCGTAGGTGAAGTCCATCTTCACGGCAAAGGGATCGAACATGGTCAGTTCGAAGGCCACGCCGCCCCACCACGCATTGTGGATGGTGGTGTCGTCGCCGGTCATGCCGGTGCGCTCGCCCAGGCTCTGCATGCCGTCCAGGAACGTCTCCCACGAGGTGGTGTCGGTGCCGTCCACGTCCTTGCCCACCGAGGCGTACATGACGTACGGGGTCACGCTGGCGCCGTCCAGGGTCACCGGCGCGGTCAGGCCGAACAGGTCCACTTCGTCGAAGTCGTTGCCGTCGGCGGAGGAGTTGCCGGAGTTGGTGTCGTAGGGGCGCGCCCAGAAGGCGGTGAGGCCCACGTTTTCGTTGACGGCGTAGCTCAGCACCAGGGCAGCCACGTCTTCATCGCTCAGCACCGGGTTGGCGCCAAAGGTGGCTCCGGGCATATCCATGCCCTGCAAGCCCATGCGCACCTGCACTTCGGTATCGGGCACCACCCAGTCGATATACGACCGGCGCACCTTCACCGACCGGCCATCGGAACCCAACGCCCCGTCTTCGGCACCCCAGGTGGTGGTGCCCATTTCCAGAAACACCACGCCGCGCAGCGATTCGCTGGCGATGATGTCGATCTGGGTACGCAGCCGCTGGTGGGCCGCGAAATCATCTTCGCTGTCCCCGCCGTCTTCGGCGGAGCGGTAGTTCATGCCGTCGGTCCACGAAAAATCGAAGGCCCACTCGCCCTTGGCCTCGATGGTGGCTGCGCCCGCCGGGGATACGGCGCCGCACAGCAGCGCCGCGCCCAGCAGCAACGTGATCAAACGTTTCATGTCGTCTCCTTCCTTCCTTACAGGAATATGTACGGGCCGGGCGACGGTAATGGCGCGCGGCCCCGTGCAACGTCGCGCCGCGCAGGGGGTACGACGGACGTTTCCGTCGTAGATACTGAAAACGATTTTCATAGTCAACATCATTACCGGAGCATTTCGGCCTCTCGCCGCCTCCCCCTCTTCCGCCTGTACGCCCGGCATCACGTGCAGCACTCAAGCAGGCACACCGCCCGGCGCCACGGAAAGCATACCGGGCATGCTTCGGTGCGCCCCGCCGTGTTCGGGCCTTCCCTGCGCCATTCCGATTTCGACACACCTGCGAAACACTATGTTTCATACCGACACACAGCCACGCACGTGCACTGCGCCAGCAACTGGCACGTTGCATTATGACACACGCAAAGCGGCATGCATTTTCTACCAAATCGGTTGCATTTCTACTCTACCATTGCGGTATACAATCAAATCTACCTCAGCAGTAGACTACTATTTTTTGCAACACCACTTCCCCGGTAGTCTTTCCTGTGCTACATACCCCTCAAACACATTCGCATTTGCGACGCCACAATACAGTGCAACGATCATTCTCCTGCCTTCGACGCAACTACGCCGAACGCAGAACAGGAGGTTCGCATGTCCACACCCACCGCAACCCCGCAAACGGCCCCCGGCCAGCCGGAAGCGCCGCCCGACGCGCACGCCGCAACGGGGCTTTCGCAGCCCGGCCCCGGCGACTGGGAACCGGGCAGGCGGGTCATCGCGTCGTCCTTCGCGCCGCTGCCCGACCACCAATGGCAGGAAGAACCGCTCATGTCGCACGACGGCATGCACGTGGCAGCCGTGGTCCGGCAGGAGGATGACAGCTTCACCATGCGCGTGGACGACGGTGTCTGGGATGCGGGCTTCGACAAGGTCTGGTCGCCGCGCTTCCTGCCCGATGGCCGGCTTGCCGCCATCGTGCAGCAGGACGGGGAATGGACCGTGGCCGTGGACGGCGAACCGTGGCCGGAAACATACGGTTTCGTGTGGTCGCTCATGCACGGGCCCGCCGGAAGGGTGATCGCCGCCGTGCAGCAGGACATGCGCTACGGCATGATCGTGGACGGCGAGCCGTGGGAAACGCTGTACGAGAACGCCAACAACTTCGCCCTCAGTCCCGATGGTCGCCGTACCGCCGCCGTGGTGCAGACCGTGCCGCTGGGGCAGGCCGACCTGGAGACCTTTACCAGGGGCGTCTACAGTGTGGCCGTTGACGGCGAGGCATGGGACCGCAACTTCATGAACGTGTGGACCCCCGTGTTCGACAACCGCAACGACCGGGTGGCCGCGCAGGTGCGCCTTTCCCATTCCGAATACACCGTGGCCGTCAACGGCACGCTGTGGCCCGCCACCTTCCCC
The DNA here is from genome assembly GCF_040373385.1 of Nitratidesulfovibrio sp. NCBI lineage: Bacteria > Pseudomonadati > Thermodesulfobacteriota > Desulfovibrionia > Desulfovibrionales > Desulfovibrionaceae > Nitratidesulfovibrio > Nitratidesulfovibrio sp. Next base: position 201,631 of record NZ_JBDXXH010000003.1, on the reverse strand, counting down.
TGCGTGTGGGAACCCTGCTTCGACCCGGCCACCGGCGCCGTGGCAGCCCCGGTGCGCAAGGATGGTCGCTGGGGCATGGCCCTGGACGGCACCCTGCTGTGGGAAGCGCGCTTCTTCCAGTGTTGGGCGCCCGCCTGGAGCCCGGACGGGCGGCATCTGTGGGCCATAGTGGCCCCCCGGTACGGCAGCTTCACCGTTGCCCGCGACGCATCCCCCTGGCCGTTCAGCGCCCCGGTGGTCACCGACCTTGTCCTGTCGCCCGACGGCACCCGCGCTGCGGCCCTGGCCAGCAACGACAACACCGCCTGGCAGGTGGTGGTGGACGGCGTGGCCTGGCCCGGCAAGTGGGACATGGCCTGGCGGCCCGTGTTCAGCCCGTGCGGTCGGCACGTGGCGGTGCGGGTACGGGACCGGGGCCGTGAAACGGTGCTGCTGGATGGTCGCCCGTGGCGCGATGCGTTCACCACGGCGTGGGACCCGATGTTCGGCCCCGCCGATTCCGGCTGCCCGTCCGGCAGCGTGCTGTTGCGGGGCATCCGCGACGGGGCGTGCGAACGGTGGGTGGCCACTCCCGACGATTTCAAGGCCTGATCGGCCAGCGGAGGCACAGCAATGCAGCAACTCTACAATTTCGCCGTGGGTCCCCTGGCTTGGGTTGCCTGGGCCGTGTTTCTGGGCGGGTCGGCCTGGCGCATCGCCTCCATGTGGGCACTGGCCCGCAAGAAGGACATGAACGCCGTGGCCTACATGGACGTGTGCTTTGCCGCGCGCTCCATGGCGCGCTGGGCAACCCCGTTCGCCACCCTGGGCTGGCGGGCCAACCCGGCCGTCACCGTGGCCACCTTCGCCTTCCACACCGCGCTCGGCCTGCTGCTGCTTTTCGCGCCGGGGCACGCGGTACTGTGGGATTACGCATTCGGCGTCAACGTCTGGTCGTTGCCGGAAGGCGTGGCCGACACCCTGACCGTGCTGGTCATCCTGCTGTGCGGATTCTTTGCATGGAGACGCCTGCAACTTCCCACTGTCCGCTTCGTCACCCGGCCCATGGACTGGCTGGTACTGGCGCTGGTGGCCGTGCCGTGCATCACCGCGTTCCTGGCCAAGCAGCAGATCGGCGACAACCTGCTGCTGTCCACCCTGCACGTGCTGTCGGGCGAGGCCACGCTGATGGCCCTGCCCTTCACCCGGCTGTCGCACGCCATCTTCTCGCCCTTCACCAGGGCCTACATGGGCTCGGAGTTCGGCGGGGTGCGCCACTGCCCCGACTGGTAGGGCGAAGCAGGCCGGATACGCCGACCTTGCGGGCAGACTCACGGGACATGCAGGACGGGCAGGGGCACAGGGACCGGACGGATTCATCGGAAGGGCGCGCGGCGCCATCCCACGGGAGACAACCACATGAGCGCAACGGAATTCTCGGGCATAGCGGAACGCCGCATAGAAGACGCCAACCTCGTGCGGGGCGTGGCCGCCCTGACGCGTGAACGCATCGAACGCGTGGTCAAGGCGGTGACCAAGGGCGAGGCCGGGGCGCGCCTGGCCGTCTACCATGAAACCTGCATGCGCTGCGGCATGTGCGCCGACGCCTGCCACTACTGCATCTCGCACGATGGCGACCCCACCTATTCGCCCGTGGGCAAGATGGAACAGACCATGTGGAAGCTGCTGCGCACCGGCGGCAAGGTGGACCCGGACGACATCTACGGCATGGCCCAGATCGCCTACACCGAATGCAACCTGTGCCGCCGTTGCGTGCATTACTGTCCCGTGGGCATCGACACCGGCTACGTCATGAGCCTGGTGCGGCGCATCTGTCATCGCCTGGGCGTGGTGCCCCTGTACATCCAGGACACCGCGCACAGCCATTCGGGCACCATGAACCAGATGTGGGTCAAGGAAGACGAATGGATCGACAGCCTGGTGTGGCAGGAAGACGAGGCGCGCAGCGAAATTCCCGCGCTGCGCATCCCCTTCGACAAGGAAGGGGCAGACTTCCTGTACTCGGTCATCGCGCCGGAGCCCAAGTTCCGCACCCAGCTCATTTACCAGGCCGCGGTGATCTTCGACCAGGCCGGGGTGGACTGGACCATGCCCTCGTCCCCCGGCTGGGACAACAGCGACATGTGCATGTTCACCGGCGACTACGAAATGATGGGGCGGCTCAAGCGCTGCCACTTCGAGATGGCCCAGAAGCTGAAGGTGAAACGCATCGTCATGGGTGAATGCGGGCACGCCTTCCGCTCGGTGTACGACGTGGGCAACCGCTGGCTGGGCTGGAAGAACCACCCGGTGCCCATCGTGCATTCGGTGGAATTCTTCTGGGAGCTGCTGACCGAGGGCAAGATCAAGCTGGCCAAGAAGTTCGACGAGCCGGTGACCATCCACGACCCGTGCAACATCATCCGGGGGCGCGGCCTGATGGACAAGCTGCGCGAGGTTACCCACGCCCTGTGCTCCAACGTGGTGGAAATGTCCCCCACGCGAGAACACAACCTGTGCTGCTGCGCGGGCGGCGGGGTGATCAACTGCGGACCGCCCTTCAAGGGCGTGCGCCTGGCGGGCAACAAGGCCAAGGCCGACCAGCTTGCCGCCACGGGCGTGCACACGGTGGTGGCCCCCTGCCACAACTGCCACGGCGGGCTTGAAGACATCATCCAGCACTACAAGCTCGGCATGCACACCAAGTTCCTGGGCGACCTGATCTACGACTGCATGGAAAAGCCCGGCGCCGCGTAGGCACGGCAAGGAGCACCCGCATGAAGGCACCACGTTCCCTGCCGCAGGCGACCCGTCTGGCAACCCAGTTGGCGATCGTGACGGCGATCCTGGCCACCGCGCTGCTGTTCCTGCTGTCGCCGCCCGTGGCCATGGCCCCGGCCCAGGAAGACATGAAGCATCTGGCGCCCGAGGCCCTGGCCCCGCAATCGCGCCCGGCCGCCCGGTTCGTGCACGACACGCACAACGAAAAGGCCAAGATCGACGAATGCGGCACCTGCCACCACGGCACCACCGAGGACGGACGGCGCGACGCCACGGCCCCCACGTCCGAAGGTACCCCCTGCGCCGACTGTCACTCCGCGCATGGCGGCAAGACCGGCAAGGGCACGCCGCTGGAGCGCGCCTATCACCGCCAGTGCATGGGCTGCCACAGGGAGCAGGGCAAGGGCCCCACGGCCTGCGGCGGCTGCCACACGAAAGCCTGAGGCGCCCTGGCGAAACGGCAACAACGGTAACCGGCCCCCTGCGGCATCCCGCGTCACACCGGACGGAGAACACCCCGGAGAAGACATGGACACCGTGCACCTTGCCCCCGACGGAACGCTCCGCGCGCCCGACGGAAGCACCCACGCCGACCCGCTGCCCTGTCTGCGACTGGCGGCGGTGCTGGACGCGGGCTGCACGCTGCGCTCGTTCTTCGCCCTGCTGACCCGGCATGCCGAGCTGCAACGCCTTGGCCCGTTCCTGCCCGCCGCCGTGGCCGAGGCCGACCGCTGCCCCGCTGAAGGCTGCCGTGCCGACGGGCTGACCGGCCTTGCACTGCGCAAGACGGTGGACCTTATCGGCTACCCCGGCGGCCCGCGCGCGGAAATCTACCTTTCGCTGCGGGCGCTGGCGCCGGGAGCCAACAGCCCCTGCGGCCGCGACGGCGAAACGGAACACGAAATCAGGTTCATCCCGCTCGATGCCCTTCTGGATCTGCCGCTCTCGCTGGGCGGCCTGCGACACGTGGTATTCGGGGACAGGACGCGGGTGCTCGACTGCGAGACCACCTTCAGTCTGTTCGAAGTCATCGAGGGCCTCGCATGGGAGCTCGGCTTCCAGGGTGGCGCCCGACACTGTAGCCTACGGAGGTAAACGCCATGTTCGGTAAGATCCTCTTTGCGACGTCGGCCTCGCCGGCATGTGACAACGCGGCCAAGGTGGCCTTCGAACTGGCCAGGCGCAACGAAGCGCGCCTGTATGTCTTCCACGTGCTGGGGGTGCCCACGCGCGGTTTCGGAAATTATGTGCGCGACCTCAAGTCGGGCGAGGAAGAAGTGGCCGACGCGGACTACCGCGAATGGGTCACCGAGGAACTGAAGCACGTCTACGAGGCCCAGTTCAAGGAATTCGGCCCGCCCAACGCCGCGCTGCAACTGGCCGTGGGCGTGCCGCACACCGAAATCCTGCGCTTTGCCCGGCAGGAAGGGGTGGACCTGATCGTCATGGGCGCGCACGGGCGCGATGAAGACGCCGCCGCATCACGGGTGCGCTCCATCATCGGCAACACCATGCAGAAGGTGTCCAAGTCCGCGCGCTGTCCGGTGCTGATCGTCAACCGGCCCTGCAACACCTGCTGGCACATGTTCTCCAACATCGTGTTCAGCACCGACTTCTCCAAGCCCGCCGACGCAGCCTTCCAGTTTGCCTACAAGACTGCGCGCGAGGTGGGTGCCAAGCTGTACCTGTTCCACGCCTGCGACCTTGGCGGCTCGGGGCTGTACCCCAGCCAGGCCGAGATCGAACGGCTGCTGGAACGGGCGCGCAAGCAGATGCAGGACAAGTACGTGAGCAAGATGACCGACTACGACAACTACCAGGTGGAAATCTGGGAAGGCACGCCGTATGTGGAAATCCTGAAGTACGCCCGTGACCGCAAGGCGGACCTTATCGTCATGGCCCACCACGCCAGGGACGTTCCCGCCGAGGACGCGGAAATCGGCTCCACCGTGGAGCAGGTCGTGCTGCGCTCCGCCTGTCCGGTGGCCAGCGTGACCCACGAAGAACGCGTCGCCTAGGACAGCCCCTCTAAAAAACAACCGAGCGGGTAGGCCCATGGCGCTGGTGCTGGTGGTGGACGACGACCTGTCGTTCCGGTTCTTCCTGAAGGCCCTGTTCGAAACCGACGGGCACGAGGCCGTGGCCGCCCGCAACGGCGCCGAAGGCCTGGAGACGGCGCGGCGACGGCGGCCTGACCTGGTGGTGCTGGACGTGATGATGCCGGGCGGCGGGGGCCTGCCCATGTACCGCGCCATGCAGGCCGACCCCGCCCTGCGTTCCGTCCCGGTGATCATGTTGTCCGGCGTGGGCGGGGCCACCTTTGCCCACGGACTGTCCATGTGCCATGCTGCGGACGGAGACGGGAACACGGAGGTGAACGAGCCGTTCGCCTATGTGGAAAAGCCCCCCCGGCCCGACAGGCTGCTGGAACTGGCCCACCGGGCGCTGGACGGAACGGGAAACGGATCGGCAGGGCCACCGGAACGGGCAAAACGGGCGGAACAGGATGGAACCGGGTCGACCCCGGACGGAATATCCCGAAAGACAGGGCAGGCAACGGCGTCACCGCGCGCCGCCACGCACGACGCCAAGGAGAATGAACGCATGCCGTACAAGATACTGGTCGTGGACGACGACCCCTACATCGTGAAGTACATGGTGGATATCCTTTCCGACAACGGGTACGCCACCTGCTCCGCTTCGGACGGCAGCGAGGCGCTGGAAGTGCTGCAACGCGAGCGGCCCGACCTTGTGACGCTGGACCTGGAAATGCCCAACGAGTGGGGGCCGCGCTTCTACCGCAAGATGACCAAGGAAGACGCCTTCCGCGACACCCCGGTCATCGTCATCAGCGGGCTGTCGGGCATCCATCTGGCCATCCGCAACGCCGTGGCGTCGCTGAAGAAACCCTTCGACCCCAACCGCCTGCTGGAAATCATCCGCGAAACGCTGGAAAAGCGCGGGGAACTGGCGGGGGAAGTGCCAGTAACGCATCAGTAGCGCGGCAGTAGCCCCTCGCACGGCGGGGATCGGGCGGCGGCAGGTCGCTGGCGGCAGGCATCGCGGTCTGCGTCGGCAGCGCATGCCGTCCGCCGGACCACGCACACCGCCTGTTGCCGACATGTCGCGCCACATGCCACACGCCACGTACCGCCGGGGCGGGCAATGCCCTCCCCGGCGGCCCGCCCTTGTTCTTTTTTGCACAGCATGGAACAATGCAGGACGGGCGGCGTCCGCCCCAACCCCGCCCACGGCGCGACAACGTCCGGGGCCTTCCCCCTCCATTTCCCGATGGCCGCGTCCGGGCACGCACACATGACACAGGGACCGTGCCCCCGACCGTGAACCGGATTCCGAGGAGCCGCGCATGGGCGCATCGATCCTGCTGGTGGACGACGAGGAAGGTATCCGCACCGTGCTCGGCATATCCCTTGCCGACGCGGGCTACGACGTGACCACCGCTGCCAGCGGCGAAGAGGCCCTTGCCCGGTTTGCCGAGCACAGGCCCGACATCGTGCTCACCGACATCAAGATGCCCGGCCTGTCCGGGCTGGACCTGCTGGAACGCCTGAAGGCCGCCGACCCGGAGGTGGAGGTCATCATGCTCACGGGCCACGGCGACATGGATCTCGCCATCCAGAGCCTGAAGCGCGACGCCACCGACTTTCTCACCAAGCCCGTCAACGACGACATGCTGGAAGTGGCCCTGCGCCGCGCCGAGGAACGCATGTCCATGCGCCGCCGCCTGCGCGGGTACACCGAAAACCTGGAACAGATGGTGCGCGACCAGTCGGCCCGGCTGGTGGAGGCGGAACGCCAGTTGGCCGCGTTGCAGGTCATGGACGGCATCGCCAGCGGCATCCGTTCCTTGTGCAGCGCGCTGGACGACGGCGGGCTGTTCAACGAACTGCCCTGCTTCGTGGCCGTGCACAATGCCGACCTCGAAATCGTCTCCACCAACCAGTTGTACAAGGAACGCCTGGGCCACCGCATCGGCAGCCGCAGTTGGGAGGCCTACGCCGGGCGCGGCCCCGGCGACCGGCTGTGCCCGGTGATGCGCGTGCTGGAAACGGGCGAGGGCTTTCGCTCGAACGAGGTGCTGCTGGGCAGGAACGGGCAGGAAATCCCGGTCATCGTGAACACCGCGCCCATCTACGGCAACGACGGCGAGGTGGAACTGGTGCTGGAGCTTTCGGTGGACATCTCCGAGGTGCGCCGCCTGCGTGAAGACCTGCGCCTGACCCGCGAACGGTTCCGCCAGTTGTTCGACGAATCGCCCTGCTACGTGGCGGTGATGGACCGCGACTTCGGCGTGGTGGAAGCCAACCGCAGATACCGCGAGGATTTCGGCGACCCCACGGGCCGCCGCTGCCACGACGCCTTTGCCCACCGCCTGGCCCCCTGTTCCGGCTGCCCCGCCGGGCGCACCTTTGACGACGGGCGTCCCCATCAGGCGGAAACCGTGGTCACCGCACGCGACGGGCGGCAGGTGAACGTGCTGGTGTGGACAGCCCCCCTGCGCGACGCGGAGGGCGCCATCACCGAAGTGATGGAAATGTCCACGGACATTACCGAACTGCGCCGTTTGCAGGACCGGCTTTCGCAACTGGGGCTGCTGCTGGGTTCCACGGCGCATGGCATCAAGGGGCTGCTCACCGCGCTGGACGGCGGGGTGTACCGCCTTGGCAGCGGCATCGCGCGCGGCGACGCGGCGCGGGTGCAGGACAGCCACCAGGACATCCGCCACCTGGTGGACCGGCTGCGCAAAATGGTGCTGGACCTTTTGTACTACGCCAAGAACCGCGAGCTGAACTGGGAAGTGGTGGTCACCCGCACCTTTGCCGAGGAAACCGCCACCCTGGTGGAAGCCAAGGCCACGGAACGCGGGGTGCGCTTTGTGCGGGACTTTACGGCAGCAGGGGTGGAAGCAGACAGCACGGGGAACGCGGAAACGGGGGCGGAGGTCGGCAAGAACACGGGTACGGCTCAGGCCGGATCAGCGGGAAGCGGTGGTATCGCGGACCTCGGCACCTTCGAGGCGGACGCCGGGGCGCTGTCAGCCGCACTGGTGAACCTGCTGGAAAACGGGGTGGAAGCCTGCGCGGCGGACAACCGCAAGCAGGACCACGTCGTCACCTTACGGGTGCGCGGCACGCCGGAAGAGGTGACCTTCACCATCATCGACAACGGCACCGGCATGGACCGCGAGACCCGCGAAAAGCTGTTTACCCTGTTCTTCTCGTCCAAAGGCAGCGCCGGGACGGGCATCGGCCTGTTCGTGGCCAGCCAGGTGGTACGGCAGCATGGCGGGCACATTGCCGTGGCCTCGGAACCCGGCGAGGGCAGCACCTTCACCGTCTCCTTGCCGCGCCGTCTGCCGGAAGCGGTGCGGCGGGGTGATGCACAGGGGGAAGAACAACGCGCCAGCGACGCATGACTCCCAGTGCGGACAAGCGGCGTTTCGCACTGGCATAAAGGTCATGGCGTGCAAAGAGGGCTTGCGCGGCAGACGTGCGCGGCATATGTAGTCACAAAGACTACACGGAGTACGCCATGAAGCCCACATCCATCCGGCTCGACGAAGCTACCCTTGCCTCCATCGACGGCATGGCCCAAGCCCTGGGCCGCAGCCGGGCGTGGATCATTCAGGACGCGCTGGCCAAGTACCTGGCCCACGAAACGTGGTTCCATGAAGAAGTCCGCAAGGGCCAGGCCGACCTTGCCGCCGGGCGCGCCGTTACGCACGGGGACGTCCGCGACCGCCTTGCCGCGCTTGGCGTTGACCTTGACCGGGCCGTCCGGTGATCCGCTGGGCGGAATCCGCCGCTGACGACCTGATGGAAGCGGTACGCTTCATCCGGCAGGATTCGCCGGAGGCCGCGTCTTCCGTGGCCGCGCGCATCGTCGCCGCCGTGGAGTCGCTGGCCGCGCTGCCCGCGCGGGGCAAGCCCGGACGCGTGGCGGGCACCCGCGAACTGCGCCTTGCCGACCTGCCCTATGTCATCGTGTACGCCGCCACCGGAACCAACGACATCGAGGTCATCCGCGTGCTGCACACCCGCAGGGCGTGGCCCACTGCCTAAGCCGCCCGACAGGCTATTCCCCTGCCCGCACCCGCAGCACAGCCCGCACGCCGCGCCCGTGCGAGGCGGGGCCAAGTTCCAGTTCGCCGCCCATTTCGCGGGCCAGCTTGCGCGTGGCCATGAGGCCCACGCCGCTGCCGCCCGGCTTGGCGGAAACGAAGGCGGCAAAGCCGTTCGGGGCTGCACTGCCCCCCTGCTCCTGCCCGGCCTGCCCGGCTGACCTGGCTGACCCGGCCTGCCCGGCTGGCCCGGCCTGTTCCGGAAAACCGGGACCGTTGTCCTCCACCACGTATTCGATGCCGGGCACGCTGGCCGCCCCAGCCTCCTCTGCTGACACGGCATCCCCGCCCGCAGCGTCAGGCAACGCCACCCGGCGGCTGCGCAGGAGCACCCGGCGGGCCGCATCCGGGAAGGCTTCTGCCGTCCCGCCGCCGCTGGCATCCATCCAGTCCGCAACCGTCGCTGGGGCACCAGATGCGCCAGTGGCCGAGACACCCATCCCGTCATCCTCCTCGAATGCCTCGATGGCGTTGACCACCAGATCCATCAGGCAGCGGTGCACCGCGTCCGGGTCCAGCATGACCGGGTCCGGCCCGGCCCCGCCCTGCATCGCCAGCGTCACCCCGGCCGCCGCCGCGCGCGGGGCCAGCAACCGGGCCACATCGCGCAGGGGGCCATCCGGGTCGCACGGGCGCGGGGCAAGTTCCGCTGTCCGCCCCATGTCCAGCAGGCGCATGGCCAGGTCGCGCACCCGCGCCACGTCGTCGCGCACCATGCGCCAGCCCTGCTCCAGATAGTCGCGCCGGTTGAGTTCCAGCCCCTTTTCCAGCACGAACATGGCCCCTTCCAGCCCGCCCGCCATGTTCTTGATGGCGTGGGCCAGGCCCGCAGCCGTTTCCCCAACGGCGGCCAACCGTTCTGCGTGCAGCAGTTCGCGGGAGCGTTGGGCCACCAGTTGTTCCAGTTCCTCGGTATGACGGCGCAGGGCCTCGCGCAGGGCCATGCGCTGGCGGGCGCGGTCCAGCGCCACTTCCAGCGCCTCCGGGGCCACCGGCTTGGTCAGAAAGTCGCCCGCCCCATGGCGCAGGCTGGACACGGCAAGCTCCATGTCGCCGTGGCCGGTCAGCACCAGCACCTCCACCCCGGAAAATTCCGCCTTCACCGCGCGCAGCAGGTCTATGCCGTCCATGCCGGGCATGCGCACGTCGGTCAGCACCACGGCGGGCGGATTCGCCCGGACCATGGCCAGCGCCTCCGCCCCGGAGGCCGCCGTGCGCACCGCGCAGCCCATGTCGGCCAGCAGCAGCGCCAGCACGGTGCGGATGCCTTCCTCGTCATCGACCAACAAGAGTGGCAGAAGTGGCTGGTGCGGCAGGGGCGGCTGTGCGTTCATGCCGCGCCGCCTTCACCGGGCAAACCCGGCCCCGGAGTTGTCGTGGTCGCTGTCGCGGGCGTTGTCGTGGTCGCTGTCGTGGTCGCTGTCGTGGTCGCTGTCGCGGGCGTTGTCGCGGACGAGTCCGCAACCCCCGAAGTCACCGGAAAATACAGGGTGAAGCACGCCCCGCCCTCCGCCAGGTTGGACGCCTGGATGGACCCGCCGAACTCCTTGACCAGCCCGTAACTGATGGACAACCCCAACCCCGTGCCCTTGCCCACCTTCTTGGTGGTAAAGAACGGCTCGAAGATGCGCGGCAACAGCGCCGGGGGTATGCCGCAGCCGGTGTCGCACACCCGCGCCGTCACCCGCCGGTCGTCGCCCACCGTCTCCACGGTGATGCGGCGCGGCGCGCCCGGTTCCTTCTCGCTGCGGTCCTCTATGGCGTCGCGGGCATTGAGCAGCAGGTTGATGAACACCTGCTCCAGCCGGTTGGACACGGCCATGACCGGGGGCAGCGACTCGGCCAGCCGCCAGTCGATGTCGATGCCGCGCAGCGACAACTGGCGGCTGAAGAATTCCGTGGCGCTTTGCAGCACCGCGTTGATGTCCACCCGCTCAAGCGCCAGGTCCGACCGGCGGCCAAAGTCACGCATGTGCCCGATGATGCGACTGGCCCGGTCCACATGGCCGTCGATCTCGCGAGCCATGGTGGCCAGGATTTCCGGGTCGATGGGTTCGCCCCGCGTCACCTTGCGCAGCAGAAAGCCCCCGGCGGTCTTGATGACCGTCAGCGGCTGGTTCAGTTCGTGGGCTACCCCGGTGGCCATTTCGCCCAGGGTGGCCATCTTGCCCGCCTGGATCACCTTCTGCTCGGCCTCCAGCCGTTCGGTGATGTCGGTGGTGGTCACCAGCAGCACCTGCCGGGCCAGGTATTCCGCCGGGGAAAGCATGATGTCCACGTGAAAGGGCCTGCCGTCACGCGCCACGTTGCGGGCGCGGTTCAGCACGGTAAAGGCCCGCAACTGCGAGGCATAGCGTTCGCGCTCGTCCGGGGGAAACAGGTCCAGGAACGAGCGGCCCTTCATCTCGTCGCGCGGCCAGCCGTAGACCTTCTCCGCCGTGGAGTTGCAGTCCACCACCTCCAGGCTCTGCTGGTCCAGCACGAACACGGCGCTGGGGATATGGTTGAAGATGGCGTGATACTTGAGTTCGGAACGGCGCAGCTTTTCTTCCAGTTCCTTGCGGTCGGTGATGTCCAGGGTCATTTCCATGGCCGCGGTCACCCGCCCTTCGGCATCGAACACGGGCGAGGTGTGCACAATCCAGTGCGCCCGGCTGCCGTCGGTGTGAAACCCGCTTTCCTCGCTGCAATGGGCAAGGCCGGTCTGCATGGTCATTTCCACGGCACAGTTGGGGCACTTGCCGGTGCGCCCCTTGTAGGCCTGAAAGCAGAAGTCGCCGGGTTTGGGCGTGAAGTTCTCGCGGAACATGCGGTTGTAGCGCAACAGCCGCAGATTCTTGTCCTGCACGGTGATGGAGCAGGGCACCTGGTCGAACAGTCGCTGGTATTCGTCGCGCTGGCGGTTCAGCTCCGCCTGCTTCTGGGCAATGTCCCGATCCATGCGGGTGATGGCCCCGGCCAGTTCGCCGATCTCGTCCTGCTGGCGCACGTCGGAAAGGTCCACCTTCTCGCCGCGCGCCACGGCACGGGTGCCCTCGATCAGCCGGGCCACGGGCCGCGTCAGAAAGCGGCGCATGAACAGGTGCACCGCCGTGGCGCCCAGCAAGAACACCGCCGCCGCCAGGGTGACCACCCGGGTCTGGAAGGACAGCACCTCGGTTTCCGCGTCCTGCAACGAAAGCACCACCTCCAGCGCGCCCAGCACCAGCTTGTCCGCCGGGTGGAAGTGGCAGGGTTCACCCGAACAGCCGGGTTCGTTCATGATGGGGGTAAGGCTGCCCAGCAGGCGGCGACCATCCGTGTCGGTGAACACGCGGGTACGCTCGCGCAGGGCCAGCCACTGGCGGGGCTGGGCCGTGCGATGACAGGCGGCGCAGGCCTCATCGCGGATGTTGGTGCGGCGTTCCACCTCGTCCGGGTTGCCCGAGAACTTGATGACGCCTTCCTTGTTGTAGATGCGGATGGAGACGATGTCCTTCTGGCGGGACACGTCGCTGATGATCTGGTTGATCTCGTCGCGGGCGTTCAGCATCATGGCGAAACGCGCGCCAAGACGGATGGTGGTGCCCAGGCGGTCGCCACCGGCGGCCAGTTCGTCGTGCAGGTGTTCGCGCTGATAACGAATGCTGCCCAGCGACAGCACCAGCACCCCCAGGAACAACGCCACGCCGCTGCCCGCCACCACCTTGGCGGCCAGGCTGGTGCCCGGCAGGCCACGCAAGCGCCGCCCCCGTCCCTCCTTGCCGGGGCGCCCGGCAGGATCGGGACCCGAGCCGGACCCGGCGCCCATCCCGGCGCCAGAACCTGTACCGGCGTTGATGCCCGTGCCCGTTCCGGGGTGGGGTGTGCCGCCCGTGCCGACGGTCATGGCCGCCTCCTGTGCTGCCGCACCGTACGCCCCCGGCCCACGGTCAGGACACGCGGATCGGCCGGGTGCGTGGGGCGCGCGGGGAGCCGGGGCCCTCCGCATCGTCCGGCCCGTCCAGACCAACTGGCCCTTCCGGTTCGCACGGTTCCGATACGGACATCGGCACGCGGGGCGTTGCGGGCACCATGCGGGCGGGGCAGCCGCCCGATATGGCCCCCCTTGCGGGCACGGATTTTTCCGGCCCATCGGATTCCGCCGAGTGCACCAGTTCTGCCCGTCCCGCCAGTTCCGCGGATTCCGCCGATCCAATGGACCCCGCAGGACCGGACGGCTCCGCAAGCCCGGCCAGCGCGCGCAGTTCCTGTTCCGCCTCCCGGCGATGCTCGGCCGCAGTGCCGGGGCACCAGTCGCCGAACTTCACCCCCTGGTCCACGTAGCGCAGCAGTTCGCCAAAGGTGATGGCGTCCAGCCGGTCGAACATGGCCCGGCTGCACTCCTTCCAGACCATGCGCGTCAGGCAGCCGGGGGCATGGGAACAGTGTTCCTCGTCGCGGCCGCAGCCCGCCATTTCCGCCCCGCCTTCCAGCACGCGCACCACGTCGCCCACGGAAATGTCGTCGGGCGAGCGCCCCAGGCGGTGCCCGCCGTTGGGCCCACGCTGGCTCACCAGCAGGCCCGCCTCTTTCAGCGAACGGCTGATCTTTTCCAGATACTTCTGCGATACATCCAGTCGGCGCGCCACGTCGCGCATCAGCACCGGCCCCTGACGGCTGTGCTGGGCGATATCCAGCATCATCCGCGTGCCGTAGCGACTGTTGGTCAGCAAACGCATGCCCTGCCCCCTCGGTTGACGATCACGCCGCGACCCTTCACGAAGCCCCACACGCCCGTGCCATGCCGCGCCCGCGCACGCAGCATCCGGCCACCCGCATGCACGCAGGGCGGCAATGGACACTCCATGCGCACTTTTGCACCATAGCATACCGCAATGGTATATTCAACAGCACCATACAACTAACGTATTCACTCCACATTGCCGCAATCCGGATTGAACGGATTGGCACGCTGCAAATCCACATTACGGACAAGGTACGCATACGCAGCACCGCACGCCACATCAGGGGTACCCTGCTGCATGCAACAAAAACGGCGCCCTGCCTGCACGGACGGGACGCCATTGTCTCTGGAAGGAATCGGAAAAATGCGAATGTGGCGGATGCAGGCGAAATGCGGTGGTCAGTGGGCGGTGTCAGACACCCGGCCTGTCCGCGAGGGGGGGCCCATCGTGGGATGGATCGTGCTCCGTCAGGTCGGGCTGGCCGTTGGCCAGATCATCCAGGGTGATCGAATCCAGCGCGGATTCCACGGCATCGGCGGCGCGCGTCCAGCCAAGGCAGGTCAGCCTGTCGCCGGGGGTGTCGGCCAGGCCGCAATGTTCCGCGATGCGGATGCCACCCTCCATGAGTCGCACCACCGTACCCAGGGTGATCCTGCCGGGCGGCAGGGCAAGCCGGTGGCCGCCCATGGCCCCCCGCGCGCTGGCTGTAAGCCCGGCGCGCCGCAAATCCTTGAGAATCTGCTCCAGGAACTGGACGCTGATGTCCGTGTACCGCGACAACGCGGTGGTGGTCAGCGGCCCTCCGGTGCCATGCACCGCAAGGGCCACCAGCACCCGTGCCGCATAGCGCGTTCTGGCGGTAAGCTTCATGCCGTTTCAGGGTCTCCCGTTGCGGCGGCGCGCGATGTTGCGCCCCGTCCACTGCGGTACACCTACACCATGCCTGCACGGCATACAACACCATTGGCAAGAAACGGCACACTCCGGCATTGCGGCGTGCACGCCGGAGAACTGTTGTATCGGACTGTTTTCATCCTGGATGTTTCCAATCCGAAACAATGTCCCGCAAGAGAAACCACATGAAACAGCTTCCCGCATGCCACCCGGCGCAATGCGGCCCGATCCGCGCCGAAGGGCGTTCATCCGGCATGCTTGTCGGCAGGCAGGTGGGAGCTTACCCCATCCCGCGCGGCCCACAGGTCCCCCACGATGTCCAGGAAGGCGTCCAGCGGCCGGGGATCGAACTGGGTGCCCCGCCCCTCGCGCATGATGCCGAGGGCCTTGTCGATTCCGAAGGCGGGCTTGTAGGGCCGCTTGCTGGTCAGCGCGTCGAACACGTCGGCCACGGCCACGATGCGCCCTTCGAGCGGAATTCCCTCGCCCGAAAGACCTCGCGGGTAGCCGCTGCCGTCCCAGCGTTCGTGGTGGGTGCCCGCGATGGCGGCGGCAATGCGCACCACCCGGGACGACGAGGCCGCCAGGATCTTTTCGCCGATGAGGGCATGCTGCCGCATGACCGCGAATTCCTCCGGCGTGAGCCTGCCCGGCTTCAGCAGGATGGCGTCGGGCGTGCCTATCTTTCCCACGTCGTGCATGGGGGCGGCCACGCGCAGGTCGCGCAGCCCGTCGGCGTGCATGCCCAGCGCGGCGGCGATACCCTCACTGTAGAAGGCCATGCGCTGGATGTGGTCGCCGGTGTCGTCGTCCTTGTAGGCGGCTGCCAGGGTGAGCCGGTTCAGGGTGTCGATGTACGAGCGCTCCAACTCGGCGCGCGAGGTGCGCAGGTCGAGCACGGTGCGGCTCAGGTCGTCCGCGAAGGCGCGCAACTGGCCGTGGGCCAGGTGCAGTTGCTCGCGCGTTTCCTCCATGGCCGAACAGGCGTCTTCCGCCGCCTCGGCAAGGCGTTTTCGTTCGGGATGCCGTGAGTCGTGCGTGGTATCCTGCGTCATGCGGTCCTCCCGTGCTGTGTGTCCGCTGCCCGTGGCCGGGCGATGATGAGCGTCTCTTGCCTCTTCCATGCCGCCGGTCCGCCAGTCCGGTTGGCTACTCCCGCCACTTCCCCCGTGGCCGCGCCGGGATTCGAGCTTGCGCTCGCGCGGGACCCGGCGTGACGAACCATGACGGCCGCGCCGGTCCGCCAATCCGTTTGGCTACTCCCCCCACTTCCCCTGTGGCCGCGCCGGGATTCGAGCTTGCGCTCGCGCGGGACCCGGCGTGACGAACCATGACGGCCGCGCCGGTCCGCCAATCCGTTTGGCTACTCCCCCCACTTCCCCTGTGGCCGCGCCGGGATTCGAGCTTGCGCTCGCGCGGGACCCGGCGCGGCCTGGGGCGGGGGTTGGTCAGCTCCGGGGCGGGTGGGCCGCACGGCGAAACCCCCGTCCGCCGTCCTGCCCCAGAGTGGGCGAACGGCCCCGCGCACGGGGGGGCACCCATGCACTCGGGCCGCGCCCCAAACATCAGCCTGTGGCCGCATCCCGTGCGGACATGCCATGCATGCTCACGCAGACGGGCAGACGCACCGCCACCGTGGTACCCCGGCCCACCTCGCTGGACAGGGTCACATCTCCCCCGTGCAGGCGGGCGATGGCCCGGGCCAGGGTAAGCCCGAGGCCCAGCCCTTCGCGGTTGCGCGTCATGTACCCCTGCGCCTGGTAAAAGCTTTCGAACACTCGTTCGCGTTCCTGGGCGCCAATGCCCATGCCGGTGTCCGCCACTTCCACCAGCACCTCGCGGGACGCGCAGCCCGACCCGTCCGCCCCGCCCGCCCCGTTCGGTCCGCCCTGCGCGCCAGCCCCCGTTCCGGCCATGCCGCGCGGTGGACGGCAGCGCAGGGTCACCATGCCCCCCTGCCTGTTGAAGCGGATGGCATTGTGCACCACGTGCAGGAACAGTTCGCGCAGCAGCCCCGCGTTGCCGCGCACCGTCACCTGCGCGGCCCCCACCGGCATGGGCCCCAGCACCACCCCCTGCGCGGCGGCAAAGGTGGAAAGTTCCTCCAGCACCCCGGCCAGTACCCGGTCCACTTCCACGGGCGCGTCCGACGCTTCCACCCGACCACCCTGCACCTCGGCGAAGCGCACCACCTCGCGCACCATGGCGTGCATGCGCCGCGCGGCCTGCAACAGATGGCCCAGCAATTCCTCGGCATCGGAATCGCCCCGGCGGCGCGCCTCGTCCAGCAGCACGTCGCCAAGCCCCAGAATGCCATTGAGCGGGGTGCGCATCTCGTGCGAGATGATGGCCAGAAAATCCTGCTTCAGGTGTTGCACCCGGCGTTGCATGCTGATGTCGTGCAG
The DNA here is from genome assembly GCF_040373385.1 of Nitratidesulfovibrio sp. Taxonomy (NCBI): domain Bacteria; kingdom Pseudomonadati; phylum Thermodesulfobacteriota; class Desulfovibrionia; order Desulfovibrionales; family Desulfovibrionaceae; genus Nitratidesulfovibrio; species Nitratidesulfovibrio sp. The sequence continues at coordinate 184,724 of NZ_JBDXXH010000003.1, read as the reverse complement.
CACCAGCACCCGACCACCGTCGCGCATGGGCGAGGTGGCCACCCGCACCACCCGCCGGGCCACGCCGTCGGGCGAGGGCAATTCCAGTTCCACCACCCGTGCCCCGTACATGTCCTGCCCGTACATGTTCGGCCCGTACATGTTCGGCCCGTACGCATTCGACTCGGGCTCCCCGTCCGGTTCCCTGCTTCCGGAGGCGTCGGCCCGGTACCCACCCCCCGGCAGCACCGCCGCCGTGCCCGCCTCGCCCAGCAGTTGCACCAGCGGGCGGCCCTCCACCTCTGCCGGGGATCGGTCCAGCATGGCGCAGGCCGCCGTATTCACGGTAACCGCCCTGCCCGCCGCGTCCACCGTAAGCATGCCGTCGGCCATGGAATCGATGACTGCGCGCAACCGTTCGTTGACGGCCTGCAATTCGGCGCGCTGAGCCCGCTCCACGGTGTACAGCGCCGCCAGGTCTTCGGCGTAACGCACCGTCTGCATGGACACTTCGCCGCACTCGGCCAGTTCCGAAGGCGCAGGAGAATGGGCGGACACGCCGTCCGGCCCCCGTGCCGCACCCTGCCCCTCGTGGCCGCTGCCAGGGGGGGCGCTGCCGGAGAGGGCGCCTTGCCCGGCATCCGGTCCGGCTCCGGGCAGGGCACCGCGACTCTCGCCGGTCCGCGTGTCCCGGGGGGGGCCATCCTGCGCGCTGTTCATCCCAGGAATTCCTCTATCTTGCGAATCAGCGCCAGCGGGCTGAACGGCTTGGGAAAGTAATCGTCGGCCCCGGCGCGCAAGCCTTCCTCGCGGTCCTGGGTCTGACCCTTGGCGGTCAGCATGATGATCCGGCAGCCCGCCGTGGCCGGGTCGGCCCGGATGCGCCGGGTGGCCTCCAACCCATCGATCTCTCCGGGCATCATCACGTCCATCAGGATCAGGTCGGGCCGATGCAGACGGGCAATCTCCACCGCCTGCACGCCGTTTTCAGCCTGCAATATCTGGTAATTGCCAATTCGCAGCGTGGCCTGCACCAGTTCGCGCACCTCGTACTGGTCCTCTGCGATGAGTATCCGCTTCATGACACTTCCCCCTTGCATGCGGCAAAATCGGGGTATCGGACCGGAGGAACGCATGCGGTTCCGGGCCGATGGGCATCAGTACCGTTCGAAGTCGGCGTCGGACGTGCCCGCCTCGTCGAGGTCCAGGGTCACGCCCGCCTTCCCCGCCCTGGCGGCGCGGTCACCACGCAGCGTACCCTCGGTGATGGCGGGCTGCGGGTGCCCCCGTTGCGAACGGCGTCTCTCCAGCCCTCCCTTGCGGACCGGCTGGCCAGGCTGGCCAAACTGGCCCGGCCTGGCCTGGGGCATGGGCGCCACGCCACCGCCCGAAGGCAGCCGGAAGAACGCCACGGTCTGGGCCAGTTGCGTGGCCTGCCCGGCCAGTTGCTCCGACGTGGCGGCCATCATTTCCGAGGCGGAGGCGTTCTGCTGGATCACCGAATCGAGCTGCTGCACGGCCTTGTTGATCTGCTCCGCGCCCACGCTCTGCTCCTTGCTGCCCGCCGCGATCTCCTGCACCAGTTCCGCCGTCTTCTGGATACTGGGCACCAGCGTGCCCAGCATGTTGCCCGCGCGCTCGGCCAGGGCCACGCTGGACGAGGACAGTTCGCTGATCTCCGCCGCCGCCGTGCCGCTGCGTTCGGCCAGTTTGCGCACCTCGGAGGCCACCACGGCAAAGCCCTTGCCGTGCTCGCCCGCGCGGGCCGCCTCGATGGCGGCGTTCAGCGCCAGCAGGTTGGTCTGCCGGGCGATTTCCTGCACGATGGATATCTTTTCCGCGATGGTCTTCATGGCCCGCACGGTCTGGGCCACGGCCTGCCCGCCCTCGCGGGCGTCCTCTGCCGAACGCAGGGCGATGCGGTCGGTCTCGCCCGCGTTCTCGGCGTTCTGCTGGATGTTCGAGGTCATCTGCTCGACCGAGGCGGACACCTCTTCCACCGCGCTGGCCTGCTGCGTGGCGCCCTGGGCCATGTTCACCGCCGTCTCGGACAGTTCGCGGCTGCCCGCCGTGACGCCATGGGTGGTTTCCATCACCTCGCCGATGACCCGGCGCAGGTTGTCGGTCATGATGCGGATGGCCTCGGCCACGCTGCCCACCTCGTCCCGGCTGGTCACCTCCACGTCCGTCGTCAGGTCGCCCGCAGCCACCTGCCCTGCCACGTCGCGAATGCGCTGCAATGGGCGGGCGATGGACCGGCTGGCCAGCAACCACGCGCAGGCCACCACCACAATCACGATGCCCAGCGCCCAGCCCGCCACGGACAGGGAGGCGGACCGCACATGGGCGTTCACCGCGTCCAGCGACGAAACGATCTCGAACGCGCCGTGCACCTCGCCCTCGCGCCAGCCTTCCTTGATGCCGCCCACCACGTCGCGCTCGCCCTTGGGGTCGCCGTGGCAGAACAGGCATTCGCGGGTCAGGCGGATGGCCCGGAAATACCGGATGTGGTCCGCCTCGCGCAGGACCAGTTCCTGCTGGCCCGTGGACGAAAGCTGTTCCAGTACCTTCCGTTCCATTTCCGTGGGCTCGTTGGCCTGATTGCGGGGATGCATCTTGGGCACGCGGAATTCGTAGCCCAACTGTTCCGCATTGGCCTTGGCCATCTTGATGGCGGTAATCACCGGTACCGCGTCCACCACCTTGTCGGCTGGCAGCTCCGCGAACGGGCGAATCAGGCCCCCTTCAAGCTTGCGCGCCATCTCGTCGCGCGCGGCCTCGGCCATGAGCACCACCGCCCGGCTCTGTTGCAGGATGGCCTGGTGCGCGTCCTCGCGGATGTCGGCGATGCGTTGCACGGCCATGACGCCCGCGATGCACACCGGCCCCAGGATGGCGATGGCCATGATCTTGGCCTTGATGCCGAATGCTCCACGCCGTTCACGTTCACCGGTCATGGCATCTCCTTCGGGGCGCGCGGCCCCCATTCCCCAGTTCTCCAGAACCCCAAGCCGCAGCCATGCCCGTTCACGCACCAGTCGGGCCGACCGGGCCGGTCGGTAGCGTAAAGCGCACCGTGGTACCCACGTCCTTGGCGCTTTCCACCGCCACCTCTCCGCCATGGGCCTCGATGAGATACTTCACGATGCTCATGCCAAGGCCCGTGCCGGGTATGCCGGTATTCGAAGCATCGCCCCGATAGAATTTCTCGAACACCCGCGAAAGCTGTTCCGGACTCATGCCCATGCCGTTGTCGCGCACGCTGACCTCGTGCACGCCCTGGCCCGGGCGCAGCCGCACCTCGACCACGCCGCCGCCGGGGGAATACTTGACGGCGTTGCTCAGCACGTTGTCGAGCACCTGGGCCACCTTGTCCGCGTCCACCACGGCGGGAACCGGCGTTTCGGGCAGCAGCAGCCGGAACGAATGCCGACGCGTGCCCACGATGTGCGCGGCCACCTTGCGGCGGATCAACGCCACCAGGTCGCACGGCCTGCGCTTGAGGCTGAAGCCCTGGCCCATCTCGATGCGGGAAATGTCCAGCAGGTCCGCCACGATGCCGGTTACCATCGCGGCCTGCTCGTTGATGTAGCCAAGGTACTGGCGCTGCTCTGCGGAGGGGATGTCGTCGCCGGTGACCAGCAGTTCCGAAAACCCCAGGATGGTGGTGAGCGGGGTGCGCAGTTCGTGCGCGGCGGTGGTCAGGAATTCGTTCTTCATGCGGTCCAGTTCGCGCTCGCTGGTCACGTCGTGCAGTACGGTGACCACGCCGGTGCGCACGCCGCCCGCGTCGCGCACCTCGGAGGTGCTGGCCGTGTAGTGATGCACGCCGCCCGTTTCCGTCGGACGCGAAAAACCGAACTGGCAGGGCGCGCCGCCCATGGTGTCGTCCAGGCAGTGCACCAGCCGCTTGCGCAGCGGGGCGTCCTCGATGAGATCCGCCACCCCTTCACCCACCAGGTCACCGGGGGCGGCAAGACCCAGGATGTCTTCCGCCGCCGGGTTGGCCAACGTCACCCGGTGGTCTGGGTCGGTCACCAGCAGCCCCTCGGACACGGAACGCAGGATAAGGTCGATCTTCTCCCGCTGCGATTCCGCCGTGCGCAGGGCCTGTTCCAGGTCGCGGGTGCGCTCCAGCACCATGTTTTCGAGCCGGGCACGGTAGCCTTGCAGTTCCGCCTCGGCGGCGCGGCGCTCGCTGATGTCCTCCAGCATGCCCACGGCGTATTGCAGGTCGCCCTTGCGCCCCCTGATGGCCGCCACGGCCAGCCGCACGGGAAACACCGTGCCGTCGCGCCGCGAATGCTGCGTTTCCAGAAAGAAGCCGTTGCGTTCGCCCCGGTGCAATTCCGCGAACAGTGCGCGCACGTCGCCCGCCTCGTGACCGTGCACCAGTTCCGAAAAATGCCCCAGGGGCAGTTCCGCAGCGGCAAAGCCGTGCAGCACGTTGAACAGCCGGTTGGTCTTGACGAGGCTGCCGTCCTGATCCGTGATGAACACCCCCAGGGGGGCGTGCTCGAACACGGCGCGAAAACGCGCCTCGCTCTGCTGCAACGCCTCTTCCTGCTTGCGGCGGCGGCTGACGTCGCGCCCGATGCCGAAAACCAGCACCTTGTCGCCGTCGCGCACGGGCACGGACACAGATTCTATCCAGTTCTCGCGCCCGTCAGGGCGCAGCCACGAGTACACGACGCTCTGGGGACCGCGCAGCCCGCCATCGTCGCGGAAGGGATCGGGTGCCTTGCGCCCGCCCAGCAACACCTGCAACGTGCGTACGTCGTCCATGGCGCGCAGGTCGTCGCGGGTGCGCCCGGCCATGCGCTCGTAGCCCCTGTTGCAGTCCACCAACCGGGGGGCACTGCCGTCGTCGCGATGTTCGTAGACGGATATGCCGTCCTGCGAATGCTCGAAGATGGTGCGGTACCGCAGCTCCGCCTCGCGCAGGGCGCGTTCGGCCTGGCGCTGGGCGGTGATGTCGCGCAGGGCCACCAGGGTGGCCGGGCCGTCATCCCAGGTCACCGGGGCGGTGCGCACCTCCACCAGGCAGGGGGTGTCCCCCTCGCCGCACAGGTCCAGTTCGTCGTCGCGCACCGGCACGGGCGACGGATGGCCAAGCATGTCGGGCAGGTCGGGCGCGTCGCGCCCCAGCATGGCAAGCGCCGCCGGATTGGCGAAGCGCACCCGCGCGTCGGCGTCCACCACCAGCATGCCGTCCGGGTTGGCGCTGATGATGGTTTCCAGCCGCTGACGGTGCTGGCGCAACGCGCCCTCCGCCCGCTTGCGGTCGATGGCGTAGCGGATGGTGCGGCCGATGAGGCCTTCGGCCACCTCGCCCTTGCGCAGGTAGTCCTGGGCGCCGCGCGCCACGGCCTCTTCGGCGAAGGAAGGGCTGGAAAGCCCGGTCAGCACGATGACCGGCAGCTCAGGCGCATGTGCGACCAGGCTGGCCAGGGTGTCCCAGCCCTGGCTGTCGGGCAGGCTGAGGTCCAGCAGGGCCACGTCGAATGCGCCGCCATCCAACCGGGCAAGCCCCTCGGCCAGTGTTTCCGCGCGTTCGATGACATGCCGCAGACCCGACCCGGCAAGCAGCAGGCTGAACAGCCTGGCGTCGCCGGGGTCGTCCTCGAACAGCAGTATGCGCACCTGCCACTGGTCCATCCCCTGATCCATGAAGCCTCCGGGGGACTTCCCGGGTTACTTGGTTGTCCCCCCGCGTGCGTGGCACGCAGGGGGTTGGTCTGGGCGGGCCTGACGGATCTGGACGGGTCTGGGCGGGTCTGGGGCCGCAGTTCACGCGGCCATGATGGCGCGGCTTCGCGTCCGCTCCGCCTTGCCGCCCCCTCAACCCCCTTCAGTCCCCCTTTTGGGGCAGGGTCACGATGCCCATCCAGAAATGCTCGATCTGCCCCACCACCTCCAGAAACTGCTCCCAGCCCACGGGCTTGGTGATGTAACAGTTGGCGTTGAGATCGTAGGCGCTCAGAATGTCACGTTCCTGCCGCGAAGTGGTCAGCACCACCACCGGAATGGAGCGCAGTTCCGGCGATCTCTTGATCTCTTCCAGCACCTCGCGCCCGTTCTTGCGCGGCAGGTTCAGGTCCAGCAGCACGAGATCGGGGCGGGGCGCGTCGGCGTACTGGTCCTCGCGCCGCAGGAAGGACATGGCCTCCTCGCCGTCCTCCACCACGAACAGCCGGTTGGATACGCGATTGCCTTTCAGCGCCTCGCGCGTCAGGCGCACGTCGCCGGGGTCGTCCTCGACCAGCAGGATGTCGATGAGTCTTGCCTGACACATGCCGCTCATGTACTCCCTCCCGTGCAGTCTTGCTCAATTGATGCCACCCCGTTGGCGGTGGCGGCTGTTACGGCGGGGTCTGCCTGCCATGCCGGGCATGCGTGCCAGGCATGTCCGGCATGGCCAATCTGTCCGGTATCACGAACCGGAACGTGCTGCCCTTGCCCGGTGCCGATTCCACCTCGATGGTGCCACCGTGCCGCTCCACGATCTTCTTGCACACCGCAAGGCCGATGCCGGTGCCCGGGTAGCGACCCGGCCCGTGCAGCCGCTGGAAGACGCGAAAGACGCGCTCGAAATGCTCGGGCTTCATGCCGATGCCGTTGTCGCGCACATGAAAGCTCCACGCGCCTCCGTGGTGCCCGCCCCCCGTGGCCCGCTCCGCCCCGATGGAAATGTGCGGAGCCGCCTCCGACCGGTATTTCACCGCATTGCCCAGCAGGTTGCGCAGCACCTGCTCCATCTGCACCCGGTCGGCCCGGATCATGGGCAGCGGCCCCCGCTCCACCGTGGCCCCGGCCTCTTCGAACAGCAGACCCAGGTCCGAGAGCACGGTGTCCACCACCGTCTCCATGTCCGTGTCCTCGAACTCCCGCCCTTGCGTGCTGACCCGCGAATAGGCCAACAGGTCTTCAATCATGTCCTTCATGCGGCGGGCGGCATCCACGGCAAAACCGATGAACTCGTCGGCGTCGCTGTCCAGCCGCCCCACGTAGCGCTTGGCCAGCAGGTCGAGAAAACTCGCGATCTTGCGTAGCGGTTCCTGCAAGTCGTGCGAGGCGATGTAGGCGAACTGCTCCAGTTCCGCGTTGGAACGGCGCAACTCCTCTGCCTGGCGCTCCAGATGCAGTTCCGCCTCCTTGCGCTGGGTCACGTCGCGGCCGGACACATAGGCCAGCCCTTCCTCGGGCAGGGCCACCGAGGTCCAGGCAAGCCAGCGGTACACCCCGTCCTTGCAGCGAAAGCGGTTCTCCACCGGGATGGCCGCCCCGCTCACGGGTCCGGTGCCCCCCCCCATCAGCAACGAGCGACTTGCATCCCGGTCATCCGGATGCACGAAATCCAGAAACGGATGGCCCGACACTTCGTCCGCCAGAAAGCCGAACAGCCGCACCCAGGCAGGGTTCACCCGGCGCAGCGCGCCCTGCTGGGTGACGATGGCCACCGGGTCCAGCGACAGGGCGAAGAAACGTTCCGCCTCCTGCTCGGCCCGCTGCCTGCTGATGGCCTCGCGCAGCATGGACGCCCGCGCCTCGCGCGTGGCCACGGTGCCCGCCTCCACGTCGCGGCGCAGACGCGCCGTACGCCACAGCAAGAGCACCGAGGCCCCCAGGAACACCACCAGCAGCAGGAAGGCCACACCGGCCAGCAGCAATTCGCGGTCGCTGTAGCGCGACAGCACGTTGCCGCCGAACCAGCGGCGGTACAGCACGTCGTACTCGCCCGAGGCGCGCACCTTGCCGAGGGCCTCGTTCAGCTCCACCACAAGGGCGGTGTTGCCCTTGTCAATGCCGAACGAAAACCGCAGCGTGCGCAACGGCTGGCCGGAGGGTGCCAACGGAGCGTCCGTGGGCAGGCGGCGGATGATGTGCTCCACCACGGGTTCCGGGGCCACCAGGGCATCGGCCCGGCCCCAGGCCACGGCCATCACTGCATCCAGCGGGGTGGCTACCGGCAGCAGACGCTGCCCCGGTATGGACCGCAGGTACTGATGGCTGGAATGGTTCTCCACCACGGCCACCAGCAACCCGGAAAGGTCGGGCACGCCACGCGGGTACGCGGCGCCGTCGCGCCGCACATAAATGCGCTCGGCCACCTCCAAGCCCGGCTCGCTGAACTCCATCCGCTGCAGGCGCTCCGGCGTTTCCGCCACCAGGGCCAGCACATCCAGTTGGCCTTGGCTCAACTCGGCCCGCAACACCTTGCCGCTATCGTCGGCATGAATCGCCACGCGCCGCCCGGCAGCCCGGGCCACGGCTTCGGCCAGATCGCGCGCGAACCCTGCGGGCACCCCCTCGACCATGTAGCTGAGCGGCGGATAGGTGCTGATCAGGCCGATGCGCAGTTCCGGCGCATCGGCAGGCAATCCGTCGGCGTCGAGCAACGTCGGTGATGCCTGGGTAGCGGCGAGTTGCTCTGGTACGGGCGGGGTTTGCGCGCCGACATGCCGCCCGCCGCCCTCGGCCGCCCATACGGTCCCGGCCAGGGGCAGGACCGCCCGGCCCGGCCAGCCGCAGAGGGTGCCGAGGCCCTGCGGCAGCAGCAACAGCAGCACCACCGGCACGGCGGCCAGTGCGCACCGCGCCAGCCCCCCCGCCATGCCCGCCAAGGTGGCCGGGCCGGACCGGGTACTTCGTCGCCGCCACCCAGCCGACGTGTCGTTCCCCAAGGATGGCATGCCTACAGTCCGAGGTGCGCCCCGCGTCCGGGGTCCTCCTCGCCGCCATCCACCGGGGCCAGCCGGTAGCCCAGTTCCTGCGCTATCTGTTCCAGCGGCGTCACGTCGCGGGTGGTGCGCAGTATCTGAAAAAACGTTTCCACACCCAGCTTTGCCCCAAGGTCGAACGGGTTCAGTTCGCGCATCAGGGTGGGATAGGGCTTGCCGATGGTTCGCGCCACTTCGCGCGCCTGGCTTCTGCTGCTGAGCACCGCCCCCTGCACCATTCTGGTGATCCACTTCTCGGACATGTTCCCTCCTTGGCCGTCGTTGGCCTTCGTTCCAAGGGAATATCAAGAACCATGCCGGACCATGGGGCGGAGCAAGCGGACACTCCGTCAGATTGTATTTTTTGCAACATGCTGTTTCCACTAGGGTTGCCCTTTTCAACGGGGAGGGCTATCTCTAACCCTGTATCCAGAGGTGAGATTTGTGTCTCATGAAACGAGACTGCGTATCGCCTGATGAGACAACCTCTATTCTCCACCGCGTTGCCGAATCCACCAGCCATGCCCGGCGACAGCGGAAACCGGGCTGGCACGGCCCAAAAGGCGCCGGACGGAATTCCAGCCACCCCGCGAGGTTTCCCCCATGCCTCACCAGTCTCGCCAGTCTCCCCCGCCCGACACTCCACCCGGCGAGCCCCCCGAACGGGCCGGACAAGACAACTCAACTGAACCGGGCAATGCGACCAGACCGGGCAATGCGACCAGACCGGAAGAGCCGGCTGGCCCCGACCTTCGGACCGGACAGACGCACGATGGGCAATGCGGACAGGCAGGTGCGGACCCCAACCCCCAGCCCGCCGAACAACCGCGCAGGGTGCTCCCCGACCAGCAGGGCGGCCCCATTCCGCTCTTCGAGCACAGCGTGGCCCCCATGCTGCTGGTGGACCCCGCAAACGGCACCATCGTGGATGCCAACCCCGCCGCCTGCCGCTTTTATGGTCACCCGCGCGAACGCATGGCGGGCATGCCCATTTCCGCCATCAATACCCAGGACGAGCACGAGCTGACCGAGTGCATGGCCGAGGCCTTTCGCCGCGACCGCACAGCCTTCCGCTTCCGCCATCGCGTCGCGTCGGGCCTGACACGCGAGGTGGAGGTGCACAGCGGGCCGGTATGGCTGCATGGCCGGGCCCTGCTGCATTCGGTGGTGCACGACGTGTCGTCCCTGCACGATTCCATGCAGCGCGTGGAACGGGTGCAACGGCTCAACGACCTGCGCGCCGCACTCATCCACGGCGGTGCGCCAGAGGAAAAACTGCGCCTGCTGGCGCGGGAAATCCTGTCCATCTTCGGTGCCGGGTCCTGCCGCATCTGGCTGGCCCGGCAGGGTGACCGGTGCGACCAGTGCCCCCATGCCGGGGCTCCATGCCCCACTACGCCACGCAATCCCCCCATCTGCCTGCACCTTGTGGTGGAGGAACCTCCCTCGCCCTGCTGCCGGCCAACCCCGGCGGATCAGGTCCGGCCCGACCCGCGCATCCTTCGCATCCCCTTCCGGCACGGCCCGGTGGGGCGCGCCGCCTCGGCCAGCACCCGGCGTCCGGTGCTGCACGCAACGCCAGAGGCCGACGCCCCCCTGTCCTGCGACTGCGGCATGTTCACCGCATACGCCATCCGCATCGGCCAGGGGATTTCCGGCGGGGTGCTGGGCGTGCACCTGCCCGCGCTGGACCCCATAACCGACATGCAACTGGAAGGGCTTGCCCACACCGCCGCGCACCTATTGCAGGCGGCCCGCAACGCCGAGGGCACCCGTCGGGCCCTGCGCGGCCTGGACAACCGCATCCGAAAGCGCACCGCCCAGTTGCGCCGCGCCAACCAGTTGCTGCGGCACGAAGTGGCCGAACGCCGCCGGGCAGAACAGGCCCTGCGCCGCAGCCGGGATCTGCTGGAACACGGCGAACGCATCGGGCTGCTGGGCAGCTACTGGCGCGATCTGGAAACCGGGCAGGGCCAGTGGTCGGACAACCTGTTCCGGATGTTCGGTTTTCCCGTGGTGGCGGAAGCGCCCTCGTTCGCGCAGTTCTTCGAGCACATCCACCCGGAAGACAGGTCGCGGACCGCCGAACAGTTGCACCGGGCCATGGCCCGCAGCGCCGACACGCTGGTGGAGTACCGCTACCGGGGGGGAGCGGGGCAATATCGCCACGCCCGGCAGCAGGTGACCTTCGACACCCCGGCCCGCACCGGCCACAAGGCCCCGATGGTGATGCACGGCATGGTTCAGGACATCACCGACCAGCGCCAGCGCGATGAATTGCTGCGCCTGCAACGGGACCTGCTGCTGGCGCTCGGCATAACCACCACGGTGGAGGACTGTCTGGGGCTATGCCTGCGCACCGCCCTGCGCGCCGAAAGCGTGGACGCGGGCGCGGCCTGGCTGCGAGTGGAACTTCCCGATTCGCCCGATTCGCCCAGCTCACACGGTAAACACGGCGTACCCGCCAAGCCTGATGCTTCGAACGGCGAAACACGGCACGAATGGCGGCTGGTGGCGGCGCAGGGGTTCCCCCCGGCGGTGCTGGACAGGGTGCGCCGCCTTCCCTCCGGCACGCCCGCCGCGCGCCTGATGGCGGCGGGCCGACCCGTGCCGGAGACCCCGCCGGAACAGGAATCGTGCTGCGTGCTTACCGGCGACGCGGAACTGGACGCCCTGGCCTCCGCCTCGTCCATCTGCTGCGCGCACCTGCTGCCCGTGCTGCACGAGGGCCGGGCCGTGGCCTGCCTGCTGGCGGGCACGCGCGGGCCCGGTGCCATACACAAGGCGGCCCGCCACCATGTGGAGGCCGTGGCCGCCCAGGGCGGCAGTGCCTTTGCCCGGATCATGCAGCAGCAGTCGCTGCGCGAAAGCGAGGCCAACCTGCGCGCCCTGCTCAACGCACCGCGCCTCAGCGCCTTCCTGCTCGACGCCGCAGGCCGCGTGCTGGCCTGCAACGCCACCGGCGCCGGGCGGCTGGGCACCACCCCCGACGCCATGCTGGGGCACTCGCTGCGGGACTACATTCCCGACGACGACCTGCGCGGCAGACGCGACAACGTACTGGCCAGCGTGGTGGCCACGGCTACCCCGGCCACATTCCGCGATACGCGGGGCATCTACATTTTCGACCACTCCCTGTACCCCATCACCGACGATACGGGCCGCGTGCACCGGGTGGCCTGGCTGGCCGAGGACGTGGCCCACGAGGTGGCCCTGGAGCGGCAACTGCGCCAGGCCCAGAAGATGGAGGCCGTGGGCACCCTGGCCGGGGGGATCGCCCACGATTTCAACAATATCCTTGGCGTGATCATGAGCAACATCGAGATGCTGCGCGACACGGGCCTGGTCGGCAGGGCCGCCGCCCGCGCCGACCGCATCCTGCGCGCCGCGCTGCGGGCGCGCGAAGTGGTGCGCCAGTTGCTGGCCTTTGGCCGCCCTGCGGACGAACCCTACGCAACCATGGACCTGTGCCGCACCGTGGCCGAAGCCCTGCACCTGGGCCAACCGTCCATTCCGGCCAGCGTCACCCTGCGTACCCTGCTGCCCGCCACTGCGCTGCCGGTGCACGGCGACGCCACCCAGATCCACCAGGTCCTGTTGAACCTGTGCACCAACGCCGTGCACGCCATGCCCGACGGCGGCCTGCTGGACGTATCCCTGGAAACGCTGAACCTTGGCGGCGACGAAGTGTTGCGCAGCTACCCGGAACTGTCCCCCGGGCGGTACGCGTGCCTTTCGGTTGCCGATTCAGGGCTGGGCATGACCGCCCCCCAACTGGAACGGGTTTTCGAGCCGTTCTTCACCACCAAGCCGCAGGGCACGGGGTCCGGCCTTGGCCTCAGCATGGTGCACGGCATCGTCCGCAAGCACGGGGGCACGGTGCGCGCCCACTCCCAACCGGGCCAGGGGGCGCGCTTCGACGTGCTGCTGCCCTTGCTGGAACTGGTGGCCGCCGCGCCGCCCGACGCTGCCGATGCCTCCCCGCCGACTGCTCCCTTCCATATTCCGGACGGGCACGGGCAACCGCCACTGCATGTGCTGGTGGTGGACGACGAGCACGATTTCCGCCAGTCCGTGGCAGAAATGCTGCACGCCCTCGGCCATCGTTCCACGGGCACCAGCGATGCGGAAGACGCCTTGCGGCTGCTGGCGGCGGGCCACTATGACGTGGCCCTGCTGGACCTGCACATGCCCGGCAGTTCCGGCCCGGAACTGGCGCGCGCCATCCGCGCACGGGGGTTCACCCTGCCGTTGGTGCTGTGCACCGGCAACCAGAACGACATCACGGCAGAAGAACTGGAAAAATGCGAACTACTCCTGATCTCGAAACCATTCACCACAGAAGAACTACGGAATTACTTGCTCTCTTCGCTGCAAAAGGCGTAACGTTACAGGGATGCCTGAAATCCTCATCATCGATGACGATCCGCTGGTGGCGGAAACCCTGGCCGACCTTGCCGAGGACATGGGCCACGTCCCGTTGCGGGCCGCCTCGCTGGCTGACGGGCTGGCCCATGCGGACGCGGGCTTCGGCGACGTGGTGCTGCTGGACGTGATGATGCCCGACGGCAACGGGCTGGAGGCCCTGCCCCGTTTCGTGGCATCGCCCACCCGGCCGGAGGTGATCATCATCACCGGCGCGGACGCCGAGCAGTCCGCCGAAATGGCCGTGCGCAACGGCGCGTGGGACTACATCACCAAAGGCGCCCCGGTCAGCGCCATCCGCCTGGCAGTCCTGCGGGCGCTGGAATTCCGCAACGAAAAGCTGGCCCGCACCGCCCAGCAGGGGCGGCAGTTCAACCCCGCCGGTCTCGTGGGCACCAGCCCCGCCTTCATGGAATGTCTGGACCTGGTGGCCAAGGCCGCGCACAGCGATGTGCCGGTGCTGGTCACCGGCGAGACAGGCACCGGCAAGGAACTTGCCTCGCGGGCCATCCACGAGAACAGCGACCGGGCCGGGCGTCCCTTCGTGGTGGTGGACTGCGCCGCCCTGCCGGAAAACCTGGCCGAAAGCGTGCTGTTCGGCCATGTGCGCGGGGCCTTCACTGGGGCCGATCGCGATGCCGAAGGGCTGATCCGCCAGGCTTCGGGCGGCACGCTGTTTCTGGACGAGATAGGCGAGTTGCCCCCCATCCTGCAGAAAACCTTCCTGCGTGTGTTGCAGGAACGGCGCTTTCGCCCCGTGGGGGGCAGGAAGGAAGTGGAGTGCGACTTCCGGCTGCTGGCCGCCACCAATCGAGACCTGGCGCTGATGGCCCGGCGGGGCGAATTCCGCGAGGACCTGCTGTACCGGGTACGGGCCATGCACATCGCCCTTCCCCCCCTGCGCCAACGCGAGGGCGACCTGCGCCCGCTGGCCGAGCATTTCGTCCACCAGTACTGCGAACGCAACAGCCTGCCCTCGCGCATCCTGACCCAGGATCTGCTGCTGGCCCTTGGCGCCCACCACTGGCCGGGCAACGTGCGCGAACTGCGCAATACCGTGGAAACCATGATTGCCTTCGCGGGCGGCGTACGCACCCTGTACCCGGTACACCTGCCGGAGCACATCCGGGTGCGCCACATGCGCGCCACCGCCGAAGGCATGCGGCCCGCCCACACGGGACGCGAGGGCCATGCCGAACCCGACTCGCCGGACCTGCCCCTGGCCGGGCTGTCCATCCCCACCTGGATGACCTACCGCGACGTGGCGCTGGAACGCGCCGCCGTGGACTATTTCCAGAACCTGCTGGCCTACGCGGGCGGCGACATGACCAAGGCCCAGCAGCTTTCGGGCCTTTCGCGCGCGCAGTTCTACCGGCTGTTGCGCAAGCTGCGCTAGCCGCCGGCGCCCCCTCTCCTGCCCGACATGCCGCACGACACCACACCCCATCCCGCCGACGCGCTGAACTTGGCCTCGTACGACGCCGTGGCCCCGCAGTGGAACACGACGCGTCATGCCTTCTACGGCCGCGAGCAGGTCTACCTGGACCTGCTGCTGGAAGGGATCGCCCCCGCCGTCCCCGGCACCGGCCATGACCGGGCGACACGCCCGCTAGTGCTGGACGCCGGTTGCGGCACCGGGCGCCCCATGGCCGAATACGTGCTGCACCGTGGCTGCGACGTGCTGGGTATCGACCAGTCCCCGGCCATGATCGAACTGGCCCGCCAGCACTTTCCTCAGGCCCGGTGGCGGGTCACGGCCCTGGAAGCCTACGCCTTCGACGAACCCTGCCACGCCATCATCCTGTGGGACTGCCTGTTCCACATCCCCCGCGCGCGCCATGCGGACATCCTGGCCGGGGCCGTACGGGCCCTGTGTCCCGGCGGACGACTGATGCTCACCGTGGGCGGGTCCGCCCACCCGGCCTTCACTGACACCATGTTCGACCGGGAATTCTTTTACGATTCGCACCCGCCGGAGCAGGTGGCCGACATGCTGCGCGGGCTTTCCTGCCATATCCTGCTGCACGAGTTCATGAACCTGCCCACTGGCGGCAGGGAGAAGGGACGCTGCGCCTTCGTGGTCCGCAAGGCGGGGTAGGCAAGGCGTACCCCATGCAACCGTAAAAAACGAGAAAGCCCCCGCGAACATTCGCGGGGGCTTTCGTGTAACGCACCGCCGGGCACCGTCCGGAGGAGGGGTCGGACGGGGGGTGACCAGGCTGGGGCGGCCGGTCACCCCTCAGTTGGTCCCGGCGGATGCGGATGCGCCGGTTTCCTTCACCTGCGCATGGCCCGCACCGGGCATGGGTGCGCCATTCCAGCCGCCGCCCAGCGCCTTGAACAGGGTCAGGCGGTTGCTCTGGCGCGAAAGCAGGACGGACACCAGGTTCTGCCGGGCGCTCGCGTGGGACCGTTGCGCGTCGAGCTTGGTGAGGTAACCGTCCACGCCGCGCTCGTAGCGCTGGGTGGACAGTTCGTAGGCCTTGGCCGTAGCCCGCACCAGCGAGGCCTGCGCCTCGGCCTGGGTGGTCAGCGACGAGCCCTGCGCCAGCGCGTCGGAAACTTCCCTGAACGCGGTCTGCACGGTCTTCTCGTACTGGGCCACCTGAATGTCCCGCTCCGCCTCGGCCGACTCCACCCCGGCGCGAATGGCCCCGGCATGGAAGATGGGCAGGGTGCCCTGGGGCACGAAGCTCCAGGTACGCGAGCCCGCGCGGAACAGGTCGTTCATTTCGGTGCTGGCGTTGCCGTAACTGGCGGTCAGTCCGATACGCGGGAAGTATTCCGCCCGCGCCGCGCCGATGTTGGCATTGGCCGCCTTCAGGGTGTGCTCCGCCGCCACCACGTCGGGCCTGCGGGCCAGCACTTCCGACGGCAGCCCGGCGGGCAGGTCGGTCAGCGGGGCCACGTCGGCCAGTTTGCGGGCCGGGGTCAGGTCTGGCGTCAGGGCCGCGCCCACCAGCAGGGCCAGGGAGTTCTCGTCCGCCGTCACCGCGGCCTCGGCAGTGGCCACGTTCACGCGGGCGGTATCCACCGTGGTCTGGGCCTGCGCCACGTCCAGTTCCCCGGCGATGCCCTTGTCGTACCGGCTTTTCACCACCGCGAACGAGGCACGTTCCGTCTCCAGTATCTCGCGGGCGAGGTCCAGTTTCTCGCGGTCGGCGGCCAGGGTCAGGTAGGCCTGCCCCACCTCGGCCACCAGGGTCAGTTGCACGCTGCGGGCAGAGGCATCGGTGGACAGGTACTGTTCCAGAGCCTGTTCCTTCAGGCTGCGCACGCGGCCGAAAAGGTCCAGTTCGAACGAACTGAAGCCCACGCCCACGCTGTACGTGTGCGAGGTGTACGCATCGCCCGTGGAGGACAGCGGCGCCGAGGTGCGACCCATGTCCGCCCCGCCGGTGGCGTCGATGTGCGGGAACAGGTCGGCCCGGGCGATGGCATGCTGGGCGCGTGCCTTTTCGATTTGCAGCACGGCCACGCGCAGGTCGCGGTTGTTGGCAAGCGCCAGGTCGATCAGTCGGGCCATGGGGGCATCCGCCACCACCTGCCGCCAGTCCTGGGGAATGGCCGGGGAAAGGGTGGCCGCAGGGGCGGTTTGCCCCGCCGCCCCGCCCGCATTCCAGGCGGGGGGCATGTCCGGCGCGGGCCGTTGGTATTCGGGTATCAGCGAGCAGCCAACCAGCGGCGTGACGGCCAGGGCGACCAGCGTCGCCGCTGCCGCCAGCCGGGCGGCCTTGCGCATGCATGTGGTGCGGATCATCGCGTCACCTCGCCGGGGGTTCCGGCAGGATTGTCGTTGGAAGGCAGGGCGGTGCCCGGCGTTCCGGAATCCGGGTTGCCCGGTTTCGCGCCCTTTCGCCTGCGTGTGGCAAGCTTGTAGACCATCACGAAGAACACCGGCACGAAGTACACCGCCAGCACCGTGGCCGAAAGCATGCCCCCGATGACCCCGGTGCCGATGGCCCGCTGGCTGCCGGACCCCGCACCCGTGCTGATGGCCATGGGCAGCACCCCCAGCAGGAAGGCCAGCGAGGTCATCAGGATGGGCCGCAGCCGCAGCCGCGACGCCTCCACCGTGGCCTCCAGCAGGGGCTTGCCCGCCTTCACCAGGTGCATGGCGAACTCCACGATGAGGATGGCGTTCTTGGCCGCAAGGCCGATGGTGGTCAACAGGCCCACCTGGAAGAACACGTCGTTGTTGAGCCCCCGTCCGTAGGTGGCCGCAAGCGCCCCGATGATGCCGAGCGGCACCACCAGAATGACTGCCGTGGGCACCGACCAGGACTCGTACAGCGCGGCCAGGCACAGGAACACCACCAGGATGGAGATGGCATACAGCGCCGGGGCCTGCGAGCCGCTCATGCGCTCCTGGTAGGACAGGCCGGTCCATTCTATGCCCACGCCCGCAGGCAGCTTGGCAGCCATTTCCTCGATGGCCTGCATGGCGTCGCCGGTGCTGCGCCCCGGTGCCGCAGAACCCAGCAGTTCCACGGCGGGCAGGCCGTTGTAGCGTTCCAGGCGCGGCGAACCGTAGGTCCAACGGCTGGACGCAAAGGCCGAGAACGGCACCATGTTGCCCTGGGTGTTACGTACGTGCCAGTCGTTGATGTCTTCCGGCATCATGCGGAACGGGGCATCACCCTGCAAATAGACCTTCTTCACGCGGCCACGGTCGATGAAGTCGTTGACGTACGTGCCGCCAAGGGCCGTGGACAATGCGTCGTTCACGTCGGCCATGGACAGGCCGTGCGCGCCCGCCTTGGCCTGGTCGATGTCGATCTGGAACTGCGGCGTGTCTTCCATGCCGTTGGGGCGCAGCACGGCGATGGCCGGATTCTGCGCGGCCATGCCCAGCAACTGGTTGCGGGCCTGCATCAGCGCCTCGTGGCCGATGCCCGACCGGTCCTGCAGGAACAGGTTGAAGCCGGAGGCATTGCCCAGTTCCGTCACCGCCGGGGGGGTGAAGGCGTAGATGACGGCGTTCTTGACGCGCGAAAAGGCGCCCATGGCACGCCCGGCCACGGCGGCGGCGCTCATGCCCGCGCCCTTGCGCTCGTCCCACGGCTTCAACTGCACGAAGGCAAGGCCCGCGTTCTGGCCACGCCCGGCAAAGCTGAAGCCCGCCACGGTGAACAACGAATTCACCGTTTCCTTTTCCTCCACCAGATAGTGGTGCTCCACCTCGCGCAGCACCTCCAGGGTACGTTCCTGGGGTGCCCCGGTGGGCAGTTGCACCAGGCTGAAGATGGTGCCCTGGTCTTCTTCCGGCAGGAAGGATGTGGGCAGGCGCAGGAACAGGAAGCCCACGCCGACAAGCAGCACGAGGTAGATGCACATCATCCGGCCCACGCGTCCGGCCACCCCGGAAACCTGGTTGCGGTACCCCCGGCTGGTGCGGTCGAACATGCGGTTGAACCAGCCGAAGAACCCGCGCTGTGCATGATGCTCGTGCTTGTGCATGGGCTTGAGGAAGGTGGCGCACAGGGCCGGGGTGAGCACGATGGCCACGATGACCGACAGGGTCATGGCCGACACGATGGTGAGCGAGAACTGGCGGTAGATGACCCCCGAGGAACCCTTGATGAACGCCATGGGAATGAACACCGCCGAAAGGACCAGCGCAATGCCCACCAGCGCCCCGGTAATCTCGCCCATGGATTTGCGGGTGGCCTCCTTGGGCGGCAGGCCCTCCTCGGTCATGATGCGTTCCACGTTCTCGACCACCACGATGGCGTCGTCCACCAGCAGGCCGATGGCCAGCACCACCCCGAACATGGTCAGCATGTTGATGGAAAACCCGAAGGCCGCCAGCGCGCCGAAGGTGCCCAGCAACACCACGGGCACGGCGATGGTGGGAATGATGGTGGCCCGCATGTCCTGCAGGAACAGGTACATGACCAGAAACACCAGCACGATGGCCTCGGCCAGCGTCTTGACCACCTCTTCGATGCTCACCCGCACGAAGGGGGTGGTGTCGTAGGGGAAGACGCAGTGGATGCCCTCGGGCAGGTTCTTGGACAGTTCCTCCATGGTGGTGCGCACGCGCTTCACCGTATCCAGGGCGTTGGCCCCGGTGGCCAGCTTGAGGGCTATGCCGGTGGACGGCTTGCCGTTGAAGCGCGAAACGGAATCGTAGCTTTCGCTGCCCAGTTCCACGCGGGCCACGTCGGACAAGCGCACCGTGGAACCGTCCTGGTTCACCCGCAGCACGATCCTCTCGAACTCCTCACTGGTTTGCAGCAGCGACTGCGACAGGATGGTGAAGCTCATGCCCTGCCCCGGCACCGCCGGGGTGCCGCCGATCTGGCCCACGGACAACTGGGCGTTCTGGGCGGTAATGGCGGAACTGACGTCCGACGGGGTCATCTTGTAGTTCAGCAGCCTGTGCGGGTCGAGCCACACGCGCATGGCGTACTGGGCGCCGAACAGCATGGTTTCGCCCACGCCGTCCACGCGGCTGATGGGGTCCAGCAGGTAGGTGGCAGCGTAGTCGCTGAGGTCGCGCCCGGTCATGGAAGGATCGTCCGAGGCCAGCGCGATGATCATCAGGAAGCTGGAGGTGCTCTTGTTCACCGTGATGCCCTGGCGCTGCACGGCTTGCGGCAGCAGGGGCGTGGCCAGCGAGAGCTTGTTCTGCACCTGCACCTGGGCGATGTCGGGGTTGGTATCCGCATCGAAGGTCAGGGTGATGGAGGTCTGGCCGGTGGAGTCGCTGGTGGATGCCATGTAGCGCAGGCTGTCGACGCCCTTCATCTTCTGCTCGATGACCTGGGTGACGGTGTCCTCCATGGTCTTGGCGGAAGCGCCGGGGTACGAGGCGCTGATGGTGACCGACGTTGGCGCGATTTTCGGATACTGCGAAATGGGCAGGCTCAGTATCGACAGGGCGCCCGCCAGCATGATGATGATGGCGATGACCCAGGCGAAGACCGGGCGGTCGATGAAGAATCTGGACATGGTATTCGCTCCCCGCGCCTACTGGCGCGCGGCGGGGGTGGCCGCCGTACCTGCGGCCTGCGAGGTGGCCTGTCTGGTCGCGGGCGTCTGCCCAGATGCGGCAGACGCGGCAGACGCGGCAGACGCGTCAGGCGCGTCGGCAGTGGGAGCCTCGATGGCCCGCACCTTGCCGCCGGGCCGCACCTTTTGCAGGCCCTCCACGATCACCCGGTCGCCTGCGGCAAGGCCGCCGCCCACCAGCCAGTCGCTGCCCACCACGCGGTCCACGGTGATGGCGCGGCGCTCCACCGTGTTTTCGGCGGTGACCAGCAGCACCACGGGATTGCCCTTGGAGTCGCGGGTCACTGCGGCCTGCGGCACCAGGATGGCGCTATCGTCCTGGCCTTCTTCCAGCACGGCGCGCACATACAGGCCGGGCAGCAGGTCGCGTTTCGGGTTGGGGAACAGGGCGCGCAGGGTTACCACGCTGGTGTTCGGGTCCACGGTGATGTCCGAGAACTGCAACGCGCCTTCCAGCGGATAGGCGCTGCCGTCCTCGAACAGCAGCTTCACCCTGGCGCCGTCGGTCCCGACCTTGCGCAGCCGCCCGTCGGCCAGTGAACGCCGCAGGCGCAGCAGTTCGCCGGTGGACTGGGTGACGTCCACGTACACCGGGTCGGTCTTCTGCACCGTGGCCAGGGCATCGGCCTGATTGGCGGTGACCAGGGCACCGGGGGTCACGGAGGAGCGACCGATGCGCCCGGAAACGGGCGCGGTAACACGGGTGTAGCCAAGGTTGATGCGCGCGGTTTCCAGCGCGGCCCTGGCCGATGCCACCTCGGCCACGTACTGCTTGTACGCGGCCTGGGCGTCGTCATTGTCCTGGCGGCTCACGCCGTTGGTCGTCACCAGGTCCGCATAGCGTTCGGCCTTGAGCCGGGCGGGTTCCACGGCGGCCTCGGCCTTGGCCAGCGCGGCCTTGGCGCTATCGTACGCGGCCTGATAGGTGGCGGGGTCGATCTGGTAGAGCACCTCGCCTTCCTTCACGTCCGCCCCTTCACGGAACAGGCGCTTCTGAATGATGCCGCCGACCTGCGGGCGGACTTCGGAAACCAGCAGGGCCGCAGTGCGCCCCGGCAGAATGGTGGATAACGTCACCGGGCGGGGGCGGATGGTGATCACCGTGGCTTCCGGTTCCGGGGCGGGGCCTGCGGCGGGCTTGTCCTGGCCGCAACCGGCAAGCGCCGTCGCAAGCACGGCAAACAGGGCGATGAGTGCGTGTCTCATTGTGTTGCTCATTGATTTTCCTGAACCTTTCATCAAACTTCTGGATGTTGCTCCCACTTGGGGGAGGGGGCGTGACCGGGCAGGCCAAGGGCAAGACGCTCGATGCCGCCCAGGGAAAACTCGACGATGAAATCCGCCATGGCTTCGACGTTGCTGGGCTTCAGCACCATGTCGGGTGAAATGAGACGAATGACTTCGCTGGCGTGGGCATGCAGCACGCATTGCCCCACGATGCTCCCGGCGCAGCGCGACACCGTCTGGCTGTCGCAGCCGGGCAGAAGCTGCCGCACGATGTCCAGCAGCATGGCGTGCGCGGGGGCGCAGCAGTTCTCGATGACCGTAGGGAAATACCGCGACGAGGACTGCACGAACTCCTGCGACAGCAGCTTGCCAAGACGCACGGACACCGCATCGCCATCGCTGGCGAACTGGGCCAGCATGCTGCGCACGTAGGCCCGCAGGCGTCCGCGCGGAGACGTGAGGCTGCTGACGCCCGCGTCGCGCGGGTTGCGCCGCAGCTTCTGCTCCAGATGGTCGCGCAGCACGGCCACGTAGAGATTTTCCTTGCTGCCGAAGTGGTAGTTCACCGCCGCGATGTTGGCCCGCGCCAGCGTGCTGATCTTGCGGATGGTGGCCCGCTTCAACCCGTCGGACGCAAAGACCACCCTGGCCGCGTGCAGCAGCCGGGTGCGCGTTTCGGTATCCTGCGTGTCGCACATGACTTGACCCACCTTACGACGCTACCGCGCGGGCTCGCCGTGCCGGGAATGTCCATCCAAAAAATCATCACACCCCGCCACGGAGTGTGATCGAAACCGGTCCCGGTCATGGCCGGGCCTGCGTGGTACCCGTTGCGCATCACGCCCGCATCACGCCCGCATCAGGCCCGCATCAGGCCCGCCCGCCGCCGGATCCTTTCGGCTTTGGCAGCCTGGCGATGCGCGCACTTCGTAAAAAAACCATTTGTTTCAGCATGATGTAACGCAAGTGCGGCATCTTGCGCATTCGGACTTGCGTTCTTCGCCTCGTGGCCTATACTTTAATGACCGTACAGTACGGTTAGAAAACGTGACTGTCAACTCCCCCAATGTCGGGTTATGTTGCGAAAAACCTCACCGAGGCAGGAGACGCATATGGCGCTAGGCCGCCCCCCACGAGACCGAAGGTCCGAAATTCTCGAAATCGCCGGGCCGCTGTTTCTCGAACATGGCTACCAGGGAACGTCCATGTCGCGCATCGCAAGCGCGCTTGGCGGCTCCAAGGGCACCCTGTACGCCTATTTCGACAGCAAGGAGGCTCTGTTCGAAGCCTACATGGAAGACCGGGTGCGGGTACGCGGTGCCGCCGTGTTCGATCTGCCCCCCCATGCCGACGACCTGGGCGAAGTACTGCGCCTGTTGGGCAAGCGGTACATCAACCTGATCACCGACAAGGATCCGCAAGCCGTGCTGCGCTTGCTGTACCACGAAGCGCCGCGTTTTCCGGAGATCGGGCGCATCTTCTACGAAACGTGCATCCTGCGTGGCAGGCGTCTGCTGGCGGAATACCTGACCCGCGCGGATGCGCTGGGGGCACTGCGCATTCCCGACGCCGAGGTGGCCGCCGAGCATTTTCTGGCCTTGTGCCAGTCCACCGTGCAGATGCCGGTCATGCTCTGCGTGAAGACGGAAGTGAGCGACGAAGAGGCCGAGCACGCCGTGGAGGCCGCCGTCACCGCCTTTCTTGCCGCCTACGCGGCGTAGGTACCGGCAGGCTTTCCGGGCGGTCACCAGAAACTGCCCTTCGGCACGACAATGCAAAGGGCCGCCCGCGCAATGCGGGCGGCCCGTCTGTTTTTCCCGTATTCGCCGGGAGCACCGGATGCCACCGCCACCCCGGCTACGGCCCTACCCCATGCGCAACGGCCGCATGGCCAGCAGCGCCCTGCGGCTGAACGGACCGATGCGGTCCTGCGCGAATTTCCCCTGTGCTCCGCTTCCCGCGTCCGCCACCATGTGATGGTGGTAATGGCTGGGGTGCACCTCGCACAGGTACAGCACCCGGACAAGATCGGAATCGGCCAGCAGGGCCGCCGGGGATGTCTTCTGCACCTCGGCCAGCCGGGCGCGGGCAATGGCCAGCATCTCGTCGCGGTCGCCGAAGTGCATGGTGAACGTGGGGCAGGTCTTGACGCAGGCAGGCAGCATGCCCGCCCGCACCCTGTCGATGCACATGTTGCACTTGGTCAGCAGGCCCGTGGATTCCTCCTTGCGGGGGATGTCGTAGGGGCAGGCCTCGCGAATGGTCTGATAGTCCAGGTCCTTGGTCTTTTCCGTGTAGATCACCGCGCCGGTTGCCTCGTCCTGGATGATGGCGTCCGGGATGAAGGCATCCGCCATCATCTTGCACGGCGGCTCCAGGCAGTGGCGGCACTGCTCGGGAAAGAACACCCACTTCAGCTTGCCGTCCACTTCCACCTCGTTGAAGCGCACCAGCTTGAAGGTGTGCCCGTTGAGGTCCGGCGGGTTCTGGTAGCTGCCGGTGTTCACGGTTTCGTCGGCGGCCAGCTTCTTCCACTGCTTGCACGCGGCCTGGCAGCCCCGGCAGGCGGTGCAGCGGGTCTGGTCGATGAAGAAGGTCTTGCCCTTGTTCTCGCTCATGACTCACCTACCCTTGCTTTCCGGGCTGTGCCTTGCGGACGTTGACCATAAAGACTTTCGTCTCCGGGATTCCCGTGTTCGGATCGCCCACCGAAGGTGACAGCAGGTTGGCCGAATCGAACGTGGCGTTCTTCTTCTGGCCCCAGCCGAACTGCCAGGGAATGCCCACCTGATGCACGGTTTCGCCCATGACGGTGAACGGCTTCAGGCGCGGGGTGACGATGGCCACCACCTGCACCTTGCCACGCACCGATTCCAGTACCACCTGGTCACCGTTCTTCACGCCCAGTTGCGCCGCCAGTTCGCGGCTCATCTCGCAGAAGCCGTCGGGCTGCATTTCCTTCAGCCACGCGGTCTTGCGGGTCATGGTGCCGGACTGCCACTGCTCGGTCACCCGGTACGTGGTGCACACGTAGGGGAAGCGCGGGTCGCGCACGGCCTTTTCCTCGTGCGCGAAGTGCAGGGCCGTGGGGTTTACCCGTTGCGACGACAGGGGGTTGCCCGCCAGCGGGCTTTCGAAGGGTTCGTAGTGTTCCGGCAGGGGGCCGTCCACGCGGCCAGGACCATACAACTGCCCGCGCCCTTCGCGCACCATGATGAACGGCAGCTTTTCGCCGGGCTTCCACCCGCCGTCGGGCACGTCGCCCACCCACTTTTCGCCGTTCCAGGCAATGACCGCGCGCTTGGGGTCGAAGGGCTTGCCCGTCTGGTCCACCCCGGCGCGGTTGTACAGGATGCGCCGGTTGGCGGGCCAGGCGTACGACCAGTTGGGGAACAGGCCGATGGCCGCCTGTTCCGGGGTCTGGGTGCGATCGTGCCGGGCCATCATGTTGCCCTGTTCGGTATAGCAGCCGGAGAATATCCAGCAGCCGCACGCGGTGGAGCCATCGGCCTGCAACGCGGCAAAGCCGGGCACCTGCTGGCCCGCCTTCCATTCCTTGCCCGCGATGGTCACGTCCTTCATGAAGGTGCCGTTGAGCCGTTTGGCCAGCGCACTGGCGTCGTACGCCCCGTCCTTCAGGTAGGCGGTATCCAGGTTCAGGATGGGTTCCGGGTACTTGCCGCCCTCTGCCTTGTACAGCTTGCGCACTTCCTCGAACAGCCGGATGACGATGTCGCCGTCGCTCATGGAATCGCCCATGAACTTCGCGCTCTTTTCGCGCCATTGCAGCCAGCGGCCGGAGTTGGCCACCGAACCGTCCTTTTCCACGCTCATGCACGCAGGCAGAAAGAACACCTCGGTCTTGACGTCCTTGGGGTTCACGCCGGGGCCTTTCCAGAACAGCGAGGTCTCGTTCTCGAACAGGTTGACCACCACCATCCAGTCGAGGTTGGTCAGGCCCTTGCGGTTCTTGCCCGCGTTGGCCCCGCCCGCGCAGGGGTTCTGCCCCCACACGAACGCTCCCTTGAAGCCGCCGTTGTACATGCGCTCGAACAGCGACAGCCAAGAGTATTCCACCACCTTGGTGTCGTCGATCTTGGGCAGCCAGGTGTAGGCTTCCTTGTGGTCCGCCGTGGGGTACATGGCCTTCAGCAGGGACGCCGCGTACTTGTCCAGGTTGGACCACCAGTTGGCGCTTTGCGAATCCGCCGTGACCGGGGTGCCCGCCTTCACGTAGGCGTCGTAGTCGGCCCAGATGGCCCGGGGAATGGGCAGGTAGCCGGGCAGGTTGTCGCACAGAAGGGCGATGTCCGTGGTGCCCTGCACGTTGGATTCGCCGCGCAGCGCGTTCACCCCGCCGCCCGCGATGCCGATGTTGCCCAGCAGCATCTGGATCATGGACAGGGCGCGGATGTTCTGCACGCCCACGGTGTGCTGGCACTGACCCATGGCGTAGAGGATGGTGCCCGCCTTGTCCGGCTTGCCCGTGGCGGCAAAGGAATTCCATACCGCAAGCACCTTGTCTTCCGGCATGCCGGTGACATTCACCACGGTCTTCAGGTCGTAGCGGGCATAGTGGCGGCGCATCACTTGCAGGACACAGCGCGGATCCTTCAGGGTGGGATCCTTCAGGGTCACGCCCTTGTCGTCGGTGACGAAATTCCACTTCTTGCGGTCGTAGCTGGCCGTTTGCGGGTTGAAGCCGGAGAACAGGCCGTCCTTGAAGTCGTAGTCCGGCCCCACAAGGTACGAGGCGTTGGTGTAATCCACCACGTACTGCTTGAAATACAGCTCGTTATCCAGGATGTGCCTGATCAGCCCGCCAAAGAACACCAGGTCCGTGCCCGAGCGGATGGGCGCGTACAGGTCGGCCTTGGCCGAGGTGCGCGTGAAACGCGGGTCCACATGGATCAGCGTTGCCCCGCGCTGCTGGGCACGGGTAACCCACTTGAACGAGATGGGGTGGTTTTCCGCCGCGTTGCTGCCCATGATCAGCAACACGTCGCTGTTCTTGAGGTCGATCCAGTGATTCGTCATCGCGCCGCGTCCGTAGGACTCTGCCAGAGCCCCCACAGTGGAACTGTGTCAGATGCGGGCGTGGCTCTCCAGGTACACCAGGCCGAGGGAGCGGTGCATGGCCTGCAACAGCCAGCCCTCCTCGTTGTCGATGGCGGCGGACCCTACCGAGGCGATGGCGCGGGTACGGTTGACCGGCTGGCCCTTGTCGTTGACGTCCTCGAACGACGCATCGCGGGTGTCCTTGATCTTGCGGGCAATACGCGGCAGCGCCCAGTCCCACGACTTTTCCTCCCACTTGTCGCTGCCGGGGGCGCGGTACAGCACCTTGGTGATGCGCTGGCTCTGCTCCGTGGTCTGCCAGATGGACGAGCCCTTGGGGCACAGGGTGCCTTCGTTGGTGGGGTGGTCCGGGTTGCCTTCGATATTGATGGTGCGCCCGGTCGCGGGGTCGGTCCAGACCAGCAGGCCGCAGCCCACCGCACAGTAACAGCATACGGAGGTGGTCAGGGTGGCCTTGTCGATGGCCAACCCTTCCGCGTGTACCGCGACCGGGGCAAGGCTGATGCCCAACCCCCCGAACGCAGTGGCCACGGCACCCGTGGCAGCGAGCTTGATGAAGCCCCGCCGGTTCATTTTCATGTGTGCCTCCTGACGAAGGATGCGGGTTGCGCGCGGAAAATGCGCACCGGGCGCGGGCGGAAACGACATGCCGCCCCGCGAAAGCTGGCGCCCAGCATTCCCTGCATACCACATCGCACGGATATGGGAAGCCACTTTCTTCCACGTTATCAGCCATATATGTCTTTTTTGACAGAATGACGGGGCGGGCGGACGCCCGAAACAGACGGGGCGCGCGATGTGTTCCGCGCGCCCCGGTGGGTATGATGTGGTCAGGCTGTGGGCCTCGTCGGCACTGCGAGGATTTTTGTTCCCTGCCAAGGAAGAGCGCTTTTTTATGAAGGGAGTGTGCGGCAGCCGTTAGGCGAGTTCACGAGCCTTACGGATGGCGACCGCAGCGCGCCCTCGATGGTACTCGACCGGAATAAAAAAGCGCTCTGACGAAGGCAGGGGACAAAAGGACCGCAGTGCCCTACGACTTCAGCTTGTGGCAGTCCCGGCACTCCGTCGGCCCCGCGGCCTTGCCCGCCGCCAGCAGCCTGGCGTGGCAGGCGTTGCAGCTGGGCCCTTCGCCGTGGAAGGCGTTGCGGAAGTAGCGCGGGTTCTCCCGATCCTTGGGGGTGCCGGTTTGGGCGTCCACCACCACGTCATGGCAGTCCTTGCTGGCGCACTTCATGGGGCCGCCGTCCACGTAGCCCTTGTGGTGGCAGGTGCCGCAATCCACAGTGGGGGTGTGCGCCTCGTGCGGGAAGGGCACGCGGGGCTTGGCCAGTTTCGCCCCTTGCGGCACGGTGACAGTGACCGCCTTGCGCTCCACCAGGGGGTGGTGCACCGAGAATTCCGGCGTCTCGCCGTGGCAGACGGAGCAGTTGCCGGAGGCACCCATGGCGCGGGCGTACTGCTGGTACTGCATGGGGGGAATGTTGTCGCGGTCGCGCCCCAGCGGGTTGCGCGCCGGGTACACCGCGTGCGGCGCCCCGTGGCAGGCCGGGCAGCGCAGCATGGTGGTGTCGTCGGTGCGTTCGGCGTACAGCCCGGCGGCATCGGCGGTCCACTTGTTGAACGCGCTGGCGGTGGACGACCTGGGCTTTTCGGCAAAGTCGTGGCAGCCCGCGCAATCCGGCAGGTTCACCCACGGGGTGCGCGGGGCGATGTCTTTCGCATCCTTGACCGCCACGGGGGTGATGGCCGCCATCAGCCGTTCGGCGGCGGGGTTGCCCGCCTCCTGCTCCTTGCGCAGCAGGGACAGGGCATGGTCTTCCATGGCCCCGTGGCAGCGGGTGCAGTCCAGCCCCTTGGTCACGTGGTAGTCGCGCCAGAAGCGGGTGGCCCCGTCGGGCGCGGAAGGATGGCAGGCATTGCAGGCGTCGGCGCCGCGCCCGGCCATGTAGGCGGCATGCCAGCCGTGGATGGCGGCGGACATGGCGGGGGGCACGGGCTTGCCCGCGTCGGCCTTGGCTGCGTCGGCCTTGGCTGGCGGTTCATGACAACCGCGACAGACCACGGTAGTGCCGGACTTGGCCCGTTTGGCCAGGTCCGTGCCGTTGATGCGGTCGTGCACTTCCAGCACGTCGGCGGCGGTGGCCGGAGAAATGCCCGCCACGCCGCCCACCTTCCACTCGCCGCCGT
The DNA here is from genome assembly GCF_040373385.1 of Nitratidesulfovibrio sp. NCBI lineage: Bacteria > Pseudomonadati > Thermodesulfobacteriota > Desulfovibrionia > Desulfovibrionales > Desulfovibrionaceae > Nitratidesulfovibrio > Nitratidesulfovibrio sp. The sequence continues at coordinate 156,090 of NZ_JBDXXH010000003.1, read as the reverse complement.
GACAGTTGCGGCAGCCCATCTCGGTGGACACCGGCAACACGCAGCGGGTGGTGGCCAGCAACGCGCCCGAGGCGTCGCGCGCCTCCACGGTCACCGTGGGGTACGGGTTGAACCCGTTCCCGCCGCCGGTCCCCGTGTACGGCAGCACGGGAATGCCCGTGGCCTCGTACAGGGTGGTGCCCTCCACCAGCTTCAGTTCGCCGGAAAGCTGCTGCGCCTTGCCCCGCGTGCCTTCCGCCGGTTTCGTGACCGGAGTGGTGGCGGCCTGCCCGGCAGGGGAGAGCGAGGAATCGGCCACGGCGGCGGGCTGCGCTGCCGGGGGGGGTGCCTCGCCATCCAGCCGCCAGGTCAGGGTGGCGCCCTCGGTCACGGCCTGCGGACCGGGGCCGCGATGCACCAGTTGCGCCCGCAGGGTGGAGCCGGGGGGCAGCAGGGTCCATGCCGGTTCCGCGTCGGTGACGTGCTGCATGCCCTGCCTGCTCCACGCCACCAGCACGTGCCCGTCCTTGCCGGGGTCGAACGGGGGCACGTCGGTGACCAGTTGCCCGTAGCCGGTGCCGCCCTCAACGCGTGAAGCCGTGCCCGTCTGGCCCGAAACAGGTTGGCCCGAAGCAGTCTGGGCAGTCCCTGCCTGCTTGACGGCGGGCCGCATGGACGGCGCGAACAGTTGCGCGCCCAGAAAGCCCACCGCGAACACGGCCACCACGATCAGCCACACGCGGAACAGGTTTTCGGTCAGGCGGTTGTCGGTCTTGTTCATCGTCGCATCTCCCTGCGTCGTTGCTGCCGAAAGCTCACAAATACAGGTCCGGGCGGCTTAGCGCGCCAAACGAATATCCACTTCATGGGCAATGTACACAGCCAGCGCGTTGCGCTCCGCCGGGGTGCCGCAGAAGGGCGGCATGTAGGGCAGCAGTTTGCCCTGCCCGGCCAGTTGCGCCTCCATGCCCGCCACGCCGCGTCTGGCCGCGCGCGGCACCATGTCCAGCATGGGGTTGCCCATGCCGTGGCAGCTGGAACACTGTTGCGCCCACAAGAAACGGCCCACGTCCAACCGGTTGGCGTCGGTCACCTCGCGCGTGCCCGCCCAGGCGGTAAGCGACAGCGCACCGTCGCGCTGCATGCGCTCCACGTCCGCCGCGCGTATCCCGTTGGAATACATGTACCCGTGGATGACCCACGGACGGCGCCCCGTCTCGCGCACCCACTCGAAGGCCCCCACCTGGGCAAGGCCCAGCAGCAGCACCACGCCCGCCAGCACGGCCCGCGCCCTGCCGCTTGCCTTCACGAAAAAGGCCAGCCCGCCCAGGAACAGCAGCGGCGTGACCACCGGCCAGGCCAGGGCGAAGGGGCGAATGTCATCGGTACGGCGCAGGATCATGGCCTGCTGGTCAGGGGGAAGCGCGGTGAAATACCATGCCGCGCCCAGCAGCAGCCCGATGAACGGCAGGCACACCCATTTGGCCGACCAGCGGACCATGGCCTCGCGCGTTGCCGGGTGGGGTATGCGCAGCGCCGTGACCATGGCGAAGAGCCCCGCCAGCAGCAGGCACAAGGCAAAGCGGAACACCAGCGCGGGCCAGAAGGTGGGGTTGAAGAACCCGTCCCAGAAGTTGCCGGTGCGCAGCCACTCGCCGGGGGTGAGCATGAACCCGATGATGCCGTTGATCATGAACAGCGACAGGAAGGCGAACAGCGCGTACAGCCAGCCCGCCGTCATGTGGTCCTTCTTGTTCATGCGGCCGGACAGGCAGCGCTGGAAGGTGTAATAGTACACCAGCAGCGCCACTATCTCGCCCAGAAAGAACACCCATTCCGTGGCCCAGCCGTACAGGAACAGGTGCACCAGTTGCGAGGTGGCCGCCGGGCTGACCAGCGAGATGATCAGCCAGATGCCCACGCCGGTCACCCCGCCGAAAACCATGCTGAGCAGCACGAAGAACCGGCTGTGCCGCTTCACCCACTGCAATATCTCGTTGTTGCCTTCCGCGTGGCCCTTGCGCTCGGCCATGACCAGAAAGAACCCGCCCCCCACGGCGAACTGGGCCACGAACACGTGGATGACCGAAATCAGCGCGATGAGCAGGCCGCCGTTCACCGGCAGTTGCCAGACCGGGTACTGCATGGGCTACGCCTCCTTCCCGCTGCGACGGGCGATGACCACCAGCCACCATACGGCGGCGATGCCCGCCACCAGCGACACCACGAACAATGCCGCCGCGCCGTCCTGCCCGGCTATCGGTGGCACGACAGGGATCGCCGCCGCTGCTGCCGCCGCTTCCATGGACGCGTCCAGGTGCGGGGCCAGCCAGGCGTCGCGCAGCACGGCGCGCATGGCCGCCATCAGGAATATGACGCCCACGGTGGCGCCGGTGGCCAGCCATACCCGGCGCTGCCGGGCGGCCACAAGGGCCAGCACCGTGCCCGCCAGCCCCAGCACGAAGGCGCCGGTGGCCAGCCCGTGCCCGCCCATGAACAGGCGCGTCATGGGGCCGGGCAGGCTGAGCAGAAACCACGTGCCCAGCACGAACTGGGCGTAGGTGGCGTGGGTGAACCACTTGAGGCCCTCGGTGATGCGCAGTTCCCAGTCCTGCGGCCCCTGCGGACCGGAGGCCACCGGTCCGCCCGCCCGCAGCAGCAGTTGCGCGCGTCCGGCCACGAACAGCCCGCCCACGGCCACCGCGCCCACAACCATGTGCAGGTAGCGCGGCACCAGCGACGGTTCGCCCCAGTTCAGCAGGGTGCCCCCCGGCGAGGCGGCGTACCCGGTCCAGCGGGCCGGGTCCAGCATGAGGGTGGCGTTGTTGGTGAGCACGAAGGCGTTGACGAGCAGCAGCGCCACGCTGATGCCCGCCACCAGGGTGCGGCGCGGGCCGAGCACGGCGTGCCCAAGGCCATACAGGTAGAAGCCGTAGTAGGCCATCATCACGAAGCCCACGATCCCCAGCCACCACGTGGCCATCAGGATGGAGCTGGGATAGACGAACTGCCCGTACAGCACCTGCAGGAACAACAGCGGCGGCACCCCGAAGTTCACGGCCAGGGCCATGGCGCGCGGCACCCAGGCCGCCGTCTCGCGAATGTCGGTGTTGATCTGGTCATTGGGCGCAAACGGCGTGCGCAGCGAGCGGAACAGGGTGATCACCGCCGTGCCCAGCACCACGTTCATGAACAGCAGGTGCACCACGAAGGTGAGCAGCAGAAGCGCCTGAAACCACCCCCACGGCCCCGGTATGGGGTCGGGCACGGGCACCAGCGCGGCGGGCGGCAAAGCCGGGGTCATGCCGGTTTCCTCCTGGGTTCGCCAACCATGGCCCCACGCCATTCTTCCGGCCATGCCGGGCGGGCGGGAACAAAGCGGTCCTTCCGCTCGGGACGGGCACGTGGTGCGCGCAGGGCGTGCCAGCCCCGTGCCCAAAGGGACGATGGTAGACGTGAATGCTTGCATTCTTGCCCAAATTCCCTAACCGGGCAAGCGGTTCCGGCGAAAAATCAGCCCACGCGGAGGCGGGTCCCCATCCGCACGTTGAACAACGGGCCGGGGCGGCGTATAGGGTGAAGTCCGGTTCATGCCGGTTCACGCCGGTTCATGCCGGTTCATGCCTGCCCCGCACCGGGCACCGCGAACAGCAACTCCACAGGATGCAGACCACCATGCTTCACCCCTCCATACGCCTTCCGTTCCGTTCCCCCCGCAGCCTGGTCGTCCTGCTGGCCCTACTGGGCATGACCCTGCTTGCCGGGTTCGCCCCGGCGTGCCCCGGCCTGATCGCCCCGGGCACGGCGCTGGCCGCCGACGCCGCGCCCCTTCTGGCGGGCGACATGCCGCGAGAAGCACAGGACGACGCACCGGACGGGCAACAGTCCATGGACCTCATCTGGCAGACGCGCGGCCAGGAACTGACCGCGCTGGTGGAGGAAACCGACCGGCTGCGCAAGGCGCTGCCGGACATGGCCAAGGCGCTTGATACGCAGGTAGCCGCCGTGCAGCGCGACTACCAGCGCCTGTTCGCGCTGTACCAGCTGAGCCGCAACCACCCCAGCGAAATGGCCGCCATCCGCCGCCAGTTGGCGGGCGTGCAGCGCACCCTGCAAGGCCGACTGGCCCCCATGGAGGCCACCGATGCCGCCGTGCGCCAGCGTCTGGACGACTTCAACGCGCTGGACAAGGAATTGTCCGAGCATCTGGCCACGGAACGGTCCAGCGCGCTGTCCAAGGATCTGTCCGAATACCTTGCCAAGCTCACCGAGGGCCGCAAGAACCTCACGGTCCTGCGCACCCGCCTTGCCCGCGCCCTGGACCCCGGGCACGCGTTGGGCGCCAAGCTGGCCCAGGCGCTGGAGCAGATCGACGAGCAACTGCCCGCGCTGTGGCGCACCTACTACCTGGTGGCCTCCAGTTCGCTGATGGATCTTTCGGTGTGGCAGTCGCTGCCCGCCAACCTGTCCGCCTGGTCGGACACGGCAGAAGTCCGCCTGACCACGGAATTTCCGCAGAGTCCCCGTGACTGGGGGGCGCTGTTGCTGCGCTTCGCCTTCCTGGCCGTGCCCCTGTTCCTGCTGGGCCGGCTGACCCTGCGTCGCGGCTGCCAACTGCCCGGCGGCTGGGCCGAAAGCTGTCGCAACGTGGCCGCCCGCAGTTGGCCGTGGATCGCCGTGGGCATCGCCCTGCACTCTGCCTCGTGGACGCGCGGAGGCGAGGTGTACCGGGCCGTGGTGGTGCCCGCGCACCTCATGCTGCTGTGGGGTGAACTGACCCTGGTCTGGAGCCTGCGCGCCACCGGCCTTGCCGGGTTGCCGCAACGCTCGCCCCTGTCGCTGTTGTTCGCCCCGGCGGCCACCGGGGTGCTGCTGCTGTTCCTGAACCCGCCCGCCGTACTGCTGGCCCCGGCGTGGGCCCTGTGCATGGTGGCGGTGCTGGCCGTGCGCGCCCGGCGCGGCAGGCCCCGCGTGCTGCCCCTGCTGGAAAGGGTGTTGCTGGCCTGCGAGCCCGCCCTGTGCGTCGTATCGCTGCTGGCGGCGGTTTTCGGCTGGGCGCGGCTGGCCATTCCGTTCTTTCTGGTGGGGCTGGCCGTGGCGGTGGCCCTGCAACTGGGCGCGGTGCTGGTTGCCTTCGTGACCCTGCTGGCGGAACGCCTGCCGGACAAGGGCATGCGCGCCCTGTTGCGCGGCCTGGTGCTGGGCCTTGGCGCGCCCGCCATGTGGGTGGTGGCCGCCGCCACCCTGCTGCCGTGGATGTCCGCCTTCCCCGGCGGGCCGTACATGATGCGCCAAGCGCTGGAACTGAACGTCAACGTGGGCTCCGCGTCGTTCAACTCGCTGCGGGTGCTGGGCCTGGTGCTGCTGTTCTACCTCACCCGCTCGGCCATCGCCGTGGGTACGTCGTTTCTGGAAAACCTGCCCGCCCGCCTGCCCCGCGTCGAGCGCGGGGTGATCCCGCCGTTGCAGACCGGGCTGACCTATGCCCTGTGGGCACTGTTCGGCCTGGTGGTGCTGAATGCCCTGGGGGTCAGCCTGACCAGCCTCACGGTCATCGCCGGTGGCCTCAGCGTGGGGCTGGGCTTCGGGTTGCAGACCATCTTCAACAACTTCTTCAGCGGGCTCATCCTCATTTTCGGCCGCTCGCTGCTGGAGGGTGACATCATCCAGATCGGCGAGACGTGGGGCACGGTACGCAAGATCAGCATCCGCTCGACCACCGTCGAAACCTTCGACAACGCCGTGATCTTCGTGCCCAACGCGGAGTTCGTGTCCAACCGGCTCACCAACTGGACCCGCAACAGCATGCGCATGCGCCGCGACATAACCATCGGCGTGGCCTACGGCTCGGACATCGACAAGGTGACCGAACTGCTCATGCTGGCGGCGGACGAGCACCCCCGCGTGATGCGCGACCCCGCGCCCAACGTGCTGTTCCAGGACTTCGGCCCCAGCAGCCTCGACTTCGTGCTGCGGGTATGGGTGGACGACCTGAACCACGGCGTATCCACGGCATCCGACCTGCGCCGGACCATCGACCGCCTGTTCCGCGAGAACGCCATCGAGATATCCTTCCCGCAGATGGACGTGCACGTGCGCGGCATCGAAGGGCTGCCCGCGCTCTCCCCGTCCCCGGCACCCGCCGCCTCCGCCGCTCCCGCTCAGTGGACGGAAGGGGGCGTGGCGAACCCCCAAGGCATGGCGGATAACCGGAACGCCACGCGCGCCGGGGCCGCAGCCACCGGCCCCGGTGTTGACGACGACGCCTCGCGCTTCGAGGCCTGACGCCTGCGGCGGCTTCACGCATTGCTGACGCCCCCGGCGGCTCCACGCATTGCCAACGCCCCCGGCGGCGGGGCTCATGCCTGACGCCTGCGGTGTCGCCCCTGACCGACCGACAGCACCGAACCCCGCACAATGAAGCGCCGGAAATGTCCTTTTTCAAAAATGTCATTCCCGGCGCTTGTTTTTTTCGATAATTGTCAAAACAGCCTGCGACACATTCTGCTCCACCCACCGCAAGGTCAACGCAACAATCTGAAATCGTTTTCTGATTTTCCATCCTTGGGCGCACGATCACTGCGGAACCATCCTTGCAACGCATCCGGCATGCCGTGCACGTTGCAAAGCCTGAAACTCAAGGCCCTCTACGCCATCAGCCAGGTCTTCGACCGGGCCCTGGACCTCGAACAGGCCCTCGAAGAGGTTCTGCGCGTGCTTTCGGAAACCCTTTCCATGAAGCGCGCCACCATCACCCTGCCCGACCGCGAAACGGGGCAGCTGGTCATTGCCGCCTCGCACGGGCTTACCCCGGCGGAACGCGGACGGGGCGTATACCGCCTGGACGAAGGGGTGACGGGCACCATCTTCCAGACCGCCCGCCCGTACATCGTGCGCGACGTGCGCACCGACCCGCTGTTTCTCGACCGCACCGGCGCGCGCAAGGTGGAAAAGGGCAAGATATCCTTCCTCGGCGTGCCCATCCTGAAGCAGGGCACCCCCATCGGCGTGCTGAACGTGGACCGTCTGTTCAGCGACGAGGTCTCCACCTCCGAGGACGTGGAATTCCTGGGCATCGTGGCCACCCTGGTGGCCCAGTTCCTGAGCCTGAACGAGCAGCTCAACGAGCGGGTGGCCACCCTGCGCCGCGAAAACGTCAAGCTGCGCACCCAGGTACTGGACGAGCGGGGCGATTACATCGTGGGCCGCAGCGCGGTCATGCTCGACGTGCAGCGCCAGATAGAGCGCGTGGCCCCCACCAAGGCCACGGTGCTGCTGCTGGGCGAATCGGGCGTGGGCAAGACGCTCATCGCGCGGCTGTTGCACAACCTTTCCGACCGCATGGTGCACCCCTTCGTGAAGGTGAACTGTGCCTCCATTCCGGAAACGCTGCTGGAGGCGGAGCTGTTCGGCCACGAGAAGGGAGCGTTTACCGGGGCCGCCAACGTCCGCGCGGGGCGCTTCGAGGAAGCCCACAGGGGCACCATCTTTCTCGACGAAATCGGCGAACTGCCGCCCGCCATCCAGGCCAAGCTGCTGCGGGTGATCCAGGACCGCGAATTCGAGCGCCTGGGCAGCAACCTGACCCACCGCGTGGACGTGCGCATCGTGGCTGCCACCAACCGCGACCTGGCCCTGCTGTCCGAACAGGGGCGCTTTCGCCAGGACCTGTACTACCGATTGTGCGTGTTCCCCATCCGGGTGCCCGCCCTGCGCGAACGGCCCGACGACGTGGAACGCCTGCTCAACCATTTTCTGGCCAAGGCCGCGCGCGACTACCGCCGGGTGATTACCCTGGCCCCGGACGCGCTGGACCTGCTGCGCCGCCACGAATGGCCCGGCAACGTGCGCGAGATGGAAAACCTCATCGAACGCCTGGCCATCCTGTCCGAATCCGGCCAGATCGACCGGCGCTTCCTGGAGCCGCTGCTGGAGCATTCCGCCTCGGAAAACGCCCAGCCCGACTGGTCCTACCCGGCGCAGCCCGCGCAACCGGCACACCCGGCCCAGCATGCGTCCCTCTCCGGTGGCATGCCCGGTGGCCTGTCGGGGGGTATGTCGGGGGGTATGTCGGGCGGCCCCGCCATGGCCCACGGCCATCCGGACACCGGCCACGCCGGTCCGGCACCGTATGATGCGCACGCTGGTCACGGCGCCCCCCTCCCGCACGACGATGCGCACCCCACCACCCTGCGCGACATCGAGCGCAACGAGATCATCGCCGCCCTGCGCCGCAACGGCTGGGTGCAGCACCGCGCCGCCGCGGCACTGGGCATCACCCCCCGCCAGATGGGCTACCGCATCCGCAAGATGGGGCTTTCCGGCCTGGTGGCCGGGGAACGTGCCCGCCGGGGCGACTGAACGCACCCCCTCCTCCACCGGCCACGCGGGCATTTCGGGAGCCTGCCGTGCCACTCGTGCCTGCCGTGTTTTCGTCGCCATGCGAAAGGGCGGCCCCTGATGGGGGCCGCCCTTTCGCATGCATTGTTTCCGTACGGAGGTTCGAACCTGCCGGGCCTACGCCCCGCCGTCCGCCGCGCCGCCAGGTTCCGGCTCCTCACCGTTCCCGGTCCCGGCGGATTCCGGCGCCTGCCCCGCCGTGGGGCAGCCGCCCTGCTCGTGCAGGTAGTACTGCGAGGGAAAGCGCCCGTCGGTCTGGGGCACTTGCAGGCCCAGCCGGGCCTCGTGGTTGATCAGGATGGGGCCGGTAAGGTTCAGCGCCGTCTTTTCGGGCCGCCCCGGCGGAATGGACACGGTGACCAGCACCGCCACCTGCCGGATGGTGCGCAGCCGCAAGAGTTTCTGCTCCGCATCGCCGATGCGGATGGGGTAGTCCTCGATGAAGCTGTACGGGTCACCCACCAGCAAGCCCAGACGCGGGTCGTCCATGCTTTGCAGGATCAGGAAGGGCGCACCCTCGCGCAGTTGCAGCAGCGTGAACTCGTGCTTGTCCTCGAAGCCCATGAGGCCCCGGGGAAAATACAGCACCTTGTCCAGCGCCACATTCTGGCGGCCAAGCCGGGTCTGGATCACTCTTTCGTTCTGTCGTGCCATATCTGTGTCGCCGCGAGCAGGTCAGCGTTGCTGGTTTCGAGCGCCATGCGGTTTTCCTCCATGACGCGCCGGTAGACTTCCTCTCGATACACGACCATGTCGCCGGGTACGTCGAGCCCGATCTTGACCTGCTTTCCCTGCATGCCAAGGATGGTGATGCGAATGTTGTCGCCAAGGTACAGGCTTTCGCCCGGCCGGCGTGTAAGTATGAGCATGTGGCCCGGCCCTTACAGGAAGTTCGTGAGATTCATCTGCATGATCATGGAGGACGACTTGAGCACGCTGTTGTAGGTCAACTGCTGCTGCGCGAGTTTCGTCATCAGCTTGGCCACGTCCACGTCCTCTATGCTGCTCATGCGCATGGTCTGGTCGTCTTCCTGCGACTCCAGGATGCCCTGCACCACGTCGAGCCGGTTTTCCTTGCCGCCCACGCGCGCCGCCGCCGTCAGGATGACCTTGGAGGCGGTGCCCAACTCGTCCAGCGCCTCCTGGATGCCGGTCTGGCTGTTGGTTTCGGTGTAGGCGATCAGCCTGCCCACCACCTCGAACATGTTGCGCCCGTCGCCGTCGTACACCGCCGTGGGACTGGCCTGCCCCGGCGCCTGGAACATGCCGCCGAAGATGTCCTTGCCCACGTTGTTCACCGACATGTATTCGCCGGGCGAAATCTCGTACTCCAGAGAGGCGCGGTGCGGCCTGATGACGAACTGGTCGCCCGCCGTCAGCGCGTTGCCCCCGTTGGAGGCCAGCGTCAGGAAGCCGCCGGGCACCAGCAGCGACACGGGGCCGCCCGTGCCGGAAGCGGTGGCGGGCACCCAACTGGAGCCGCCGTCCATGCTGTACGAATAGCTGATGGCCCCGGAAAGCGTGCCCGACTGGTCGATGCGCACCATGACGTCGCGCGAGAACGAACCGTCGGCCGTGGCCGCGATGTCGTTGGCGCCGTACCTCTCGGCCGTGAGGCCGGAAGAGTTCATGTCGTCGCCCTTGTAGATGGCTGTCGGCCGAATGTACAGCCAGGTGCCGTTGTCCGTCTCGTGCTCGTTGGCGGTATCCACGGCAGTCACCGTGGCCCCCGGCGACATGGTCAGGCGCGCCCCGCCCAGCATCACCGGCGCGGCGTTGGCGGCCAGGGTGCCGGTCTTCCAGGTGGTTCCGCCGTCCTCGGAGTAGCGGTAGTCCAGCGCGTCGGTACCGATGGTGCCGCTTTCCAGGAACTGGAACACCATGGTGTTGCTGGCCCCGCCCTCCACCGTGAACGTGGTGTTCGACAGTGCCGGGTCGTTGGCGGTGACGGCAAGCCCCGCCACGTAGGCGGCGTCCTCGATCTTGTGCCCGGCGAAGATGTGGCGGCCTTCGTTCTCGGTATTGGCAAGGTTGATGAGCTGCCCGTACAGCTCGCGCATTTCGTAGCTGATTTCCTTGCGGTTCTCGGGGCTCACCGTACCGGTGGCCGCCTGTTCCGCCAGCGCCTTGATGCGGGTGAGCACCGTGCTGACCTGGGTCAGCGTCTTGTCCGCAAGGCTCAGCCAGCTTTCGGCCTGGCCCACGTTCTTCTGGTACTGCTCGTTGGTGGCCAGCGAGGCGCGGTAGTTCAGGATGCGGGCCATGCCCACGGGATCGTCGGACGGGCGGTTGACCTGCTTCTGGCTGGCCGACTGCATGTTCGATTCCATGAGGTTGGACAGCGCATAGTTCATGTTCGAGATGTAATTGTCGAACATGGTCCGCTGCGAAACACGTCCTGCCATGGGAGACTCCTTCCGTCGCTACTGCTTGAGGCCCAGCAGCGTCTGCATCATCTGGTCCGCCGTGGTCACCAGCTTGGCCGCCGCCTTGTAGGCGTGCTGGAACTTGACGAGACTGGCCATCTCTTCGTCCAGGTTCACCCCGGCCGATGCGCTCTGGCGTTCGTCCAGGTCCTTGGCCAGGGTTGCGGTGTAGGCCGCATTGAACTTGGTGGAGGCGGTATCCGCGCCCACGGTGGCCACGATGGCACTGTAGTATTCCGACAGGGTCTGCGAGCTGGCCCGCTCGAAGGTGGTGGCGATTGTCACTTCCTTGGTGGCCAGCCCGGCGATGGCCGTGGCGGTGTCGTTGTCGCCCTCGTTGGCCTCGTTGCCGCCGTTGACCTTGCCGGCATTGATGAAATTGGTGTCGCTGCGCACGTCCGGTCGCACGGCGATGGTGGACGCGTCCGACCCCTGAAAATAGGTGTTCAGCCCAAGGCCCGCCAGCAGACCGGCGGAATCCGCCCCCACGCCGAACTCGTAGCCGTCGTTGCTGCGCACGACCAGCTTGTTGTCCACGATGTCTGCGGTGACGTAGGTGCCGAAGGTGTTGTTCAGCGCATCGCGCACGTCGTTCAGCGAATGCACGGCAGGGTCGAAGTTCTGGATGCCCGGGGTGGCGGTGTCGAAGTCCAGCGGGCCGGAGGCGTTGGAAAGATACGTGCCGCTGGCGGCATCATAGACGTACATGCTGAAGTTGCCCGCCTCCAGCTTGTCCAACCAGGCAAGCCCCGAACTGTCCGACCCCAGGGCGATGGACGGATCGGCCACGCCGTAGGTGCCGCTCATGACCGACATGTTCTCGAGCCCCGCGCCCTGGCTGTGCAGGCGGTTCACTTCCCAGATCAGCGATTCCGACAGGGCGTTCACGCGATCCACGTAGCGGCCCACCTGCGTATCGCGAAAGATCATGAACCCGCCGATGGTCCCGCCGGTGATGCGCCGGGGATTGTCGGTACCGTCGGCCATGGTCTGGGGCGAGATGTTCAGGGGCGAGGTGGTGGGCGTCACCCAGTACACGCCGCTTTTGGGGGTGACGGTAAAGCGGTCGCCCGCCTCAAGGTCCTGGGTGGCACCGCTGAAATAGATGTCCAGCCCCTGCACCTTGACCTTCTGGTCTTCAGGACGGGCGGCGAACAACCGGTCATTGCCGTTCTCGTCCTTGAGCCAGGTCTTGCCGCCGTCCAGCGAGGCGCGGAACATGGCCGCGCCCGCGCCGCTGGCCACCGCGCCGGATTGCACCACGTCGAGGGTGTATTCGTACTCGTCCGAACCGTCGAAGTGGATCTCGCCGTCAAAATCCGAACCGGGCACCAGCGACTGCTGCGACTGCGGCCCCTGGTAGTCCAGCGAGAAGGCGTTCACCCCGTCCACCAGGGTGTGACCGGCCTTGGTGACCACCGTGAACCTGCCGCTGCCGTTGTCCACGACATCGACGTCGAGCTTCTGCGACAGTTCGCGCACCAGCAGGTTGCGGTTGTCGATGAGCGTGTTGGCGTTGTTCTTGCCCGGCTCGTCGTGCATTTCGATCTGCCGGTTCAGCTCCGCGATCTGCTTGATCAGGCTGTTGGCCTCGTCAACCTCCTGCTTCAGGTACTGGTCCATCTGCTGCTGCATGACGCGCAGGTTGGACTCGGCATTCTGGAGCAGCTTGACCATGTTGTCGGAATGCGAAAGCAGCGCGTCGCGGCTGGCCTTGTCGTCGGGCCGCTGCGAAAGGGCCTGCCAGTCGGCAAAGAACTGCGACATGGCGGAGTTGATGCCGGGGGTGGTCGACTCGTTGAACAGGCTTTCCACGCTTTGCAGCATTTCGTACTGCGCGTCCCAGCGCGACTGCTGCGAAGCCTTGTCGAGGTACGACTTTTCCACGAAGCCATTGAAATAGCGGTACACCTCTGCCGCGTACGCACCATTGCCTATCTGCCCCGGAAAGCCGTCGAGGGCGGGATATTCCTCGAAGCGCACCGCCTGACGCGAATACCCTACGGTATTCACGTTGGCGATGTTGTTGCCCGTGGTCTGGATGGCAGTCTGGTTCGCCAGCAGCGAAAGCTGCCCCATGTTGAGCAGCGAGGTGATCCCGGCCATTTACAGCCTCCCGCGGATAAGCGCGGCCTCTGAGCGCGTGGTGGTCATGCCACCCTTGCGGCCATAGGTCTCCTGCCTGGGCGGAGCCAGGCGGCGATGCAGGAAGTCCAGCAGTTCCTGGCTCTGGTCCAGCAGGGCCAGGGCCAGGTCCGCGTTCAGCGACGCCTGGCGGGCGCAGTGCTGTTCCTGGGCGTCGATGCGCGCGATGAGGGCGCGCACTTCCTCGCCCTGTTCCTCTGGCAGCATGTCCGCGTATTCCGAAAGCCGGGTACGCTGCATGACCGCCTTCAGGTCCACGCGTTCGCAGGCCAGTTGGCGCATCAGTTCGTGGATGGAGAACTCCACGGCGCTCACGGCCTCGGGCGAGCGCCCGCGCAGGTGGGCAAACTCTTCCTCGAGCAGCAGCGCCAGAACCTCGAGCCCCTTGGTCTGCCGGACAAGATTGCCGCGTATCTGATCGTACATCTGGTTATCCTCCGGTACGGGTCCGTTGTGCCGCGACACCCCCGGAAGCGAGGCTGCGCGCCGCGTATTCCGGATTCACCGCCAGCTCGCCCTGGCGCACCTCGAAGTGAAGATGCGGCCCGGCAACGCGGCCCGTCCCCCCTGCCTTGGCAATTTCCGTGCCCGCCCGAACCACGTCGCCCTCGCGCACGTCCAGGCTGCCGTTATGGCCGTAAAAACTGCGCCAGCCGCCGGGGTGTTCCAGCACCACCAGCCTGCCGTAGTCGGCCCGCTCACCGGCAAAGACCACCTTGCCGTCCCATGCCGCGCGCACCGGGTCGCCCTCTGTCACGGCAATGTCCACGCCCGGATGCCAGGCCCGCTCGCCGGTGATGGGGTCGTTGCGCCAGCCGAAGCCGGAGGCGATGCGCCCCTCATGCGGCCAGACCATGGAACCCGGCGTGCCCGAGGCCACCGCAGGGCCGCCCGTGGGCGACGCCTTGGACATCGGCGCGGTAGTCGGCGCGGTAGTCGGCGCGGTCGTCGGCGTGGTCGGGGTCGCCGGGAAAATTGACGATGCGGCCGCCGGGGAGGCCGCGCCCGATGCCGGAGCCGTCGCACCGGATGCCGGGGACGCCGTGCCTACTGCCCCATCGCCGGATACGGGGGTCTGCACGCCCTGCGCACCCTGCCCGGCGGCACCCGCCTGCAACTCGGCGGCCGAAGGCGCGCCCGTGGGCACGGCAAGCGTGCGCGTGGCCGCAGGCGAGGCCACCCGCTTCATGGCACCGCTGCGGTGCACGATGGGCGGACCCAACTGGGCATCACGCATGGGACTGCGCACCTTGCGCGTGTTCTCGCCCGGCACGGATGCGGCGGGCAGGCCGCGCGCGGCACGCCGCTGGGCCTTGGAGGCAGCGGCGCCTGCCTGCCCGGATTCGGCGGCGGCAGCCGGTACCGCAGCGGACGGGGCCGCGGCGGCGCCCGTTGCGGCAGCTGCGCCGGTTGTGACAGCGGCACCCGCAGAGCCCGCCACAGCCGGTGCGACCTCCACGGTTGCCACCACCTGGCTGGCCTCGCCGGCAGGGGGCGCGGCGGCGACCTGACGTTCCAGTTCGGCCAGATGCTGCCGCACGATGGCATGCCCGGCCTGACCTTCCGCACCGGCCTTCGCTTCCGTCCCGGTCGCGCCCGGCGCCTGGGCATCCGTCGCCACCTGTGCTTCGGGGCTGGCGGGTTCGTACATGGACGACGCGGCATCGGCCCTGGCCCCGCCTGCCCCGCCTATCCCGCCTGTCCCGCTGACCCCGTGCGCCCCTTCGGACGCGGGCGTGATCATGCGCGGCACCAGCGACACCGGCTTCACCGCCACCGGTTCACGTACCGAACTGGGCGCGGTGGTGCGGCTGGCGTCGGTAAGCTTGGTGGAAAGCTGCTCGTAGATCATGTCGGCCAGCCCGATGCCCCCGGCGGAGGTCATCTTTTTGGCAAGCTCCTGATCGAACATGGACTGCCAGAATTCTTCTTCCTTGCTGTGCAGGTAGCCTTCCTTGGGCAGGGTGGCGCGCATCTGCTCCCACATCTTCTGCACGAAGATGGATTCGAACCCCTCGCACGCCTCGCGCAGCTTCTGTTCCTTTGACGGATCGGTGCGCAGGCGCTTGCGCAGGGCATCCATCTCGAGCTTGCGCTGGGTAAGCTCGTGCTGGGCCGAGGCGGCGGTGGCGAGTTTGGGATCGACGGGAGCGGTCATGGTTGCTGTCCTTCCGGCTGAACTGGAACCTCATGCCTCTGCAACCGGGCAATCCGATTGGCGACGCGAGACTCCGGCACAAGAGGATTTTTTGTCTCTGCCGAGGAAGAACGCTCTTTTTGTGGAGGGAGCGTACTTTTGTGATACCCGACCGGAACAAAAAAGCGTTCTGACGACGGCAGAGGCAAAAAGGCCCTTGTGCCGCAGCTAGATGACTTCGAGGTCGGCATGCAAAGCCCCCGCCGTCTTCATGGCCCGCAGGATCGAAACAAGATCGCGCGGGGTAGCGCCGATGGCGTTCAGGCCATCCACCAGTTCCTGCAAGGTGGCGCCTTCCATGAGCATCAGACGGCGGTTTTCCTCACGCACGTTGATGTCGGTGCGCGGGGTGGCCACGGTCTGTCCCTGGCTGAACGGGCCGGGCTGCGAGACGTCCATGCCTTCCTGCACGGTGACCTGCAAACTGCCGTGGGCCACGGCCACGCGAGAGATGCGCACGTCGCGCCCCAGCACCACGGTGCCGGTCTTCTCGTCCACCACCACCTTGGCCGGGGAATCGGGGGTGACCTCGATGTTTTCGATGGAGGCCATCAGCGGCACCAGGTTGCCCCGGTAGGCGGGCGGCACGTCCAGGGCCACGGTGGAGGCATCCTGGGCCTTGGCGTAGCTGCCGCCCATGACCCGGTTCAGCCGTTCCACCACCTGCATGGTGGTGGAAAAATCGGCGCTGGACATGTGCAGGGTCAGCGTATCCTGGCTGTTGAACTGGAAGGGAATGCCCCGCTCCACGATGGCCCCGCCGGGAATGGTGCCCACGGTGGTCACGTTCTTCTGGGCACGGGCGGCCTGCCCTTCGACGGAAAAGCCGCCCAGGGCCAGCGGCCCCTGCGCCAGGCTGTACACCTTGCCGTCCACGCCCTTCAGCGGGGTGATCAGCAGCACGCCGCCCTGAAGGCTGGTGGCGTCGCCCATGGACGACACGGTGACGTCCAGACGGGTGCCGGGCTTGGCGGAAACGGGCATGCGGGTGGTGACCATGACGGCGGCCACGTTCTTGGGCTTCATCTTGGTCTGGTCCACGGCCACGCCCATGCGTTCCAGCATGTTGACCATGGAACTCATGGTGAAGGTGGAATCCTTCTTGTCGCCCGTGCCGCCCAGGCCCACCACCAGGCCGTAGCCCACGAGTTGGTTGTCACGCACGCCGCCGAAGCTGGCGATGTCCTTGATGCGCACGGCTCCGGCGCCGCCCGGCAGGGCCAGCAGCCACAGCGCCGCAAGCAGCGGAACAACCAGAAGACGGGCAGTGAGGAAACGAAGACTGGGCGACATGGCATTTCTCCGAAAATCCGGCTGCACGGGGCAGCCCGTTACGCGGCCCCCCCCCGAATGCGCGCCGGACATGGGCCGGACGTGCGCGAAGGGATGGGGCGCGCGGATTGCTGACGGTCAAGAAACAGGCATTCCGCAGGGCGCGGCACCGACGGGTATCCGACGGTATTCCGGCGCTGCCCATGGCTATTGCCAACACCGTGCCAGTGCGAAGGCGGCGATTCCGCCCGCAGGCAAGGAAAGCGGGGCCGACGACGAAGGTGTGTGCGTCTTCAGTCCTCACACGCGTCGCATAGCGCGAACGCGGCAAGTCCGTTCGCAGGCGAGGAAAACGGAGCCGCCGCCCAGGGAGTGTACTCTTTGGTACTCGACCCCGGCGGCGGCGATGTTTGACGATGCATGCGGGCGGAATCGCCGTGCCTGGCAACGCACAGGAAATGCGCCAGGCTGGCCCGCAGGCAAGGAAAGTGGGGCCGACGACGAAGGTGTGTGCGTCTTCAGTCCTCACACGCGTCGCGTAGCGCGAACGCGGCAAGTCCGTTCGCAGGCAAGGAAAACGGAGCCGCCGCCGGGGGAGTGTACTCTTTGGTACTCGACCCCGGCGGCGGCGATGTTTGACGATGCATGCGGGCGGAATCGCCGCGTTCGCACTAGAAAGGCCAGACGTTGTCCATAAGACGGGTGAACCACCCCGGCTTCTGCTTGTCCGCCAGGGTGCCCTTTCCGTAGTACTCGATGCGGGCGTTGGCCATTTGCGATGAGGTCACGGAGTTGTCCGAGGCCACGTCGCGGGCGCGCACCAGACCGCTGACCACGATGTACTGCGTCTCGTCGTTGACGCGGGTTTCGCGGGCGCCTTCCACTTCCATCAGGCCGCCGGGCAGCACGCGCAGCACGCGGGCGGCGATGGTGGTGGTGACGGTGCTTTCACGCTTGGTTTCGCCGGTGGCGGAATGCTTGGAGGTGGAACTGCTGCCGAGGATGGGATTGGCCCCCACCGCACCGCCAAAGGCCCCAGCGGGATTCATGGGATTGATGGACGCGCTGGACTGGCCGAAAAAGGCGCTGACACCCAGTTCGTTGGTGGAGGTCTTGTCGGCGGTGGTGTCGGCCTTGTTCTTGGCCTTGTCGGTTTCCACCACCTTGACCAGCACGATGTCGCCCACGCGGCGGGCGCGGTTGTCGGAGAACAGGAACTCCGAGTCCGATTCGCTGTACAGCGATCCGGGGTTGGCGGCCGTGTCCTCGGGCTCGGCATAGGCCTGCGGCTGGGTGACCGGCGGCACCGGCGAAGGCTGCTGACGGGCGGCATTGCACCCGGAAAGCAGCAGCATGGCGCACCCGGCGGCGAGCAGTCTGCGTTTCATGACGGTTCTCCTTGAAATTGCGGATGGGGCGAACTTCTACCCTTAAGGGGGGCCCTAGCGGACCACCACCGTCCCCCCATCCTTCACGGCGGCATAGATCTGCCGCTTGCTTTGCATGTTGCGCACGGGAATGGTCTCGCCAAGGCCGCCGTCAGCCATGGCCTCGCCCTGCACCTGAAGTCGCACGGATCCGGAATCGTACAACACGGTCACCACGCTGCCGCGCCGCACGGTGGGCACGCCGGAAAGATCACTCTGGTAGATCACCTGGTCGGCACCCACGGGGCGGGTCAGGCGCCACGGGCCGCCCAGCCCGTCCCACGCGGGCTCGCGCAGGTAGGCCAGGTTCTTGCGCACGCGGGTGATCCTGTCGGGGGTCAGCACGTCGTCCTTGTTCACGGGCTGGGCGGCGCAGGGCACATCGGCCCATACATCCACGAAGGCCGAACCGGTGAACTTGCGCACCGTGCTGCCATCCACCTCGCGCACGGCAAAGCGCAGGGTGTTGCGACCGGGGGCGGCCAGGGTGTTCTCCACCACCACCTGCTGCTGCGGGTGGGCCAGAAAGACATAGGGCGGCAGGCGATAGTCCTGCATGGAGGCCTCGCCGGGCATGGCGGCCAGGGCGGGCGTCAGAGCTCTGACGGCCAGGGCGCGCAGGTCGCCTTCGCGCAGTACCGCGCCGCCGCGCTGGAGCACCAGCGTGCCGGGGTACAGGCACAGGGATTCGGTATCGCGCAGGGCCTCGCGCAGCGCCTGTTGCAGACGCGGACGGTTGACGCTCATGGGGCGGCCCGGCTCGGTGGGGGACGGCCACAGGGGGGTGGCGGCCAGTTCGCGCCAGGTCTGCGGGGGGATGGGCCCCACCGGTTCCGCGATCTCACCCAGGGTCACCGTTGCGCCGGACACCACGGCCGCGTCCAGCAGCCGGATGCGCCAGCCCGCGTCGGCGGTACCGGCCCGCGCCGGGGCAAGGCCGAAGGCCAGCAGCCCCACGGCAAGGGCCAGCGCGGCCAGCCAGGCCACGGGACCGGCGAATGCGGACACCATGACGGCGGAATGGCGGGTGGATTCGGAATGGCGGCGGCGGATCATGCTATATCTCCCTGGAGTTCCAGAAATGTTCACGCTGCGGGATAACGCACGCCCTTAGGGCGATCTCCAAATGAGGATTTTCGTTCGTTGGCAAGGAAAACAAGCCTGCCATGACGGGAGTATACTCTTATCGTATTCGACCGGAATGGCAGGTGAAGTTTGACGCAGCCAACGGGCGAAAGGACCATTTGGAGGCAGCCCTTAGCGCTTCAGCTGGACAGCAGTCTGCAACATGGTGTCCGACGTCTGGATGGCCTTGGAGTTCATTTCGTAGGCGCGCTGGCCCACGATCATGTTCACCATCTCGTCCACCACCTCGACGTTGGACATTTCCAGAAAGCCCTGGGCAATGGTGCCCACGTTGTCTTCGCCGGGCACCCCTTCCACCGCCTCGCCCGATGCTTCGGACGGGACGTACAGGTTGCGCCCCCGCGCATCGAGACCCGCCGGGTTGATGAAGGTGTAGAGGGGGATGTCGGCCTCGGCCAGGGCGTCACCGTTCGTGTCGAGGGCGGAGATGTGTCCGTTTTCCGTCACCGTGATGTTCTTGGTTTCGGCGGGCACGGTGAATTCCGGCTGCAGGGTGTAGCCGTTGGCGGTCACCACCACCCCGTCCTGGTTCAGCTTGAACGCGCCCGCGCGGGTGTAGGCGTCTTCGCCGTTCACCTGCACCAGAAAGAAGCCGTCGCCTTCGATGGCGAGGTCCAGCGAGTTGCCGGTGTTGGAATAGTCGCCCTGGGTAAAGAACTTGTGCACCGTGGTGGGACGCACGCCCATACCCACCTGAATGCCGGTGGGAATGCGGTTGTCACCCTCGGTGGCGGCACCGGCGATGCGCATGTTCTGGTACATGAGGTCCTCGAACTCCGCGCGGCTTTTCTTGAAGCTCGTGGTATTCACGTTCGCGAGGTTGTTGGAAATCACGTCGATGTTGAGCTGCTGGGCCACCATGCCGGTGGCGGCCGTCCAGAGTGAACGCATCATGGTCGTTGTCTCCTTGCAAGGAGGTTGATTCCGTCAGTTGTCCGGCGGTGATTGCCCGCCGGTCAGGTGCTTGCAAACCGGATGCCGGATGCAATCGGGGCTTTCCAGCGGGCGGCAACAGGGCGGCCTGCATCAAGCTCTTGTTCCGAATTAGGGTTTTCGTTCGTTGGCGAGGAAAACGAGCCTGTCATGAGGGAGTGCCTCAGCCGTTAAGTGAGCGAAGCGAACTTTACGGATGAGGACCGCAGCGCGTACTCTTGTTGTATTCGACCGAGCCTTAGCCGTTAGGCGAGCGCACAGCGCGAGTCTTACAGATAAGGACAGCAAAGCCATGACAGGCGAAGTTTGACCGCGTTGCGCACGATGTCCGTAGGACTCGCGAACTCGTCCAACGGCCACGCTTCGCGCCCTTCGGGTCGGACGCCAACGGGCGAAAGGACAATTCGGAACCACGCCCTAGACCTTCTTGCCCACCTTCTGGGTCGCCTCCCGGTCTATGGAATCCGTGGTCTGCATCACCTTCTGGTAGGCTTCGAACTGCCGTTGGGCTTCGATCATGTTCACCATTTCGGAGACCACCTCGACGTTGGACGCTTCCAGGTAGCCCTGGGCCACGTAGGCCCCTTCTGCGGGCACCTCGCCCGCGTTGGAACCGGGCCGCAGCCGGTACATGTTGCCGCCCAGCTTTTCCAGGGCGGTCAGGTCGTTCACGGTGACCATGTTCAACTGGCCCACCAGGGCGCCGCCCGCGAATATCTGCCCGTCGTCGGATATCTGCACTTCCTCGCCGGGCGGCAGGGCTATGTCGCCTCCGTCGCCCTGCACCGCGTGGCCCATGGCGGTCACCAACTGGCCGTCGGCGGTCTGGATGAAGTTGCCGTTGCGGGTGTAGAATTCGCCCTCAGGGGTGCGCACCTTGAAAAAGGCGTTGCCGGACACGGCCACGTCCAGCGGGTTGCCGGTGTAGCGCATGCTGCCCTGCTCGAAGTCGGTGTGGGCCACGGCTATGCGCGGCCTGGCCACGTGCATGGGCTCCGGAAAGAGCTTCTTCGAACGCACGTTGGCTATGGGCTCCATGATCTGGTCGTGGGCGAACAGTTGCATGGTATCCTTGAAGGATATGACGTCGCGCTTGTAGCCCGTGGTGTTCACGTTCGCGAGATTGTTCGAGATGTTGTTCATGCGGTGCTCGTTGGTGAGCGCGCCGAACAGGCTCGACAACATGCCTTCTTGCATGCGTGCCTCCTTGCGGGCATGCTGCCCGCGCCGGTGGCTTTGCAAGGCATGGGCCACACCAGCAAACATGCGTCATTCCGGTGCGTGGCGACGCATGCGCCCTGCCCTGCACGCACCACGCACGGGCCATACCGACGGAACAACGACGGTCATCCACCCCGCCCGCTTTCCCGTGTGCACCGCGTACCGCGCGCAAGCCGCGCCACTCCCCGCGCCATCTCCTGTTGACAGACCTCCGGGTCCATACTATACATTCGCGTCTTGACAGAAGCGGCCGCCGATATTCCTCTGGAATCGCTTCACGGAGCGCCACGCCTTACCGCTCCACGGCAACGCCGCTTCGACATCCTGAGGGCCGTACGCGGCCATTCCGGGTGGCCTTTCGGCCCCCTTTTTTTTTGCTGCGGCTCCGCCGCCCACGACAACGGACGTTACCCCGCATCATGAGCACGCATCCCCTTCGCGACGCCGTCGCCGCCATCGCCACGCCCCTGGCCGACGCCCTGGGCATTGCCCTGTGGGGCATCGAGATCCTTGACGGGGGGCGCATGGTGCTGCGTGTGTACGTGGACGCCAGGCCCGGCATGCCCGCCCCGGAAGCAACGCCTGCCGACGGCGAAGCCCCCGAAACGGCCGAAGGCGCCACCCCCGAACACGTGACGATAGACCAGTGCGCCCGCCTTTCGCGCCAGCTTGGCCTTGCCCTGGACGTGGAAGACGTGGTCCGCGACGCCTACGTGCTCGAAGTGTCCTCGCCTGGGCTGGAACGTCCCTTCTTCGAGGCCGCCCAGATGGTCCCCTACGTGGGGCGCACCATCGAACTCACCCTTGCGGTGCCCCACCCGGAATGGCCGGGCCGCCGCAAGTTCCGGGGAGTGATCACGCGGGTTGAAGACGACACCCTTACCTTTCTGCCCGACACCGCGCCCCGCCCCGACGAAGACCCCGCCCCCCTCAGCGTGGCGTGGGACGACGTGAAGAAGGCGAACCTCGTTCACATTTTTCCCGACACGACCCGGCCCCAGCCCGGCGGCAAGACCGGCCAGCGCAAGAAGGCGCAGCCCAAGAAGCCCGCACGCGGCGGCGCGCCGCACGACGACACCACGGACTAGGCCACCGATCCGGAGGAGTACCCATGAGCCTGGAACTCAAGAAGGCCATCGACCAGATCAGCAAGGACAAGGGCCTTGACCGCGACATGCTGATCGACACCCTGGAGGAAGCCGTCCGCACCTCCGTGGCCCGCAAGTTCGGCGACGAGATGGACGCCGAAGTCAGCTACAATGACGAGACCGGCGAAATCGACGTCTATCAGTTCAAGATCGTCGTGACGAAGGTCGAGAACCCCAACAGCGAAATTTCGCTCGAGGACGCGCGCGCCCACGACCCCAGCGTACAGCTGGACGACGAAATGGGCTTTCGCGTGAAGATCGAGGATCTTGGCCGCATCGCCGCCCAGTCGGCCAAGCAGGTGATCATCCAGCGCATGCGCGACGCAGAGCAGGAGATCATCTACGAGGAATACAAGGACCGCCGGGGCGAGATTGTCAGCGGCATCATCCAGCGCCGCGACAAGGCCGGGTGGATCATCAACCTTGGCCGCACCGAAGCGCTGCTGCCCAAGGAAGAACAGATCCCGCGCGAACATTACAAGCGCGGCGACCGGGTGCAGGCCATCCTCATCGACGTGCGCAAGGAAGGACGCGGCCCGCAGGTCATCGTTTCCCGCGCGCACCGCGACTACATGGCGGCCCTGTTCCGCCGTGAAGTGCCCGAGGTGGACGACGGCACCGTGCAGATCATGGGCGTTTCCCGCGACCCCGGCAGCCGCGCCAAGGCCGCCGTCATGTCGCGCGACCGCGACGTGGATCCGGTGGGCGCGTGCGTCGGCATTCGCGGTTCGCGCATCCAGAACATCGTGCAGGAAATGCGCGGCGAGCGCATCGACATCGTGGTCTGGAGCCCGGACATCGCCACCTACGCCCGCAATGCCCTGTCGCCCGCGGTGATTTCTCGCATCGTGGTGGACGAGGAAGAGAACCTGCTCGAAGTCATCGTGCCGGACGACCAGCTTACCAACGCCATCGGCCGCAAGGGCCAGAACGTGAAGCTGGCCGCGAAGCTGCTGGGCTGGAAGATAGATATCTACACCGAAACCCGCTACAACGAGGCCAACGCCATCGGACGCGGGCTCGAACAGATCGCCAGCGTCGCCGAAATCTCCATCGAACAGTTCATCGCGGCAGGGTTCCAGTCCATCGAACGCCTGCGCGAGGCCGACGACGAGGAACTTTCCTCGGCGCTGGGCCTTGCGCCCGGCAAGATCGCGGACCTGCGCGCGGCCATCAACTTCCTTGCGCCCCAGGTGCAGGACGAGGCCGACGCGGAAGCCGGGCCGGAGGCGGAAGCCGCCCCCGAGACCCCGCAGGACACCGTGCAGGAATCCGCACAGGACCAGGGCGAAGGAACCGAAGCCGAAGCGAAAGAATAGTACGCGGATGGATGACGCCATCCGCGGGAAGCACATACCATTACGCACCTGCGTCATATGCAGGCGCCGCTTTGCAAAGCGCGAGCTTCTGCGGTACGTCCCCCCGACGGACACCGCCGGGGCGGGGGTAAGCCCCGTTCCGGATGAAAGGCAGATACTGCCTGGACGCGGGTTCTACGTATGCGAAAGCCCCGAATGCCGGGAGCGATTCCGGAAGTTCGGAGGCTGGCGAAGGAAGCGCAAGGGGGTTCAGGAATGACCGACGACAAGACCAGGGTGAAGGACCTGTCCACGGAGCTGGGCGTGTCCACCAAAGATCTGCTCCACACGCTGCGTGATCTCGACATACCGGCCAAGAGCGTGATGACCACGCTCACCGCCGACGAGGTCACCCGCGTACGCGAACGCCATCAGGGCCAGACCGCCGAAGCGGGCGTTGACCGCAAGGTGGTGCAGCCCGGCGTCATCGTGCGCCGCAGACGCCGCGACGGCGAAGAGGGCGAAGCCCCCGCGCGTCGTGGTGCCGATGAGCGCGAAGCCGAGACCGCCGATGCCGGTGCCCCCGTGGCCGCCAGGGCCGAAGCGCCCGTGCCGCCCGCGCCGCCCGCGACTGACGAACGGCCCACCCGTGCCGCCCGCGCCGAAGCCCCCGCGGCGCCCGAGGCACGTGCTGCCGCGCCCGCCGCGCGCATCATTCGCCGCCACGACGAGCCCGCACCGGTCGCAGAGGCACCGGCAGAGCCCGTGCAGGCTGCCCCGGCACCCCAGGCTGCGCCCGTGGCCGCCGGACCCGTTGGAGCGGACAAGCCCGCCGAAGCCACGGCAGAAGCCGCCCCGGCAGCCTCCGTGCCCACCGGGGCAGACAAGGCCGCCGAGCCCAAGGCCGAAAAGCCCGCCGCTCCCAACGCGCGCATCATCCGCCCGGCCCGGCCCGATGCTTCGGCCATGCCCGACGCCACCCCCCAGCCGTCCATCCTGCCCCCCGTGGCAGCCGACGCCGCCCCGCGCGGTGAAGGCGTGGACGGCGACGAGGACGACGCCGACGGCAACCGCCGCAGGAAAAAGAAGCGCACGCCCGACGTGCCCGGGCCGCAGGTCCGCGTCATTTCCCGTCCCGATCCTTCGGCCCCTGCGCCGCGCCCGTACCCGCCGCGTGAAGGCGGCCAGGGTGATCGCCCCGCCTACGGCGACCGGCAGGGCTACCAGCCCCGCTCCGGCGGCCCCGGCGGCCCCGGTGGCGACCGTCCCGCTTACGGTGGTGACCGGCAGGGGTATGCCCCCCGTCCTGGTGGCCCCGGCGGTCCCGGTGGCGACAGGCCCGGTTACGCTCCCCGTCCCGGTGGTCCCGGCGGCGACAGGCCCGGCTATGCGCCCCGCCCCGGTGGTCCCGGTGGCGATCGGCCCGGCTATGGCCCCCGCCCCGGTGGTCCTGGCGGCCCCGGCGGCCCCGGCGGCTACCGTCCGGGTGGTCCCGGCGGTCCTCGTCCCGGTGGGCCTGGTGGCCCCGGCTACGGTCCCCGCCCGGCGGGTCCCGGTGGCCCGGGTGCGCCCGGCGCCGGCCAGCCCCCGGCTGGCGGCGACGAAGGCCAGAGCAAGAAGAAGCGCCTGAAGGGCCGCCGCACGGTGGACTTCCAGGCCGGTGCCGACCGCGCTCCGCGTGGCCGCGAGGACGACGATTTCCCGCGTGGCGGTTCCCGCCGCGGCAAGGGGCGCAAGGGCCGCGACATGAAGCCCGCCACCGCCACCCAGCCGCTGAAGGCCGCCAAGCGCAAGATCAAGGTCGAGGAAGCCATCCGCGTGGCCGACATGGCCCACCAGATGGGTCTGAAGTCCACCGAAATCATCAAGGTGCTGTTCGGTCTCGGCGTCATGGCGACCATCAACCAGTCGCTGGACATCGAAACCGCCACCCTGGTGGCCTCGGAATTCGGCTACGAAGTGGAAAAGGTGGGCTTCTCGGAAGACGACTACCTGATCCCCAAGGAAGAAGACGCGCCCGAAACCTTGCAGCATCGGCCGCCCGTGGTCACCATCATGGGCCACGTCGACCACGGCAAGACCTCGCTGCTCGACGCCATCCGCAAGACCAACGTTACCATGGGCGAAGCGGGCGGCATCACCCAGCACATCGGCGCGTACCACGTGACCACCAAGAAGGGTGAGATCGTGTTCCTTGACACGCCCGGCCACGAAGCGTTCACCGCCATGCGTGCCCGTGGCGCGCAGGTGACCGACATCGTCGTGCTCGTGGTGGCCGCCGACGACGGCGTCATGGAGCAGACCCGCGAAGCGGTGAACCACTCCAAGGCCGCTGGCGTGCCCATCATGGTCGCCGTCAACAAGATGGACAAGGAAGGCGCCAACCCCGACCGCGTGCAGCGCGAACTGTCGGAGCTGGGCCTGGTGTCCGAAGCCTGGGGCGGCGATACCGTGTTCAGCCATGTGTCGGCCAAGACCCGCCAGGGCCTTGACGAACTGCTGGAACTGCTGGCCTTGCAGGCCGAAATCCTTGAGCTGAAGGCCAACCCCGACAAGCCCGCCCGTGGCCACATCGTGGAAGCCAAGCTGGACAAGGGCCGTGGCCCCGTGGCCACCGTACTGATCCAGGAAGGCACCCTGCGCCAGGGCGACACCTTCGTGTGCGGCGTGTTCAGCGGCCGCGTGCGCGCCATGTTCAACGACCAGGGCAAGAAGGTAAAGGAAGCCGGCCCCGCCATGCCGGTGGAAGTGCAGGGCTTCGAGGGCGTGCCCGAAGCGGGCGAGGAATTCGTGTGCGTGACGGACGAAAAGCTCGCCCGCCGCATCGCGGAAACCCGCGCCGTGAAGCAGCGCGAAAAGGAACTGGCCCGCGAATCCAAGGTTACCCTGGAAACGTTCCTGTCCCGCCGCGTCGACGACCAGGAAGCCTTGGTGCTCAACCTTGTCGTCAAGGCCGACGTGCAGGGCTCGCTGGAAGCCATTTCCGAAGCGCTGCGCAAGCTCAGCACCGAAAAGGTACGCATCAACATCATCCATGGCGGTGCCGGGGCCATCTCCGAATCCGACATCCTGCTGGCATCGGCCTCCGACGCCATCATCATCGGCTTCAACGTCCGTCCGACCGCCAAGGTCAAGGACATCGCCGAGCAGGAGAACGTGGACATCCGCTTCTACGACATCATCTACAAGCTTGTGGATGAAGTGAAGAATGCCATGGAAGGCATGCTCGCCCCGGTGCAGCGCGAAGTGTACCTGGGTCAGGTGGAAGTGCGGCAGACCTTCAGCGTGCCCAAGGTGGGCACCATCGCGGGCTGCCATGTTGCCGACGGCAAGATCACCCGCAACGCAGGGGTTCGCCTGCTGCGCGACGGCGTGGTGGTCTACACCGGCAAGATCACGTCCCTCAAGCGCTTCAAGGACGACATGAAGGAAGTCATGAAGGGCTACGAATGCGGTGTTGGCCTTGAAAACTTCAACGACATCAAGATAGGCGACATCATCGAAGCCTTCGAGATGGTCGAAGAAGCCGCCACGCTGTAAGGATAGACAGACCACGAATGCCTTCGGCGGGCAGGGGGCGCAAGCCTCCTGCCCTGCCGATTTACCGGCGCGGGATTTGCCCGCAGGATTTGTCAACGATGCGCCACGCGGCGCGGCACCCCCATGATCATCGGCGTGCTCACGGTGGAATTCGAGTTGCACGGCAACGATTCCCTGAAAGGGAAGCGGCGCATCGCCAGCAGCCTGAAGACGAAGGTCCGCAACACCTTCAACGTGTCCATCGCCGAGGTGCGCAACCAGGATTCCCTGACCCGGCTGTCGCTGGCCGTGGTTTCGGTAAGCAACAGCGAGCGGCACCTGCAAAGTCGGCTCGACAAGTGCCTGGCCATGATGGAAGCGGTGTGCCCCGAAGAGATGGTGTATAGCGACATAGAATTTTTCGCCGCCGAATAGGCGCGACGGGCCCTTCGCCTGCTGGCTGCGTCAAACGTCGCCACCCGGATCGGTCACGTACCAAAGAGTACGTTCCCTCCCGGCTGTCTTGTTTTCCTTGCCAGCAAACGAAAATCCCGCCGCGCTAAAGACAGGTGCCCCCGCTGGGGCAACGTCGCCCCCCCTTTGAAAAGTTTGGGGGGGAGGGGGCCGGGGAGGGAGACCCTTTCACGCTCTGCGGACGCCCTCCGTAATGTTCGCGCAAGCGCTTACATGACGGCTGCCGCAAAAGGTCCCCTCCCCGGCTCTTCCCCTGAAAACGCCCCCCGCAGGAACCCCACCATGACAGATACCGCAGCAAGCATCGCAGCCATCCTCCGTGCAGAGGACGACATCCTTGTGGCCAGCCACGCCAACCCGGACGGCGACGCCGTGGGGTCCATGGCGGCGGTGGCGCACATGTTGCGCGCGCTTGGCAAGCGGTTCCGGCTGTACAACACCAGCGGGGTGCCGCAGCAGTATGGCTGGGTGGACATGGGCGGCCCGGTTGCCCGCACCTGGGCGGAACTGGAAGGCTTCACCCCGCGCCTGGCGGTGATTCTGGACTGCGGCGACGCGCACCGCGTGGGCGGCGACCTGCAGGGAAGGTTGCCGGAACTGCGCAGCGTGAACATCGACCATCACCTCGGCAATCCCATGTTCGGCACGGTGGGCAACTGGGTGGAGCCGCACCTGGCGGCCACCTGCCAGATGGCGGGCATGCTGGCACGCGAACTGGGCGTGCCGCTTTCCGGCCCGCTGGGCGAGGCGGTGTACCTTGGCATCTGCACGGACACCGGCAACTTCTGCTACGGCAGCACCAGCGGCGAACTGCTGGAACTGGCGGCGGAAATCGTGCGGCTGGGGCTTGCGCCCGGCCTGTTCCACGACCGGCTGGAAAACAACTGGTCCATCGGCCGCATGCGGCTGTGGGGCGCGTTGATGCAGGGCATAGAACTGCACTGCGGCGGCGCGGTGGCGGTGTCAGTGATCACCGACGACATGTTCGCGCTGCACGGGGCCGACAAGGACGATCTGGAAGGCTACGCCTCTCAATTGCGGCGCCTTGCCGGGGTGCGGGTATCGCTGATGGTGCGCGGCGACGGCGCGGGCCGCAGCAAGATCAGCCTGCGCTCCAGTGGCACCGATGATGTGCGCGTGGTGGCGGCGTCCTTCGGCGGCGGCGGCCACCGCAATGCCGCCGGGGCGGAACTGGACATGCAGCCGCACGAGGCCGCGCGGGCCGTGCTGGCGGCCATTCCCGCGCAGCTTGCACCCTGCGGCAAAGAGGCATAAGGTATATGGCTGTCCTGCCAGAGCAGCAGCATGGCCTTCTGGTGCTGAACAAGCCCCAGGGCCCCACCTCGGCCCAGTGCATCGCCAGGGTGAAGCGGCTTGGCCAGAAAAAGATCGGACACGCGGGCACCCTCGACCCCATGGCGAGGGGGGTGCTCCTTGTGCTGTTGGGGCACGCCACAAAGATTTCCGGCCACCTGATGGCCGACGGCGAA
Source organism: Nitratidesulfovibrio sp. (assembly GCF_040373385.1). NCBI lineage: Bacteria > Pseudomonadati > Thermodesulfobacteriota > Desulfovibrionia > Desulfovibrionales > Desulfovibrionaceae > Nitratidesulfovibrio > Nitratidesulfovibrio sp. The sequence goes on along the minus strand of NZ_JBDXXH010000003.1, from coordinate 127,015 downwards.
AAGGTGTACCTTGGCACCCTTCGCCTTGGTACCACCACCGACACGTGGGACGCGGAAGGCAGCGTGACGGCCACCGCCCCGTACGACCACGTGACCCCGGACGACATCCGGCGCGAGGTGGAAAACTGGCTGGGCAGCACCGAACAGGAAGTGCCGCCTTACTCCGCCGCCAAGCACCAGGGGCAGCCCCTTTACAAGCTGTCCCGTGCCGGGCGCGAGACGCCGGTAAAGACGAAGACCGTCGAAATTTCGCGGGCACAGGTCGTATCGTGCGACCTGCCGTCCGCGACCTTCCGGGTAACGTGCAGTTCCGGCACCTACATACGGTCCCTGGCCCACAGCTTGGGGATGCGTTTAGGGTGCGGCGCCATGCTTACGGAACTGACCCGGGAGTACAGTCACCCGTTCGGTATTGACGAGGCGCACGAGCTTGATGCCGTGCTCGCCGAGCCCGAGCGGTTGCCGGAGCGGGTCATACCCGTCACGCGTGCCCTGCCCCACTGGCCCAAGCTGCGCATCAGCGCGGCGCAGGAAGCCGGGGTGCGCAACGGAATGACCGTGCCGTACATTCCCGAAGCCATGGCGGAACTGCCATTCGCGGAAGGATTGAAGGCCATCATGCTCGCTCCGGACGACACGCCCGTGGCCCTGGCCGAGACGCGCATCGTGAACGCGCAGCCGGTCTGGACCGTGCTTCGGGGACTGTGGAGCCAGTAACATCCACCTGGAGGATACAGCTGTGGTCATGGACGTCGATCAGAAGAAGAGCATCATTGATGTGCACGCCAAGCACGAAGGCGACACCGGTTCGCCCGAAGTGCAGGTTGCGCTGCTCACCGCCCGCATCGAACAGCTCACCGGGCACTTCAAGGCTCACAAGAAGGACTTTCACTCGCGCACCGGCCTGCTGAAGATGGTCGGTCAGCGTCGCAAGCTCCTCAAGTACCTGAAGGCCAAGGACGTTCAGCGCTACCGTGCGCTGATCGAAAAGCTGGGCCTCAGAAAGTAATCCGCCATCGGCGGGGTTCGCCGTCGCGTGACGGCGGGCCCCGCGCGATGCGCATGGGCGCCGAGTCGCCCCCAACACGCAGCGTGAAGGGGGGTCCGGGAAGAGTGCCATGCGGCAGCCGATACGCTGGCGCCGGACAAGCCATGACGGCAATCCGTCACGCCAGGTCCGCACGTCAAGTCCGCACGCCATGGTCTTCTCCCCGGAATCCCCTTCGCTGAACCGAAGAGGAATGCAACAATGCAGAGCGTTTTCAACGCTACCCGCGTCTCCGCCATGGTCGGCGGAAAAGAAATCATCCTTGAGACCGGCCGTCTCGCCAATCAGGCGCACGGCGCGGTCTGGGTGCAGTGCGGCGGCACCGTGGTGCTGGTCACCGCGTGCACCCAGCCCATGGAACGCGACATGGGCTTTTTCCCGCTGACCGTGGACTATTCCGAAAAGATGTACGCCGCTGGCCGCATCCCCGGCAGCTTCTTCCGCCGCGAAATCGGCCGCCCCAGCGAACGCGAAACCCTGGTCTCGCGCCTCATCGACCGCCCGGTGCGCCCGCTGTTCACCAAGGGCTTCCGCGATGAAGTGCAGATTCTCGCCAACGTCATCTCCGCCGACCAGGAAAACGACAGCGACGTGCTGGCCCTTACCGGTGCCTCCGCCGCGCTGTCCATTTCGCCCATTCCCTTCGAAGGCCCGGTGGCGGGCGCGCGCATCGGCCGTGTGAACGGCGAATTCGTGCTGAACCCCACCCTGAAGGAAATGGAAGGCAGCGATCTCGCCATCGTCATCGCCGCCTCGCGCGACTCCGTGGTGATGGTGGAAGGCGAAGCCCAGTTCGTGCCCGAAGACGTCATCGTGGCCGCCCTGGAATGGGCCCACAAGGAAATCCAGCCCCTCATCGACGCCCAGCTCAAGCTGGTGGAACTGGTGGGCAAGGCCAAGATGGCCGTGACTCCCCCGGTGGAAAACACCGAGCTGAAGGCCCGCGTGGACGAACTGGCCACCACCGAACTGGACGCCGCCCTGCGCATCCCCGAAAAGATGGCCCGCAAGGACGCCCGCAAGGCCGTGAAGCAAAAAGTGCTCGAAGCCCTGCTGGCCGATCCGGCCCTGGCCGAGAACGCCAACCTTGGCCGCGAAGTGGGCGACATGCTGAGCGCCCTGGAAAAGGTGCTGGTGCGCCGCCGCATCCTGAAGGAAGGCACCCGCATCGACGGTCGCGACACCAAGACCGTGCGCCCCATCCTCATCGAAGCGGGCCTCCTGCCCCGCGCCCACGGTTCCGCCCTGTTCGCGCGCGGCGAAACCAAGTCGCTGGTGGTGGCCACCCTTGGCAGCTCCACCGACAGCCAGCGCATGGATTCGCTGGTGGGCGACGTGACCAAGAAATTCATGCTGCACTACAACTTCCCCGCCTACTCGGTGGGCGAAGTGAAGATGTCGCGCGTGTCCCGCCGCGAAATCGGCCACGGCGCCCTTGCCGAAAAGGCGCTGAAGCCGGTGCTGCCCGTTGACGATTCCTTCCCCTTCACCCTGCGCGTGGTGGCGGAAACCATGGAATCCAACGGCTCCTCGTCCATGGCCGCAGTGTGCGGCGGCAGCCTTTCGCTGATGGACGCGGGCGTGCCCGTCACCGCCCCGGTGGCCGGCGTGGCCATGGGCCTGATCAAGGAAGAAGGCGAGTACCTGGTGCTCACCGACATCCTTGGCGATGAAGACGCCCTCGGCGACATGGACTTCAAGATCGCGGGCACTGCCGAAGGCATCACCGCCGTCCAGATGGACATCAAGATCACCGGCCTGCCCACCGAAGTCATGGCCCGCGCCATGACCCAGGCCCGCGAAGCGCGCCTGCACATCCTGGCCGAAATGGCCAAGGTGCTGGAAGCCCCCCGCACGGAACTGTCCAAGTACGCGCCGCAGCATGCCGAGGTGTTCGTCAACCCCGACGTCATCCGCATCATCATCGGCCCCGGCGGCAAGAACATCAAGGCCATCACCGCTGCCACCGGCGCGTCCATCGACATCGAGGACAGCGGCAAGGTCTCCATCTTCGCGCCCACCTTCGAAGCCATGGAAATGGCCCGCGAAATGGTGCAGTACTACGACCAGCGCGCGGACCTGGGCAAGAACTACGTGGGCAAGGTGCGCAAGGTGCTGGAAATCGGCGCCATCGTCGAAATCCTGCCCAACCTCGAAGCCCTGGTGCACATCTCGCAGCTGGACACCAACCGCGTGGAACAGGCTGGCGACGTGGCGCGCCTTGGCGAAGACATGACCGTGAAGGTCATCGAGATCAACGGCGACCGCATCCGCGCCAGCCGCAAGGCCGTGCTGCTGGAAGAACAGGGCATCGAATGGAACCCCGAAGACACCGCCCGCCCCTCCGGCCCGCCGCGTGATCGCGGTGACCGTGGCGATCGCGGTGGCCGTGGCGACCGTGGCGGCGACCGCCGTGGCGGCGATCGCGGTGGCCGTGGCGGCGACCGTGGTGGCCGTGGTGGCGACCGCCGCTAGGCGAGCCGCAACACAGCAGAGCGCAATACAGACGGGCGCGGGGATATCCCCGCGCCCGTTTTCATTGCCGTGCCGCCCGCCCTGGCAGGGGGAACGCCCGCACGGCCCGGCGGCCTGACATCAGTGGTCGCACGTATTCGCGCCAAGCTCCAGACTGTTGCCGAACCACGCCGCCACAAGGTCTGCCGGATCTGCGGCGGAAGCGCCCACCAGCACCTGTACGCCGCGCTCCTCCAGCAACTGGCGGGCCCGTGCGCCCATGCCCCCGGCGATGACCAGCCGGGTTCCCGTGTCCGCGATCCATGCGGGCAGCACACCCGGCTCGTGGGGCGGAGGCGTCAGCAGTTCCTGCCCCGTCACGGTGCCGCTGCCGGGGTCCACGGTCAGCACGGCAAACTGCTCGCAATGGCCGAAGTGCTGGCACAGCTTGCCTGCCGCCAGCGGAATGGCGATTTTCATGTCCGATATCCCTTGCGGCGCATGGCCGCCGTTGTCGTTGGCCCCATTTCCCGCAGTTTCCACAGTTTCCACAGTTTTCGCAGTCGCTGCTGTTTCCGCCGCAGTTGCCCGCACAAGCGGGCACACCCCCACGGCGGCTCGCACCACCGGACCGAAGGCCCGGATCACCGGATGCTCCGGTTCCTGCCCGGCTACCGGCTCCCCGTCCAGCAGGCTGCGTCCGGCATCACCGGCACTGGTCAGGTCGGGGTGCAGGGGAATGCTGCCCAGGAACGGCACGCCGGTCTCACGCGCCAGTTGCTCGCCGCCCCCAGGGGGAAACAGCGGGGTCAGTTCGCCGCATTTCGGGCACACGTAGCCGCCCATGTTCTCGACGATGCCCAGGATGGGGTTGCCGATCTGACGGCAGAACCCCACGGATCGCCGCACGTCGTCCACGGCCACGCCCTGCGGCGTGGTGACGATGACCGCATGCGCGTCCTCTCCCAGCAGTTGCAGCACCGAAAGCGGCTCGTCCCCGGTGCCGGGCGGGCAGTCGACAACCAGCACGTCCAGATCGCCCCAGCGCACGTCCACCAGAAACTGGCGCACCATGCCCATCTTCACCGGGCCGCGCCAGATTACCGGCACTTCCGGGTCGGGCAGAAAGAACCCCAGCGACATCACCCGCAGGTTCGGCCCCGCGCTCACCGGGGCCATCCAGCCTTCGCCCGCCACGGGCCTGGCCCGGCCAAGCCCCAGCATGCGCGGCACGCTGGGACCGTGCACGTCCACATCCAGCAGGCCCACCTTGCGCCCGGTGCGGGCAAGCCCCACGGCAAGGTTCACGGCCACGGTGCTCTTGCCCACGCCCCCCTTGCCGCTCAGCACCACCAGCTTGGCACCTACCCGCCCGGCCATGCGTACCGGGGTTTCGGTACCGTCGCCCAGCCCGGTGGCATCATGCCCGGCATGCCCGTCCCGACCACCATGGTCGCCGTGCCCGCCGCAGCCCGATCCGGTGCAGCCGCCGGTGGCCTCGACGTGTTGTTCGCCGCCGCAACCGGCCCCGCCGCAGCCGCAACGCTGCTCCTGTTCGTGGGTGTCCGTATCCATGGTTACCAGTGCCCTTCCCGGTCCGGCTCCGCCGCCGGGGCCAGGTTGCCGTCCGCCATGGCCCGCAGGGCCTGGCGCGCGGTGGCGTGCGTTGAAAGATAGATGGCGATGCCGCCCCGGCGCAGTGCGGTGAAGGCCTTGGGTCCCACATGACCGGTAATCACGGCCTGTGCCCCGGCATCGGCAGCGGCCTGCGCGGCCTGAATGCCCGCGCCCTGGGCCAGGGACATGTTGGAGGCCGCATCCAGCCTGCGCACCACCCCGGTGACCGTATCGCACAGCAGATAGCCCTGCGCGCGCCCGAAGCGCGGGTCCAGACGGGCATCGAGAAGGGCGTCGCCCCCCGCCGCGCCGGGCGGAGTGCCCGGTGCTGCGTCCTGCACGGTGATGAGAACCTGCATGCTGTCATTCTCCTGCGTTGCGACGCCGCCGCCGAAAGCAGACCGCGTCCGTTGTGTTGCACGTACCGCCGCGCCGTGGCCCGTTACCCCAGCCCGGAAGCGGGCGGCATCCGGGCATGGCAAGTGCGTCCGGCCTGCCCCGGACAAGGGCGGACAGCACGTCCGCCTCGCTGCCCGATAGCCACGGCAGGACGGCGATCCCGGCCATCTCCACGGCGCTCTGCCAGCAGGGGCGGATGCCCCCGCACACCAGCAGGGAAACCCCATGGCGCGACAGAACGTTGATGAGCGGCGCGGGTCCGCCATCCGGCACGGGGAGGACGGTCCGTTCCGCCGGAACGCCGCCGGTCATGCGCACGCAGCGCAGTTCGGCGGCCGTTTCCAGCAGCGTGGCAAGGCGATCCTCGAAGCAGGCAAGGCAGACATGGGCATTCATGGTGTCCCCACGGCGCGGCGGTCGTGCCCCCATCAAGCATGCATGATGCCATTCAAGAATATGCTGCAATCACAGCGTTTTGCCAGAAAGGGGCATCTCGGAACCTTCGCAACCAACCCACGCCATAGGCGCAAAACACGCCCGCAACGAAAAAACGGGCGCATTACACGCCCGTTGCCCTTCTGCGGCGGCAGGACAGCATTCCGCCATCCGCCCCGTCACGGCATATCACCACATGGTGCCGCAGCAGGGTCCGGGCATTTCCCCGGCCCGGCTCCTTCCGCCGCCTGCTGCTCAGTCCGCCCCGCCGCCCTTCAGGATGCGCCGCAGGGTATCCTTGGAAATGTCCAACTCGCGACAGGCAGCCATGACCCGCCCGCCATGCCGCCGCAGGGCCTCGCGCGCCGCGTTCAGTTTGGCGGCGGCCATGGTGCGCGGACTGCTTGTCACGGCCTGGGCGGGTGTGGGTCGGGCAGGCACGGTCTGGGCGGACGTGGTCCATCCCGGCCCCGCCGCAACCGCCGCCACCAGCCCCGCAGGGTCCGCAGTCCCCGCAGGGCCCGCAGTCCCCGCAGTCCCGCCCGGCTGCCCTACAGGCTGGCAAACGGGCGGGGTCTGCGCCCCCAGCAGGTATTCCGGCAAGTGTTCCAGTTGGATGAACCCGCGCGGGCACAGGATGAACGCATACTCGACGATGTTCTCCATCTCGCGCACGTTGCCGGGAAAGGGGTAGCGCAGCAGCAGGTGCAGCACGTCCTCGGACACGCCCTCGATCTCCTTGCCGCTCAGCAGGTTGCGCTGCGCCACGAAGTGATCGAGCAGCAGGGGGATGTCTTCCGGCCGTTCGCGCAGGGCGGGCAGGCGCACCATGACCACGTTGAGCCGGTAGAACAGGTCGCTGCGGAATCCCCCCTCGCCCGCCATGCGTTCCAGGTCGCGGTTGGTGGCGGCGATGACCCGCGCAGGCGCAGCCTGGGGGCGTACCCCGCCCAGCGGCTCGTACACCTTCTCCTGCAGCACCCGCAGCAGTTTCACCTGCAATGGCAGGGGCATGTCGCCTATTTCGTCCAGAAAGATGGTGCCGTCGTCCGCCAGGGCAAAGCGCCCCGGCTTGTCGCGCCGCGCGTCGGTGAACGCCCCGGCCTTGTAGCCAAACAGTTCCGATTCCAGCAGGTGTTCCGGCAGCGCCCCGCAGTTCACCCCCACGAAGGGCCTGCCCCGCCGGGGGCTGAGGTTGTGGATGGCGCGCGCGAACAGTTCCTTGCCGGTGCCCGATTCGCCCAGCACCAGCACAGGCGCGTCGCTGGCCGCCACCTGCGGCAGGATGCCCAGCAGGCGGATCATGGCCGCGCTGCGGGTGACGATGTCCTCCACCGTGTGCTGGCCGTCCAGTTGCTTGCGCATCAGGTGCAGCGCGGAAAGGTCGCGAAAGGTCTCCACCCCGCCAATCAGCCTGCCGCGCCGGTCACGCAGGGGCGCGCCGCTGATGCTCACGGGCACCTTGCGGCCATCCGGACGCAGGATGAACACCGAGCGGTTGCCCAGTTGCGTATCCTGTTCGATGCAGGCCCGCAGCACGCAGGCCCCGTCGCAGATGCTGGAATGGAACACGTCGCGGCAGCGCCTGCCCAGGGCCTCGTGCGGGGGCACCCCGGTGATCTCCGCCGCAGCCCGGTTGAACGAGGTGATGCGCCAGTCGAGGTCCACGGTGAACACGCCGTCGGCCACGCTTTCCATGATGGTCTCGCAGGATATGTCACGCGGCAGGGCCATGGTCCGCTCCTTTTCCCGACTGGGTGGCGTCTTGGCGGCGTCTGGGGGGGGCTGGGGGGGCATCTGGTGGGGCAACGCCGGAATGGCGGCGCGCAAGGTAAGCAAGCACTCGCATATCATGTGGGCGCGTTTTGCGCCTGCTTTTTCTCCGCACGATTCCGGGCCCTCCTAATTACCCGGCATCATTGGCGGGCACGGGCTGGAACGGTTCGTGCTCACAGGCTGGTGTGGCCGCGTGGCCACTGTTTCACCTGCAACCAGGAGGCGCATATGCCAGGCATGAACGGAACAGGCCCCATGGGGCACGGCCCCGGAACCGGACGCGGCATGGGCCGCTGCGGGGCGACACGGGCGCAGCGCGGGCAGGCAGGCCCGCCCATGGCCGACGGCGACAAGGCGGAAGATTCCGCCCTGGCCGAGCTTGCCGCAAACCTCGGCAACGTGCTCGACACGGCGCGGGACGCCATCGACGCCCTGCGCCTGGGTAACGGTCCCGGCTACGGTCCCGGCTACGGCAGGGGCTTCGGCAGGGGCGCCGGTCAGGGTAGGGGGCTGGGTAGAGGGCAAGGCCGGCGTGCCGGATCCGGTGGCGGGCGCGGCCCGGCCAATCCGCCAGCCACCGGCAACGACCAGTGACCGCCCCCTGCAATCGGACAGGCCGCCCGGGAAACGCCGTCCCCGGCGGCCTGCATGTACTCGTCACGGCGACGGAGGCCGCATGAAACTGGCCATTGCCAGCGGCAAGGGGGGCACGGGCAAGACCACCGTGGCCGTGAACCTTGCCGCGCTGCTTGCCGCGCGGGGCCACCACGTGGCGCTTGCCGACTGCGACGTGGAGGAGCCCAACGCGCACCTGTTCCTGCCCGTGGAATGGAAAACGCGCGAACAATGCACCCTGCCCGTGCCCAGGGTGAACGAAACCCTGTGCCTTGGCGGGGCATGCCGCCGCTGCGTGGATGCCTGCCGCTTCAAGGCGCTGGCGTTCATGGGTGATGCGGTTCTGGACTTTCCGGACCTGTGCCATGGCTGCGGCCTGTGCGCGCTGGTCTGCCCCACGGGCGCCATGACCTCCACCACGCGCCTGGTGGGCGAGGTGCGCGGCGGCATCGCCAGCATCCGGCCAGCCATGGGCAACGGCGCCGACACGGTGAAAAGGGACACCGCGCACCCCGGCGCAGTGCCTGTCCTGCGCTTTCGCGACGGGGTGCTGCGCATCGGCGAGGCCATGGCCACCCCGCTGATCAAGGCGGTGAAGGACGTGCCGCCCCCGGTCGTGCCACCCTCCGGGGCACCAGTCGGGGCACCAGGCGGGCCTGCCGCACGGGACGGGGCCGCGCAGGCGCCGTGCGTCTTCGTCATCCGCGACTGCCCGCCGGGCGTCGCCTGCGCCGCCATCAACGCCGTGCACGACGCCGATCTGCTCCTGCTGGTGGCCGAGCCATCGCCCTTCGGGCTGCACGACCTGCGTCTGGCCGTGAACCTTGCGCGACATCTGCGCCTGCCCCATGCCGTTGTGCTGAACCGGGCCGGAATGGGGAGTGCGATGGACTTGCCCGGCGCCCCACCGGCGGCGGGCGACCCCGTGCGGGACCCCGTCAGGGATTGGACCGCGCGCGAAGGCGTACCCCTGCTGGGCGTCATCCCCTTCAGCCGCGCCGCCGCGGAATGCGGGGCCACGGGCAGCCTGATGCACGACGCCGCCCCGGAGGTCCACGCGGCCTATGCCGGGCTGGCGGATGCGCTGGAGGCCATGGCCAGGGGGGCGGACGAACCGCGCCGACCATGGGACGGCATGGGGCTTGCCGCAGTGGCCAGTCCGGTAGAGACAGGCAGTCCGGTCAAGATGGCCGATCCGACAGGAAAGGCCGATGCGGCCGGAGACATCACGAGCGAGAAGGAGCGGACATGCGGCAGATAGTGGTCATCAGCGGCAAGGGAGGCACGGGCAAGACCAGCGTCACGGCGGCGTTGGCGGCCGTGGCCCACGCGGATGCCGCCCCGGCGATGGTCGCGCGGAAAGACGGGCCGCACCCGCCCGCGCTGGTGCTGGCCGACTGCGACGTGGATGCATCGGACCTGCACCTGCTGCTGGCCCCCGTGGTGCGCGAGCGGCACGATTTTCACAGCGGCGTGCTGGCCCGCATCAACGCCGACCTCTGCATCCGCTGCGGCACCTGCACCGCTGCCTGCCACTATGGCGCCCTGGATGCGCCGCCACGGGTGACGCGCGAGATGTGCGAAGGCTGCGGCGCCTGTGCCCATGTCTGCCCCGAAGGGGCCGTGGCGCTGGACGAGCGGCACTGCGGCGAATGGTACGTTTCCGACACCCGCTTCGGCCCCATGGTGCATGCGGCACTCGGCATCGGCGAGGAAAATTCCGGCAAGCTGGTCAGCACGGTGCGCACCCGCGCCCGCGAAATCGCCGAATCGCTGGGCGCGGACACCGTGCTCATCGACGGTTCGCCGGGGGTGGGCTGTCCGGTCATCGCCTCGCTGGCCGGGGCGGATACGGCCCTGCTGGTGACGGAACCCACGGTATCGGCCCTGCACGACCTGGAACGGGTGCACGCCCTGACCCTCCATTTCGGCGTGCGCGCAGCCGTACTGCTGAACAAGGCGGACATCCACACCGGCATGGCCCGCCACATCGAAACATTCTGCGCCGACCACGCGCTGCCGCTGCTCGGCAGCCTGCCCCATTCGCCGGTATTCATGGCCGCGCAGTTCGCCGGACTTTCCGTGCCGGAATTCGCGCCCCATGCCGAAGGCGCCCTGTTCCGCGCGGTGTGGAGCAGGCTGCACGCCCTTGCGGACGCCCCCGGCGATTGACCGCGTTCGCCCGCCCGGCCAGGCCAGCCGGGCGGGCAGAACCCGGCAGCAAACCGCCGGACCGCGCACCCGGCTGCGCCGCGCACACCACCATCGTGCGAAATGGCACACCTCGATACCTTGCCCGCGACCGGCAGTGGCGACACCCGTCGTGCGCCGGTCACGGGGCGGTCGTGCCATCTTGCCGAATCCCCTCGACATGACATGAAAAGCGACGGCGCATGCATCTGGCGGCAGGTTTTTTCTTTCCCCGCGCCGTAGTTGCGATTGACAGAAAATGCGCGGCGGCGCTATATAACTGTCTACAATTTTCTAAAGATATTCGCGACCTGCGCACAGGAAGAATGACCCAGCACGTCATCGCCGGGGGGGCCTGCCAGCGGGAACCGGGCACAGCGAGGTCCGTGATGCATGACCATGTCGAACATCTGCTGAAACGGCACCAGGACGCCATGGAACGCCACGAGCGCACCATGCGCGAAGCCGAACGCAAACGCCGCATCGAGGAAGAGCGTCTGGAGCAGGCCTACACGGCCTTGCGCCAGCGTCTTGCTGCCCAGCCCGACCCCGACGCCGGGGATGTGGTGCTGCCGCCACCGCCCGGCATGGCCGGTCCCTCGCAGGGCACCCTTGGTGGCCTGCTGGGCAGCCTGCGCGCGCTGCTGTTCTGAGTTTTCGCCATCAAAGTGGCAAAACGCCGCCACCGGAATCAACCGGTGGCGGCGTTTTTTCATACCGCACAGAAGGCTGCCACCCGCATGCCCGTCATGCTGCAAAGCGGTGCAGACCGTGTTTTTCAAACATGCACCAGAAGCGGGTGGGGGCTACCGCCCCCGCAACTGCCGCTTGTCCCCCACGCGCATGGTCACGCGCTCCTTGTCGAAGTATTCCAGCAGCGGAATCACGTACTTGCGCGAAAGGCCGCCCGAAAGTTCCTTGAAGCCCGCCGGGTCCAGGTCGTCGTGGGTGTCGAACCACGCGGCCACGCGGGCCTTCAGGTCCGCCACCACCGGGCCGGGAAAGTACAGCCCGTCCTTCACCTTCACCAGTTCCCCGGCGTCCTGCAACAGCTTGAACACCGCCGCCGCTTCCTTGAATTCCAGCCCCAGCGGTTCCAGCACATCCTTCACGTTGGGCGGACTGCTGCCCCCTTCCGCGTAGGCGGTGCGGATTTTGGCGCGCAACCCCTCCTGGTCCGACGCCAGCGATACCTTGTGCCCCGGCAGGCGCAGCACGTCGCCCTCGGCCACCAGTTCACCCGCCTTCAGCAGCCGCTCGATGATGAAGTGCACCAGCTTGGGGTGCAGCCCCCGGCCCCACCCGGCGGACAGCGCCCCGCGCGCCATGCCCGGCTTCAGCGGTTCGCGGGCGTGGTATTCCGCCGCACGGGTCAGGCAGCCCGCCGCAAGACGGCGCACCGTTTCCGCATCCACGTAGGCGCGCTCGTCCCGGTCGAAGCAGAACACCTGCCCCTTGGCGCCCAAGGCTTGCAGGGCCTTGTCCAGCCGCTTGGATTCCAGGTTGGTCAGCACCGAAAGCTGGGCAAACCGCGCCCCGGCGGAACCGGCCAGCCGCAGCAGGGACTGGGTGGCCGTTTCCTGCGTGGCGGCGTCGCCCGTGTCATGCGCACCGGGCACATCGGGCAGCCCCTCCAGCAGGGCCAGCCTGTCGGCAAATTCGGCGTCCTTGCGGCGCAGGTCCAGCCCCAGCGGATGCAGCACCGCGCCCCCGGCCACCGTGCGCAACGGCGAGAACGAACGCACCACGCAGCGGTCGCCCGCCACGCCCACCATGGGCTCGGTAAAGCGTACCTCGCACAGGGCGGTTTCTCCGGGGGCCAGCTTGTCCCGGTCGGGGAAGTACAGCCGCGCCAGCACCTCGCGCGCGCCGTGGTGAAAGTGCACCTCGGTGCGGTTCTTCAGCGGCGTGGGCGCGGACGACAGGCAGGTCAGCCGGGTCATCCAGCGCAGGGACGGAAACAGCGTGCCGGGGTGGGCCAGCACGTCACCGCGCTGCACCTCTTCCACGTCCAGTCCCAGCACGTTGACGGCGGTGCGCCGCCCGGCAGGGGCCACGTCCACCGGGCCGCCATGGCTTTGCAGGCTGCGCACCTTGGTTTGCGCGCCGCCGGGGTACAGCACCACCTCGTCGCCCACCTTCACGCTGCCGGACACCATGGTGCCGGTAACCACCGTGCCGTGCCCCTTCATGGTGAACACGCGGTCCACGGGCAGCCGGAACAGGTCGCTGCGGCGCACCGGGCGCAGTTCGCGCTCCAGCATGGCCAGATGCTCGCGCAGTGCATCCAGTCCCTGCCCGGTGGTCGACGACACCGGAAAGATGGGCGCCCCCTCAAGAAACGTCCCGGCCAGGAACCCGGCCACGTCTTCCTGCGCCAGGTCCAGCCATTCCGGGTCCACCATGTCCACCTTGGTCAGGGCCACCAGCCCGTGCCGGATGCCCAGCAGCGAGCAGATTTCCAGATGCTCGCGGGTCTGGGGCATCACCCCTTCGTCCGCCGCAATGACCAGCATGACGAAGTCGATGCCCGAGGCCCCGGCCACCATGTTCTTGACGAAGCGCTCGTGCCCCGGCACGTCCACGATGCCCAGCCGCCCGACTTCAGCCCCGGCGCCCGGCAGGTCGCAGAACGCAAAGCCGAGCTCGATGGTGATGCCCCTTCGCTTTTCCTCTTCCAGCCGGTCGCAGTCGATGCCGGTCAGCGCGCGGACCAGCGAGGTCTTGCCGTGGTCGATATGTCCTGCGGTGCCCATGACGACAGGCATGCGTGTACTCCCGGGTGGTAACGCCCCGGCAGGCAGTTCTTGTACGCCTGCGGTGGGCGGGTGATGCCGGAGATTTCTCTTGCGCCTCCGGCGGGCAAGGGGCTTCGCCCCCTGCACCCCCCTTCAATGTTCCTGGTGGAATGAAGTACGCAGGGCTACAGGGGAACAGCGCGGACACGGGCAGGCAGACACGGGGACACCCCCCGGCATGAACCTCACTTGCCTCGCATCGTCATGTGGTTGTAGGCAAAAAGCAGCACGGACTCAAGCTGGCAGGACGGCAAGCACACCCGCAACACGCCGTGTGCACTGACGAAACAGCGAAAACGCGTCCATATTCCCCCAAAGGAGACCCCATGGAAACGCTGTCCCTGCGCACCACCGCGCGCGAACAATTGCTGGATGTGACCGAAGAACTTCAGGAACTGGTAACCCGCAAGTGCTGGACCAACGGCGCGCTGGTGCTGTTCTGCCCGCACACCACCGGCGCGGTGACCGTGAACGAGGCCGCCGACCCGGACGTTGCCCGCGACATTGCCGTGAACATGGGCACCATCGTTCCCCGGCGCGGCGACTACCGCCACGCCGAAGGCAACAGCGACGCGCACATCAAGACCAGCCTGTTCGGACCGTCCCTGCTGCTCATCGTGGATGGCGGGCGGCTGCGCCTTGGCACATGGCAGGGGGTGTACTTCTGCGAATTCGACGGCCCGCGCGACAGGAGGCTGTGGGTGCAGTGGCTGCCGGGGTAGACAAGACGAACGGGACAGCCGGGCCGCTTACTCTTCCTTCAGCTCCCGCGTCATCAACTCGCGCACCGCGTCGTGCGGGTTGGCGCCGTCGTGCAGTACGCTGTACATGGCGTCGGTGATGGGCATGGCCACGCCCATGGCGGCGGCAAGGTCGTGCACGGCCTCCGTGGTCTTCACCCCTTCGGCCACCATGCGCATCTCGGTGACAATGTCGGCCAGCGCCCGCCCCTCGGCAAGGCGCAGCCCCACCTGCCGGTTGCGCGAAAGGTCGCCGGTGCAGGTCAGCACCAGATCGCCAAGCCCGGAAAGCCCCATGAAGGTGGATGCCCGCGCGCCCAGCGCCTCGCCCAGGCGGGACATTTCCGCCAGCCCGCGCGTGATCAGCCCGGCCCGCGCGTTGCTGCCGAAGCCGAGGCCGTCGGACAGCCCGGCGGCAATGGCGATGACGTTCTTCACCGCGCCGCCAAGCTCCACCCCGCGCACATCGGTGCTGGAATAGGTGCGGAAGCCGGGGGTGGAAAACACCTCGCGCAGCCGCGCCCCAAGGTCCGCGTCCGTGCAGCCCAGCACCACGGCGGTGGGCAGGTTGCGCACCACCTCCGCCGCGAAGGACGGCCCGGAAAGCACCGCATAGCGCGGGTCCAGCCCGTCCAGTTCCTCCGCCACCATCTCGGCGATGGTGCGCATGCTGCCCGTCTCCACGCCCTTGCTGGCGCTGACGAACACCACCTCGCGCGCCAGCAGGGGCCGCAACCCGCGCAACACCCCGCGCACCTGCTGGCAGGGCACCACGGAAAGCACCACCTCCGCGCCGTCCAGCGCCTCATCGGCGGCCACGTGCGCACGTACGCCGGGATGCAGGGCCAGCCCCGCCAGATAGCGCGGGTTTTCGTGCCGGGTGTTGATGGCCTGCGCCACATCGGCGTCGCGCAGCAGCAGGCGCGCATCGTAGCCCTTGCCCGCCAGCAGGTGGGCCAGGGCCGTGCCCCAGCTGCCGCCCCCGATGATGGCGATGCGCATGGCGTTGCTGGTCATGTCGTATACTCCGTGGCCGCAAGCGGCCCATGGTGTTTCAGATGTGCCTGATGTGCCTGATGTGCCTGATGTGTCATGCCAGTCGATCTTGCCAGCATGCCAATGGTCCGAAAGGATATGGCAAAGCGCGGCGCGCCACAAGGCAGGCGCGCCGCGACCTCATACGGCACCCCGGTGACAGGCGGATGACGGACGGGGATGCACCCTGCCCGGACCGGTACCCCGCGCCGCCCGCTGCCTCGCTGTCCGGTCACCCCTGGGCGCGGCGCGCAGCCAGCGCCGCCCTGCGCCATCCCTTACCCCGCGCCCCAGTCCCTGCGCATACCTGTCCCCCCTCACCCCGCCTGCGGGTTGCGTCGTCGGATGGGACGGGGTATCAGCGTGTGTCGAACCGCAACCGCACGAGGACCCCGCATGAGCCGTCCCGACGACACCGCGCCCCGATTCACCGAAACCGAGCGCCGCATCCTGGCCATCGTGCAGAAGAACCTGCCCGACAGCGCCACCCCGTACGCAGACATCGCCGCCGCCGTGGGCACCGACGAGGCCACCGTGCTCGACCTGCTGCGCCGCATGAAGGAAGACGGTTCCATCCGCCGCTTCGGCGCCAGCATCAAGCACCAGCGCGCCGGATGGACCCACAACGCCATGGTAGCCTGGCGCGTCACCGAACAGCAGGCCGAAGAAGCGGGCAAGCAGGCCGCCGAACACCCGCTGATCTCGCACGCCTACTACCGGCCCTCGTCCGCGCCCGACTGGCCGTACGAACTGTACACCATGATCCATGGCCGCCACGCCACGGAACACCTGGAAGTCATCGAACAGCTGCGCCGCGAAACCGTGCTCGACGAGTATGCCGTGCTCGAATCGCTGCGCGAGCTGAAAAAGACCTCCATGGTCTATTTTCCGGAATAGGCGCGCTACCGGAAGACGCGCCCCCTGCGCCGCGCCTTTCAGGCACCCATTTTTTCATCCGGAAACTGCCTTTCTTCCTTATACCCGCGACGGTCTTCCGTCGCGGGTGGCTGGTGCGGACGCGATGCGAGGAATTACGGGTTTTGTCCGCCGGGCAAGGCGGATCGGCATTTTTGAGCGCAGATCGGCAGCCGTTAGGTGAGCGCAACGCGCGAATCTTACGGATGGCGAAAGCAACGCTGTACTCTTGTACGTGAGCATCAAAAATGCCGAGCCAACGCCGCCCGGCGACAAAATACGGATTCCGTCGGCAACGCGTTCGCGCTACCCCCAGGCCGCCACCACCCGGCCCCGCCAACGCCGAAACATACCCGCCCCGCGCGGGTTTTTGCCGGAACCTCACGCACGCCACGGAGAACGCAGCATGGACCATCGCTCCAAGGAACTTTTCGAACGCGCCCAGCACCTCATCCCCGGCGGGGTCAACAGCCCCGTGCGCGCCTGTCTGGGCGTGGACAGCGACCCCCTGTTCGTGGCCAACGCCAAGGGCAGCCAGCTGACCACCGTGGACGGCGAAACCTTTGTCGACTACGTGCAGTCCTGGGGTCCCATGCTGCTCGGCCACGCCCACCCCGTGGTGGCCAGCGCCATCCACGCCGCCGTGGACCGGGGCACCAGCTACGGCGCCCCCTGCGAGGACGAGGTGGTCCTGGCCGAAGCCGTCATCGACGCCCTGCCCGCCGTGGAAATGGTGCGCATGGTCAATTCCGGCACAGAGGCCACCATGAGCGCCCTGCGCCTTGCGCGCGGCGTCACCGGTCGCAACAAGGTGGTCAAGTTCGTGGGCTGTTACCACGGCCATGCCGACGCCTTTCTGGCCAGCGCCGGATCGGGAGTGGCCACCCTGTCCATTCCCGGCACCCCCGGCGTGCCCGAGGCCACGGTGCGCGACACCCTGCTGGCCCCCTACAACGACCTGACCGCCGTGGCCGAACTGTTCGCCCTGCACGGCAAGGACATCGCCGCCATCATCGTGGAACCGGTGGCGGGCAACATGGGCCTGGTCCTGCCGGTGGACGGCTTTCTGCAGGGCCTGCGCGACCTGTGCACCGAACACGGCGCGCTGCTGATCTTCGACGAGGTGATCACCGGCTTTCGCGTGAATTACGGCGGGGCACAGAAGCGCTTCGGCATCACGCCCGACCTGACCACCCTCGGCAAGATCATCGGCGGCGGCCTGCCCGTGGGCGCGTACGGTGGCCGGGCCGACCTGATGCGCCGCATCGCCCCCTGCGGCGAGGTGTACCAGGCGGGCACCCTGTCCGGTAACCCGCTGGCCATGGCGGCGGGCATCGCCACCCTGACGGAACTGAAGAAGTCCGACTACGACGCGCTGGAAGCCCGCGTGGCCGCGTTGGCGGCAGAACTGCAAGCCATTCTGGCGGGCAAGGGCGTGCCGGTGCGGGTGAACACCATCGCCTCCATGTTCACGGTGTTCTTCACCGACCAGCCCGTCACCGATTTCGCCAGCGCCAAGACCGCCAACGCGGCCCTGTACACCAGCTATTACAAGCAGATGCGCGACAAGGGCATCTACCTTGCGCCGTCGCCGTTCGAGGCGGCCATGGTCTCGTTCGCCCATACCGACGCGGACTTCGCCGCGCTGCTGGACGCCGCCAGGGCCATTACCCTTACGGCGTAACGCACCACGCGCCGGAGCCCTGTTCCGGGCCATTGCAACGACCACGGGGGCGGATGCCGGTACGGCCCCGCCCCCGCCCGCGTTGCGGCGTCGCACCCGATGCGCCCCAACGCGCCCCAACGCTCACCGACATGTCCGGAGTGTCGGAAGCGTCCAGACGCATCCGGACGACCCGAGCTACCCGGCAGCACCCGGCGCATCCCGAAAGCGCAGCCCCGGACACCACGCAACCCCGTCATGATCGCCATGTCCCACACGCCCCCACATCCACCCGCGCCTCCCATGGCCGTGTACGCGCTGACTCCCGGCGGGGCCGCGCTGGCGCGGCGCATTGCCGCAACGCTGGGCGGGGTGCTGTACCTGCCGGAACGGCTGTGCGGGCCTGATATGGATGGGACGGGCGCGGACGGGGCCGACGGGGCCGACGGGGGCGTGACGGATGCAGGGGCGGACGGCGCATCGGGTATATCGGGCACGGTGGCCATCCACCCCTTCGCCTCGCTGGCGGAACTGGTGGCGCGCACCTTCCGCCTGCATCCCGGCCATGTCTTCGTGGCGGCCACGGGCATCGTGGTGCGCTGCATCGCCCCGCATATCGCATCAAAGACGCAGGATCCCTGCGTGGTGGCCTGCGACCAGCGCGGGGCCTTTGCCATCAGCCTGTTGTCCGGGCATCTGGGCGGCGGCAATGACCTGGCCCGGCAAGTGGCCGCCGTCACCGGGGGCGTGCCGGTCATCACCACCGCCACGGACACCGAGGGGTTGCCCTCGTTCGACCTGCTGGCCGCGCGGGCCGGGCTGGCCATGGCCGACATCGCCATGGTCCGCCACGTGGGCGGCGCGCTGCTGGCCGGGGAACCGGTGTGGATCTGCGACCCCGGCAACCGGTTGGGGCTGCACGCCGCATGCGTCTCGGCTGCCGAAGCAGGGGCGGACCACACCGGCGCGCACGGCGCTCCGGGGGCATCCGGCGACGGGCCTGACGGACTTCCCCACCCCGCGCACCTTTTCCGGTTCGTCGCTGACCCCGCCGACCTTCCGCCCGATGTCCCGTCGGTGCTGGTCACTCCGCACGATCACCTGGCCGCGCCGCGCCGCCTGGTGCTGCACCCGCGCGTGCTGCACGTGGGCACGGGCTGCAAGCGCGGGGTGGGTGGCGGCATCATCGAAGCCCGCATCCGCGAGGCGCTGGCCGCCGCCCATCTTGCCCCGGCGTCCATCGTTGCGCTGGCTTCCGTGAGCATCAAGGCCGACGAACCGGGCCTGCACCACGCCGCCGCCGCGCTGGGCGCGGAACTGCGCTTTTTCGACGCGGCCAGCCTGGCCGCCGTGCCCGTGCCGCACCCGTCCCCCAAGGCCGCAGAGGTGCTGGGCGTGGCGGAGGTGGGCGTGGCCGAGGCCGCCGCCCTGCTGTCTGCCCGGCAGGCAAGCGATGCCGCCGTCCTGCTGACGCCCAAGTCCGCCGGGCTGGGCGTCACCGTGGCCGTGGCCGCTCCGGACTACGCCCCCTGCGCACTTGCGGCATGTTCTGCAACCTCCCCAACCCTTCCCGCTGGCGAGACCACACCATGACCATCGCCCCCCTGCGCGTCATCGGGCTCGGCCCCGGCGACGCCGCCCTGCTCACCCCGCAGGCCCGCGCCGCCATTGCCGCGTCCGACTGCATCGTCGGCTACACCCTGTACGTGGAACTGGTGCCGCAAGAGCTGCGCCATGGCCGCGAGGTGCTGGCCACCGGCATGATGGCCGAAATGGAACGCTGCAACGCCGCCATCGACGCCGCTCTGGCGGGCCGGGTCACCTGCGTGGTCTGCTCCGGCGACCCCGGCGTGTACGCCATGGCCGGGCTGGTGTTCGAGCTGCTGGACCAGCGCGGCCTTGCCCGCCTTGCCCACGCGGTGGAGGTGGTGCCCGGCGTGCCCGCCCTGTGCGGGGCCGCCGCCCTGCTGGGCGCGCCGCTGATGCACGACTTTGCCTCGGTAAGCCTGAGCGACCTGCTGACCCCGTGGCCGGTCATCGAACGCCGCCTGGACGCCGCCCTAGGGGCCGATTTCGTGGTGGTGATCTACAACCCCCGCTCGCGCCGCCGGGCCGACCACCTGGAAAAGGCCCTGGCCATCGCCGCCCGCCACCGGGGGCCGGATACCCCCATCGGCCTGGTGCGCCAGGCCTACCGGCCCGACCAGCAGATATCGGTCACGCCCCTTGCCGCCTTCGACCCGGCAACCGTGGACATGCTGTCCATCGTCATCATCGGCAACGCGGCCACCACCATGGTGGGGGGACGCATGGTCACCCCGCGCGGATACATGGACAAGTACGCCCCCGACGGCACCCGCAAGCGGGGCGACGGCGAATAGTCATCCGGCGGCCCGTCCGCCTGCAAACGCTCCCGCCTGCCCATCACCCCCGGATAATGCCACAATCAGGGGACAGGCCCGCGTCACGGCATCACCCGCCGCCTTCGCGCTTTCTAATGGACGCCCGCGCCACCTTGTGCCGCACGGCACACGCGGCGCCTTCGGAATGGGGCAGCGATTTCCCCTAACCCACCAGAGTTCGCCGCATTTTCCCGGCCCGTCTTGACACCGTGAACGCGACCTACTACCATGGCGCTTGGGAAATCCTTAACATGCCTTGTGAAGGAGGTATTTCTGTGATGAAGAAGATGTTCCTCACTGGTGTGCTCGCGCTGGCCGTTGCCTTCGCCATGCCCGCCCTTGCCGCCGCCCCGAAGGCCCCCGCCGACGGTCTGAAGATGGACAAGACCAAGCAGCCCGTGGTCTTCAACCACTCGACCCACAAGGCCCTGAAGTGTGGCGAATGTCACCACCCGGTCAACGGCAAGGAAGACTACCAGAAGTGCTCCACCGCCGGTTGCCACGACAGCATGGACAAGAAGGACAAGTCCGCCAAGGGCTACTACCACGCCATGCATGACAAGGGCACCAAGTTCAAGACCTGCGTGGCCTGTCACACCGAAACCGCTGGCGCCGACGCCGCCAAGAAAAAGGAACTGACGGGCTGCAAGGGCTCGAAGTGCCACAGCTAGGCACTGCCGTCATTCTTCCGGCTTCGTGGGCCGTCCCTTCGGGGGCGGCCCTTTGCGTTTCCGGGTCGCGCGGGGCGGACCGCACTCTGGTGGCAGTGGCGGGGCGCCGCCATGTGGCATGCCGCACGCGCTTGCGCCATGCCCGCTCCTGTGTGTAGTATTGATGCCTTGAAACACGCAAAGCATCCGCCGCTTCAGGGCGGCACTTTGCCGGACAGGTGCGCGAGCGCCGCAACCGTTACCGAAGGTTTGCCCAAGGGTCTGTCATGTCTCGCACCGACGATGCCCACCTGACGGCCGACGAGGACATCATCGAGCTTACCGACATCATCGAGAAGGGCAACGCGCCGCTGGCGCAGCCCGGCTCCGATGTCGCGAGCTTCGAGAAGGAACTCGAAGACCTGTTCTCAGACGGCGGCGGCCTGGAATCGCTGACGGGGTACGATGCCCTTGATGCCGACATCGCGCCTCCGCCTCCCGCCGCGTCCCCGGCAGCCTCCATGACGCCGGACGACTATGCCCGCGACGGCGATGCCGGACCGGACGCCGGAATGGACGCCAGCATGGACGCCGACATCGATGCCCTGCTGAACAGCATCGGCGACCTGCCGGATACCCCGGAGCCAATTCCGGCCCAGGCGCCAGCCGCCCCCAAGGCCCCCGCCGCCCACCACGACGCAGAGGAGGCTCCCTCCATGGCCGCCAAGCCCGTCTCGTCCACGCCATCGGCCATCACCGGCCGCCCCGTCGACCCGGACGAGAAACTGTCCATGCCCGACATGACCGACGTGGACGCCCTGCTCGGCGACCTGGGCGCACCCACCGCCGCCGACCTGACGTCGGGCGATTCCGGCTCGACCATGGGCGACGACGACATCGACGCGCTCATTTCCGGGATGGACGCCAAGGCGCCCTCCGCGCCCCCGGCACCCGCCGCCCCGTCAGCCGCGCCGCAGAAGCCCGCCAGCCAGCCCGACAGGGCCGATCTGGTGGACGTGGCGGACCTGGACGCCCTGCTGGAGGACATGCTGGGAGCCAGCGGCAAGGCCGCGACACCCGCGCCCGAGCCCGAACCGGCCCCCGCCGCGCCTGGACAGCAGGAAGAAATGGACCCCTTCGAGGCCGCCCTGGCGGCCAGCGCGGCGCAGCCTTCCGTTGCCCCGCCCGACGAGCCCCCGGCAGACGGCGACCCCTTTGAAGCCGCCCTGGCCGCTGCCGCCACGGCCGCCGCCATGGCCGCGCCAGAGCCGCCCCGGCCCGCGCCCAAAGCCCAGCCTGCGCAGGCTCCTGCCGATATGGCCGACATTCCCATGCATGCGGAGATGCCCGATGCGCCTGCGGAACCCGAGGCAGGGGACAGCCCCGCAGGGTATGCCGCCCGCATCGAGGCGCTGGAAGCCTCGCTGGCCAGCCTGGCCGAACAGCGTGCCGAAGAGCGCGCCGCCCGCGAGGCGCTGGAAACGCGCCTTACGGCCATGGAATCGCTGGCCGACGCCGCCCCCGCACTTTCTGAAGACACGCTGACCGAACTGCTGGAACCACTGCTGGCTCGCTCCCTGAACGAAGACGGTCCGTTCGCCCCGTTGGTGGACCACGTGCGCACCGCCCTGGCCGAAGACCTGGACGCCCGCATCGAGGAACGCCTGGCGCCCCTGCGCGAGCGTCTTGAAGGCACCAGCGAGACGGGCGGTGCCGAAGGAACCGGTGTGGAAGGCATCACCCAGGCGGACCTGGACATGCTGGCCGCCGACCTGCGCGCCACGTTGCAGGCCGAGACGGACAAGGCCGCCGCTGCCGCCGCCGCACGGATCATCCGCGAGGAAATCGCCGCGCTGGCCGAAGCCCTGTAACCGCCCGCCGTGCCAACGCACGGACGCGCCCCCAATGGACAGCGGGGCAGCACGCGACGCAGCACGCACCACATCATGAAGGGCGGGGCCGGAACATCCGGTCCCGCCCTTTCGCGTGCGGTGCCGGGACCTGCGCGGGAAGCCCGCCGCAAAGCCTGCCCTGCCGGGCCTCGACGGGCGCGGGACGCAATGCTATAGACGCCTGAAAAAAGAGGGATGGCTCGCCGGTTATTCCTCTTTCACCCGTCCGGTCTTCGTCCGCTGTGGTCGAGACCATTCCCCCACGGGCGGGTTTTTCTTTTTTTCGGCGGCGTGGCCGCCCTGGTTCCCAGCCGGACACCTCGGTCCCGGCCCCGGTCGGCACGCTGGCCAAAGCACCAGACGCAAGCGCGGGCAACCGCCCCGGCCACCGGGCACGGCCCCATCGCGGAGCCGCTTCGACACCGCACTCTCGCCGGGCGCCCGGCAGACAGCACCCAAGGGACCGCACCCCAAAGGATTGCACATGGACAAGATTCGCAAGGAAGCCCTGCAGGTGACCAAGGAAATCGTGGTCAAGTTCATCGAAACCCAACGGGTTTCCCCGGCGAGCCTGGGCGAGGTGTTTCCCTCCATCTACCGCGTGGTGCTGGAATCCATAGCCACCGACGGCGCGCGCGACGGCCAGTCCCCGCTCCCCACGGCCTCCACCGGCACCGAGCGGGAGTAGCCGCGCATGGACCGTACCGCCACCTGCCCGCATGCCGCCCCGGCGCCCAAGGACAGCAACCGCCAGCCCGATCCGTGCGGGCATGCCCGCAACGTTTCCGGCATGTTCGGGCGCATCGCCGACTGGTACGACCTGCTGAACCGCGTGCTCAGCGGCGGGCTGGACAAGTACTGGCGCTACCGCCTGGTGCGCCACGTGGTGCCCGGCCCCACGGGCCGCGTGCTGGACCTGGCGGCGGGCACCCTGGACGTTTCGCTGGAAATCGTGCGCCAGCACCCCGGTACCCGCGTGCCCGCCCTGGACTTCTGCCGCCCCATGCTGCAACGCGGGCGGGGCAAGCTGTTCGGTGAAACGGCGCGCGCCATCTGGCCCGCCACCGCCGACGGTCGCCGCCTGCCCCTGGCCGACGCCAGCGTGGACTGCGTGACCATCGCCTTCGGCATCCGCAACATCCTGCCCCGGTCGGAAGCCTTTGCCGAGATTCTGCGGGTGCTGGTGCCCGGCGGGCGGCTGTGCGTGCTGGAATTCGGCACCGGCAAGACCCCGGTGTGGCGCGGCCTGTACAATTTCTACCTCAACCGGGTGCTGCCCATGGTGGGCAAGGCCGTTTCCGGCGATTCCGGCGCCTACCGCTACCTGGCCGATACCATCATGGCCTTTCCCACCGCCGACGAACTGGCCGGGGAAATGACGGAAGCGGGCTTTGGCCGGGTGTTCCACCTGCCGCTGACCTCGGGTATCGTGCGGTTGCACGTGGCCGAAAAGCCCCTTGCCCCGGCGACCGTACCCCGGCAGGCGGAAACAGCCACGCAGGAACGGCCCGCAGCCAGGGCGCGCAAGGCAGCACCAGCTACGTCCGCCATGGCGAAAGCACCGGGTCAGGACGCGGCAGCCAAGGCCGACAGCGCGGCAAAGGGCGGCACGTCGGTAAAAACCGGCACGACGCCCGACGGACAGGGCGCGCGCGGCACGGAGCAGGCCACCCTGCCCGGCGCGGCCACGCAGCAAACGGCAAAAAGGAAACGCGGCGCCAGCGGCGCCAAGGCGGGGAAGAAGGCGCGCTAGCCGCACGAAGGGCGAAGGCCGGGGACAGGAGACGTCAGGTCGGCATGCGCCGGACTGGCATGCGCCGGACAGGCATGCGTCAGGCCAGCATGCGCCGGGCCAGCCAGACCACCAGCACGCCCACGCACATGGCCGCAATGCCCATGCCCCGCAGCATGGCCGGGGGCTGGTCGGACAGCGACCGCAACACGGGGCGCATCCGTTCGGCAAACAGGACGTACGGAATGCTTTCGATGACGAAGGCAAGGCCCACGGCGCAGAGCAGGGTATTCCAGTCGATATGCATGGAAGCCTTCTCACACGGTGGCACCGCCCGTGGCAACCCCCTGCCGCCAACACAGCTTTCCGCCGACAGCCACGTCGGCATGCCCGGTCCGGGCGAACTCCGCAGCAGGGCAACTCCGGCCCATCCGAAAATGATCGGCAGGCAACGGAAGGCGACCGGCCACAATCGGCAGCAATCGGCCCGCAGGGCCGGACACAGGATAGCCAACAGAGTGAACGACATGACCACTTTTGATGCAATCGCGCGCCGCGAATCTCCCGTGGCTGTGGTGGGCCTGGGCTATGTGGGCCTGCCCCTGGCGGTGTCACTGGCCCGCCGCTTCGACGTCATCGGCTTCGACATTGCGCAGGGCCGCGTGGACGAACTGACCGCCGGACACGACCGCACCGGCGAAGTGGCCGACGCGGACCTTGCCGCCACCTCCGCCCGCTTCACCTGCGATGGCGCCGCCCTGGCCGCCGCCGGGGTGATCATCGTGGCCGTGCCCACGCCCATCGACAGCCATCGCAACCCCGACCTGACCCCCGTGGAAAGGGCCTCCGCCACCGTGGGCCGCCACATGTCGCGCGGCTGCGTGGTGGTGTACGAATCCACCGTGTACCCCGGCGTCACCGAAGACGTCTGCGTGCCCATCCTGGAGCGCGAATCGGGCCTGGTCTTCGGGCGCGACTTCACCGTGGGCTACTCGCCGGAACGCATCAACCCCGGCGACAAGGTGCACACCCTGGAAACCATCATGAAGGTGGTCTCCGGCAGCGATGCCCCCACCCTGGACCTGCTGGCCGGGCTGTACGGCAGCGTGGTCACCGCCGGGGTGCACCGCGCCGCCAGCATCAAGGTGGCAGAGGCCGCCAAGGTCATCGAGAACACCCAGCGCGACCTGAACATCGCGCTGATGAACGAGCTTTCGCTTATCTTCGACCGTCTGGGCATCGACACCCTGGAAGTGCTGGAGGCAGCGGGAACCAAATGGAACTTCCTGCCCTTCCGGCCCGGTCTGGTAGGCGGCCACTGCATCGGCGTGGACCCGTACTACCTCACCTTCAAGGCAGAGGAACTGGGCTACCACCCGCAGGTCATCCTGGCGGGCCGCCGCATCAACGACGGCATGGGCAAGCACGTGGCCGAAACCGCCGTCAAGCAGATGATCAGGGCGGGCTGTCGCGTGGACGGCGCACGGGTGGGCATTCTGGGGCTGACCTTCAAGGAGGACGTGCCCGACCTGCGCAACACCCGCGTGGTGGACGTGGTGGCCGAACTGCGCGAATACGGGGTGACGACACTGGTGCACGACCCCATGGCCGAAGCTGCGGAAGCCCGGCACGAGTACGGACTGGACCTTGCGTCACTGGATGATTTCACGCAGCTCGACGCGCTGATCCTGGCCGTGGGCCACAAGGCCTACCGTGCACTTCCCCTGTCCGCCATGCGCGGCTGGTTCGCCACGCCCGACCGCGCCCTGCTGCTGGACCTGAAGGGCCTGCACAACGCGCAGGCAGCGGAAGAGGCCGGATTTTTCGCTTACTGGCGTCTGTAACGGGCCCAGCGCGCCCTCGGCCCAAAGGACGTGAACGCCATGCTCGCCAGCCAACGACGCAAACGCCTGCCCCCGGCCCCCGACGACGCCACGCTGCGCGCGGCCCTGCGCCGCACCGAGGAAAAAGGGAAAGGCGGCGGCGACCAGGAAAGCGCGGACGCGTCCCCCCCGGGTCCCGCCTGCGCGCTGATGCCGGGCATTCCGCGCGGCACCCTGCTGTGCGAACTGCCCCCGCGCGACGTGCCGGTGGTGCTGTGCTGGGACGACTGCTGACGAGGCCTGCAGGAAGCGAGTTCGCTTCTGCGTTCCATGCCTGCGGGCGGGCAACTGCTGCTGGACATGGCGCCCAACCAGATGGGCAGCGCGCGGCACATCGCCCGCATCCGGCAGGCCGACGTGGTGGGCATGCCCTGCGCCACCGCCGAGGGGCATTTGCGACTGCTGCTGCGCAAGCGGTAAGGCCCAACACAGCGGTTTTACACCGGTAAAATCCGCCGCGAAACAACGATACACCCGGCGCACCCGCGCCGTTCATGGACAGCCTTCACGCATGAGTCTTGTCATCGCCACCGCCACCACCCGTGAAATGAAGGCCGTGCTCACCGGCTTCAACGGGCGGGGCCGCGTGGGCTGCGCCCTGCCCGGACCGGGCGAGGCCTGCCCTTCGCCCGTCAACGGGCGCAACTGCCTGCTGCTGGTCACCGGCGTGGGGCCGGTCAACGCGGCCCTGTCGCTGGGCCGGGTGCTTGGCGCGCACCGTGGCGTGCGCGGCGTGCTCAACCTTGGCGTGGCGGGCACCTTCGACGTGCTGCGCGCTCCGCTGGGCAGCGCCGTGCTCGCGTCCGCCGAGGTGTGGCCGGAATACGGCCTGGCGGGCGACGACGGCGTGGACCCGCAAGGCATCGCCTTTCCCCTGGCCGAAGGCCCGGCGGGCCCGGTGTGGGACCGCGTGGACCTTGCGCCGGAGGTACTGTTCGAACAATGGCACCTTGCCATGCCCGCTACCGTGCGCAACGGCGTTTCGCTGACCGTGGCCGGAGTTTCCGGCACCCCGGCGCGGGCAGAGGCCATGCGCCATCGCCACGCCCCGCTGATGGAGAACATGGAGGGCTTCGCCCTGGCCCTGGCCTGCCTGCGCCACGCCCTGCCCTTTGCCGAACTGCGCACCATGTCCAACATCGTGGGCTCGCGCGCGGCAGAGGACTGGGCGCTGGAAGGGGCGCTGGACGCCCTGGGCACCCTGGCCCGCGAACTTTTCCTGACCGACTGACGACCCCATTCCGGTGCGCGGCCTCCCCGAACCCGCGCGCCCATACACGCAGCCCATACACGCCGGTCCAGACGCGCCAGTTCTGGACATGCCCGGCCGCAAGCCCTACGGACATTCCCATGCTGAAGCTCAAAGCCTATCTGGCCACGGAACTGCCGCGCATCAACAAGACGCTCGACGCCGAGGTGGCCGTGCTCCACCCGCTGGTGCGCCCCGTGGCCGAACACGTGCTGCGCGCGGGCGGCAAGCGGCTGCGTCCCCTGCTGACCCTGCTGACCGCACGGACCTTGCGAACGGGGGGCGCGGAAGGCGGCGGCCTGTTCCGCACGGGCTCCGGCCCGGACCTGTACCCGCTGGCGTGTTCCGTGGAGTTGCTGCACTCGGCCACCCTGCTGCACGACGACATTCTGGACGGCGCCGACCTGCGGCGCGGCCTGCCCGCCGCGCACACCGTGTTCGGCCAGACGGAAACCGTACTGGCCGGAGACGCCCTGCTGGCCCTGGCCAACCGCATCGTGGCCCGCTACGGCGACACCCGGCTTACCGAGACCATCGCCGAAGCCATCGTGCAGACGGCCACCGGCGAAATCGTGGAGATCGCCCACCAGCGCTCCACCGACCACGGGCACGATACCTACATCGACATCATCACCGGCAAGACCGCGTGGATGCTGCGCGCCTCGTGCGAGTTGGGCGCCCTTGCGGCGCAGGCCCCGGACGAGGCCGTGCAGGCCGCCGCCGGGTTCGGCCTGAACCTCGGCATCGCCTTCCAGATCGTGGACGACGCGCTGGACTTCGCGGCCTCGTCCAAGGACACCGGCAAGCCCGTGGGCGGCGACCTGCGCGAGGGCAAGCTGACCCCGCCGCTGATCTACTACCTTGAAACACTGGCGCAGCCCGAACGCGATGCGTTCGTAACGCGGTTCCGGCAAGGCTCCTTCGATGATGCAGCGGTGGCCGAGGTCGCGGCCGACCTGCGGGCGCGCGGCTGCGACGCCAAGACGCGCGAACTGGCCGCCAGCTATCTGGACAAGGCATCGGCCTGCCTTGATGCATTGCCCGATACGTCGGAACGTCGTATCCTGCGCCAAAGCATCGACTACGTCCTCAATCGCGGCACGTAGTTCCGGGACGCGGTTCACCGCACCACACGGACGGCCATGCCGCCCTGAAACGCACCGGAATACGCCCCGAAGACATCCGAAAACGCGCGCCCCCCTTCGCCGAAGGGGTTGCCGCAACGCGATGCACCACGCAATCCCCCACACCGGAGGGGCGCATGACTGTTCCGCAGGGTCGGCACATGGCCGACGAAGACGCCATCAATCGCTGCCTGCAACTCACCTTTCCCCCGGTCATGGTGCAACTGGTGCAGGCACTGGTGGCGCCGTTTCCCGAATTTTCCACCATCGCCCGCATCCTGGCCATGGACCCCATGCTGGCCGCCGCCGTGCTGAACCTGGTCAACTCGCCCTACTACGGGCTGGGCACCAAGGTTTCCGACCTGCAACGGGCCGCCACGGTGCTGGGCACCCGAGAAATCCTCAAACTGGCCCTGTCGCTGTCGTTCCAGAAGCGGGTGAGCAACGAGCTGAAGCGCCCGCAGCAGGCCATGTACCAGGACTGGCGGCTGGTGGTCTGGTCGTCCATCGCGGCGGAACAGATCGCCCTGCGGGTGCAGCCCGACACGGCCCACCTGGCCTACCTTGCCTCGCTGCTGAAAGACCTTGCCCTGTTCATGCACCTGTGCTCGGCCGATGAAGACCCGGTGCTGCGCGGCAAGGCCTGCATCACCAGCCTGGAACGCGACCAGCTGTCGCTGGAAAACACCTGCTGGGGTGCCGACCACGCGGCCATGGCCCGCAACATCATCCACCACTGGGGCCTGCCCGAAGCCATCGCCGACGCCATCGCCAGCCACCACGACCTGGACGGCGTGCCCCACCACCCGCCCCTGACCCAGGCGGTGATTTTGGGCACGCAGTGGGCCGACCTGCTGCACGGACAGGCCACCCACCCCGCGCTGATCATCCAGTTCGAGATGCTGCTGCGCACCCGCCTTTCGCTGGATGACCAGGGGCTGGAAAACCTGCGCGAGGCCTGCGCCCAGCGCTTCAAGTCCATGCTGGCCCAACTGGCCATTCAGGACCGCCCGGCGGGCACCCGGCTGTACGAACAGTCGCTGGAAACCCTGCAATCCTTCTACTTCCTGGGGGCGGAACTGTCGCACGTGGCCGGCGGGCTGCCTTCGCTGGCGGCCACCCTGGGGCGGCAGCTGCGCTGGTACTGGAACGTGCAGCGCTGGGAGGTGGCCCTGCGCATGCCCGGCGGCGAAGAGTACCTGCTGTTCAGCGGCGACGAGACCACCCCGGTGCCCCGCCAGGCCGGTCCCGCCCCCTTCGCCCGGCTGCCCTGGCAGTCCGGGCAGGAACGGGTGCCCCTGTCCGCCTCGGGCATCGACTGGGGCCAACTGCGCCTGCCCAAGGACGCCCTGGCCCCTGCCCGCAAGTCCGCCCTGCTGGTGTACTGCCACTTCATGGCCATGGCGCTGGAAAACTACTACCGCCAGCAGGCCGTGCTGGAGGCCAAGGCCGAAACCCTGGACGCCCTGCCCCTGGGCGTGGCCCGGTTGGACCGCGAAGGGTTGCTGGTGGAAGCCAACCGGCGCTTTCTGGACTATGTGGGCCGTGACGAACTGGCCCCCCGCACCCCGGTGCGCCCCTTGCTGTCCGAAGCGCTGGGGCTGGACTTCGGCCCGGAATGGCAGGCCTTCACCGACGAGGGAGGCCCGGCGTTCATCAGCCGCCTGTTCTGCCCCACCGATGCGGCGGGCAGGCGCATGGGCGCCCCGTGCGCCTATGTTTCGCTGCACCGCCGCCGCGATGCCTCGCACGATGACGTGCTGCTGCTCATCGAGGACGTGACGGAAATTTCCGACGTGGACGTGCAGAACCTGCGCCAGCGCGACTTTCTGGAACGGCTGCTCGATTCCATGCAGGAAATCGTGCTTACGGTGGACCGCACGGGCCATATCTCGTGGGCCTCGCGCCGATGCGCCGGGCTGCGGGGCAAGAACCTGTTCGCCTCGTCGCGCCCCACGGCCACCTTTACCGACACCTGGGACGCGGCCTACCTGTCCGGAGCGTCACCGGCGGCCCCGGTGGAAGCGGTGCTGGAACTGGGCGACGGCAGCATGGGCCTGTTCGAACTGCTCTTTTCCGCGCTGGACACGCGCGAACACGAAGGCCCGGCCTTTCTGGTGGTGGGGCGCGACCTGACCAGCATCCGCCGCCTGGAAGAAAAGGTGAAGCAGCAGGCCATGTACGATGGCCTGACCGGGCTGTTCAACCATTCGCAGTTCCACATGATCCTGGAACGCGAAATGGAACGCAGCCGCCGCACCAACCGCCAGTTGGGGCTGATCTTCTTCGACCTAGACCGGTTCAAGGCCATCAACGACACCTACGGGCACCAGGCGGGCGACACGGTGCTGCGCCGCGTGGCGGCGGGCATCAGCGCGGTGGTGCGCAAGGGAATGGACTTTCCCTGCCGTTACGGCGGCGACGAGTTTGCCGTGGTGGTCACCGAGGTGACCCCCGAAATCATGGAGGGCCTTGCCCGGCGCATCCGCGAAGGGGTGGTGACCAGTTGCAAGGGCGCCGTGGACCTGAGCATGGGCCTTGCCCTGTTGACGCCTGCGGACACGGGTGAAAGCCTGGTCCAGCGGGCCGACCGGGCCAGCTATGCCGCCAAGAAGATGGAGGGGGTCAAGGCGCGCTGGGCCGAGTAGGGCTTGCAGCAGCACATCCCGCGACCATTCAAGGCCGCGTGCATAGATTTAGGCTATGCATGCGGCCTTATTCCATTTGAACTGTCGATTTCGCGTAACCTCCTCGCGCTGTTAGCATCCGCTCACACATCATTTCATCCCGTCACCGCAAGGAGGGTGTATGCGCCATCTTCGTGCCGTCCTGTCCCTGGTCATGGTTCTGGCTCTGGGCCTTGCCACCGTTTCCGCCGCCGCGCCGCTGGATGCCTTCGCGCCCCAATCCGGCCTCACCGGCTCCCTCGACATCGCCGGGGGCACCGCGCACATCCCGGTCATGAAGGAGGCCGCCAAGCGCATCATGACCGTGAACCCGGCCCTGCGCATTTCCGTGGCGGGTGGCGGCTCCGGCGTGGGCGTGCAGCAGGTGGGCGAGGGCCTCGTGGCCATCGGCAACACCGGCCGCCCCCTCACCGAGGCGGAAGTGCAGAAGTACGGCCTGCAATCCTTCCCCTTCGCCATCGACGGCGTGGCCGTGGTGGTCAGCCCGGCCAACCCGGTCACCGGTCTTACCGGCAAGCAGGTGGGCGACATCTTCGCGGGCACCGTCACCAACTGGAAGGACGTGGGCGGCAAGGACGCCCCCATCACCCTGTACTCCCGCGAGGACGGTAGCGGCACCCGCGAGGTGTTCGTGGAAAAGGCCCTGAAGAAGGGGCCGCAAGCCGCCACGGCCAACGTGGTGAACTCCAACGGCGCCATGAAGACCGCCGTCGCCCAGGACCCCAACGCCATCGGCTACGTGGGCATCGGGCACCTTGGCGAAACCATCAAGGGGCTGCACTTCGACGGCATGGTTCCCACGCAGGACAACGCGGCCAGCGGTGCCTACACCGTCACCCGCAAGCTGTACATGAACACCAAGGGCGCGCCGCAGGGCCTGGCCAAGGCATTCATCGACTACATCTTCAGCGCCGAAGGACAGGAAATCACCAAGGCCAGCGGCTACATCCCGCTCGACAGGTAAGCCCCGCCCATGCGTGACGGAAACGTGCCCTCCGCGCTGCGGTGCGCCGCCGCCGTCACGGTGCTGGGCATTGCCGCCGTGTTCGGTTTCGTCACCGTATATGCCCTGCCCGTGCTGCTGAGCGGGCAGGGCCTTGCCGTGCTGTCCTGGCGCTGGCTGCCCGCTGCAGGGCAGTTCGGCATCCTGCCCATGGTCTGCGGCTCGGTGCTGCTTTCGTGCTCTGCCCTGCTGCTGGGCTGGCCGCTGGCCCTCGGCCTGTGCGGCTGGCTGCACGGGCTTGGCCCCGCCCGGCCCGCCCGCGCCCTGCGCCAACTGGTGCACGGCATGGCAGCGGTGCCCACGGTGGTCTACGGCTTCGTCTCGGTGTTCCTGCTGGTGCCGCTGGTACGGCGGGCCGGGCAGGGGTCCGGCCTGTGCTGGCTGACCGCCGCGCTGGTGCTGGCCCTGCTGGTGCTGCCCACCATGGTGGTGATCATGGATGCCGCCCTGCGCGAACAGGGCCGGTCGTTGCGGCTCACTGGGGCGGCGCTGGGCCTTTCGCCCACGCAGGTCTTTGCCCACGTCATGCTGCCGGGGGCGCGACGCTGGCTGGTCACGGCGGGGGTGTTCGGCTTTGGCCGAGCCATGGGCGACACCCTGATTCCGCTGATGCTGGCGGGCAACGCACCCGGCGTGCCTGCGTCACCCTTCGACGCCCTGCGCACCCTCACCGCGCACATGGCGCTGGTCATGTCCACCGACGCGGGCAGCACCGCCTATCACTCGCTGTTCGCGGCGGGCATCCTGCTGCTGGCGGTGAGCGCGGGCGTCAGCCTGGCCGTGCGCCGCCTGCGCGGCACGGGGCAGGATTCCCTGACAGACGCAGGGTGGCGGCCATGACCGGACACCCGGTTTCGCCGCCCCCCCGGCAGTTGCTGGGCAGGCGAGTCCCGCCACAGGCCCGGCCTCGTGAACGGACGCGCGAGCGGTTGCTCACCGCGCTGGCCTGGCTGTCGGCCTTGCTGGTGGCATCCGTGGCCGCCATCGGCTGCGGCTATCTGCTGTGGCGCGGGGTGCCTACCCTTGGCCGCGCGCTCTTCTTCGGCGACACGCCCCCCCTGCTGGCCATGGCCGGGCTGCGCCCGGTGTGGGACGGCATCTGGCCCGCCTGCGCGGGCAGCCTGTACCTTGTCGGGCTGGCCACCCTGCTGGTGCTGGGGCCGGGCGTGGGCTGCGGCATCTACCTTGCCGAGTACGCGGGGCCGCGCGCCCGCCGCCACCTGGGGCTGGCCGTGGAACTGCTGGCCGGGGTGCCGTCCATCGTCATGGGGCTGTTCGGGTTCACGCTCATCCTCGTACTGCGCCGCACCTTCGTGCCGCAGGCCAACACCTGCCTGCTGCTGGCGGCGGGGTGCCTGGCCCTGCTGGTGCTGCCCCCGCTGGTGGTGTCCACGCGCGCCGCGCTGGAATCGCTGCCCCACGGATTGCGGCTGACCGGGGCGGCCCTTGGCCTGACCCGCGCGCAGACCGTGTTCCGGGTGCTGCTGCCGGAGGCCGGGCGCGGCATGCTGGGCGGGGTCATGCTGGCCATGGGCCGCGCAGCGGAAGACACGGCGGTGATCCTGCTCACCGGGGTGGTGGCCAACGCCGGGCTGCCCGCCGGGCTGCTGGCCAAGTTCGAGGCCCTGCCCTTCACCATCTATTACACCGCCGCCCAGTACCAGACCGAGGACGAACTGGCGCGCGGCTTTGGCGCGGCGCTGGTGCTGCTGGTCCTGTCCGGCTCCATGATGCTGGGTGCCGGGGCGTTGCAGAGGGTGATGGAACGCCGCCACAAGGGAGAGGATGCATGGAACTGAACCTACGCGTCCCCGAGCCGGGCCTGCGGGTAACCGGGTTGTGCGTGTCCTTCCATGGCCGCCCGGCGGTGAAAGACGCCTCGCTGGACCTGCCCCGCGCCGGGGTCACCGTGCTGCTGGGACGGTCCGGCTCGGGCAAGACCACCTTCCTGCGCGCCCTGAACCGCCTGAACGAATGCTTTCCCGGTTGCGAGACCACCGGCTCCATCGTGTTGTACCCCGGCAAAGCCGATGGCACGGGGCATGCCGACGGCGAACCCGGCACCCCATGTGACGTGCCGGGGCCTGCCGGTCCATGTGACCTGCTGGGGCCTGACGAACCGTGTGACATACTGGGGCCGAACGGCCCGGCCCTGACCGAACTGCGCCGCCGGGTGGGCATGGTCTTCCAGACGCCCAACGTGCTGCCCATGAGCATCCGTCGCAACCTGCTGCTGCCGCTGGAACTGGTGCGCGGGCAACTGCCCGACGCCCCGGCCCGCATGCAGGCCGTGCTGACCGACGTGGGCCTGTGGGACGACGTGCGCCAGCGGCTGGACCGCCCCGCCGCCCAGCTTTCCGGCGGGCAGCAGCAGCGGCTGTGTCTGGCCCGCATGCTGATCCTGCAACCGGACATCCTGCTGCTGGACGAGCCCACCGCCTCGCTGGACGCGGCCACCACCCGCGACGTGGAACAACTGGTGCGCCGCCTGGCCGCCCACCGCCCGGTGCTGATGGTGTCGCACAGCCTGGGCCAGGCCATGCGCCTGGCCGACCGGGTGGTCATCTTTGCCGACGGCAGGCCGCAACGGGAATTCACCCCCGCCGACCTCGCCGGCGATGCGGGCCGCGAGGCCCTGATGCAGGCGTTGTTGTAGCCCCCCTTGGGAACATTGCTCCGGTTTTGATTTTCTGCCACGTCATGGCCTGCGGCGAGCTGCGGCCAACCGTGCACACGCCTGATCCCCATGAGAATGGCGCTGAAGTCCTCACGACCAGCGCGCCAAAGGCCGCTACCGCCAAAACTACGGGAGCCGCGTGCGCATGCGCATTCCGCCGGGCAGATCACCCGAAGGCGCCTTGCGCCGAAGGGAAGCTGCCCGGCATTAGGAATGCGGCGCCAGAAACGCCGGGGGTCCAGGGGTGGCGAAGCCCCCCTGGAGCGCGGGGGTGCAGGGGGCTGCCGCTCAGCGGCCCCCTGCCCGCCGGAGGCATAACGAAATCGAGCGCCTCCGAACGTACTGGAGATTTTCCGTAGAAAACGCCTTCAATCAAGCCGCTACCTTCCCTCCCCCCGCTCCGCCAGCCTCGCCGCCCACCCCCTTCACGTATTTGCAAAGCGCGGCGTTTGCCTTTATGGAGAGCCAACCGCTCGCACCCCCAAACACCCTCAGGAGTCAGTCATGCTTCGGCGCATAGAAGTTGGCCTTCGGCCGCAGGTCACCGATACCGTGGGCCGCAACGTCGCCGCCAAGATCCGGGCCTCGCTGGGCCTGAACGTGGAATCCGTGCGCCTCGTCAGGGTGTTCACCGTGGATGGCCTTTCGGAAGGCGCACTGGCCCGCATGGTGGCTAAGGGCGTGCTGCACGACCCCGTATTGCAGGACGCCGCGCTGGACCTGCTGCCCGCCCCGCAGGGCGCGGCCCCGGCGGACTGGGTGCTGGAAGTGGGCTTTCGCCCCGGCGTCACCGACAACGAGGGCCGCACCGCGCGCGACACCCTGGCTCTGGTGCTGGGTGCCGACCGCCGCGCCATCGCCGTGTACACCTCGGCCCAGTTCCACGTGACCTGCGCCAGGGACACGCCCCTGTCCCGCGCGGACATGGAGCACATCGCCCGCGACCTGCTGGCCAACGAGCTCATCCAGCGCTTTGTCCTGAAAAGCCGCGACGAATGGGCAGCCGAACCCGGCTTTGTCCCGCAGGCCGCGCAGGTGACCGGGGCATCGAGCGACGAAGTTGCCATAATCCCGCTGTCCACCATGGACGACGCGGCCATGATGGCCTTCAGCCGCGAGAATACCCTGGCCCTCAGTCTGGAAGAGTTGCACGCCATCCGCGCCTACTACGCGGACCCCGCCGTGCGCCAAGGCCGCGCCGTCATGGGCCTGCCTGCCGACCCCACCGACGCGGAAATCGAAGTGCTGGCCCAGACCTGGTCCGAGCACTGCAAGCACAAGATATTTTCTGCCCGCATCGACTACGAGAACCGCGAAACGGGCCGCCGCGAGGTGGTGGACAGCCTGTACAAGACGTACATTCAGGGTTCCACCAAAACCATCCGCCAGCGCCTCGGCGATCGCGACTTCTGCCGTTCGGTGTTCAAGGATAACGCCGGGGTCATCGCCTTCAACGACACCCACGACGTGTGCATCAAGGTGGAAACCCACAACAGCCCCTCGGCGCTGGACCCCTACGGCGGCGCGCTGACCGGCATCGTGGGCGTGAACCGCGACCCCATGGGCACCGGCCTTGGCGCGGAACTCTTGTGCAACACCGACGTGTTCTGCTTTGCCTCGCCCTTCCACGAAGGCGAACTGCCCCCCCGCCTGCTGCACCCCCGCCGGGTCATGGAAGGCGTGCGCGAGGGCGTTGAGCACGGCGGCAACAAGTCGGGCATTCCCACCGTCAACGGCTCCATCGTGTTCGACGAACGCTACCTCGGCAAGCCGCTGGTGTACTGCGGCACCGTGGGCATGCTGCCCAAGGAAATTCATGGCCGCCCCGGCTGGTACAAGAAGGCCCTGCCCGGCGACATCATCGTCATGGCGGGTGGGCGCATCGGCAAGGACGGCATCCACGGGGCCACCTTCTCGTCCGAAGAACTGCACGAAGGCTCCCCGGCCACGGCAGTGCAGATCGGCGACCCCATCACCCAGCGCAAGATGTACGACTGCATCATGCGCGCCCGCGACATGGGCCTGTACAACGCCATCACCGACAACGGCGCGGGCGGCCTTTCCTCGTCCGTGGGCGAAATGGCCCAGGATACCGGCGGCTGCCGTCTGGACCTTTCGCGCGCCCCGCTGAAGTACGACGGCCTGCGCCCGTGGGAAATCCTGCTGTCGGAAGCGCAGGAACGCATGACCCTGGCCGTGCCGCCGCAAAAGCTGGACGCCTTCCTGGCCCTGGCCAAGGAAATGGACGTGGAGCTTACCCCGCTGGGCGAGTTCACCGAATCGGGGCGCTTCCACGTGGTGTACGGCGACAGGCAGGTGGCCTGCCTGGACATGGACTTCCTGCATGACGGCGTGCCCCAGATGCAACTTTCCGCCGTGTGGGAACGCCCGTCCGTCGCCCCCGAATGCGAGTGCAGGCTGAACCCGGCCCCTGCCGAGCAGGGCCCGCTGCTGCACGCCATGCTGGGCCGCCTGAACATCTGCAGCAAGGAATACCTGATCCGCCAGTACGACCACGAGGTGAAGGGCGGCAGCGTGGTGAAGCCCCTCGTCGGCGTCAAGCGCGACGGCCCGGCGGACGCCGCCGTGGTGCGCCCCCTGCTGGACAGCGAGGCGGGCATCGTGCTTTCGCACGGCATCTGCCCCAAGTTCAGCGATTACGACACCTACTGGATGATGGCCAATGCCATCGACGAGGCGGTGCGCAACGCCGTGGCCGTGGGCGGCGACCCCGACCGCATGGCCGGCACCGACAACTTCTGCTGGTGCGACCCGGTGCAGTCGGAAAAGACCCCCGACGGCCAGTACAAGCTGGCCCAACTGGTGCGCGCCAACCAGGCCCTGGCCCACTTCTGCCTTGCCTACGGGGTGCCCTGCATCTCCGGCAAGGACTCCATGAAGAACGACTACTTCGGCGGCGGGGTGAAAATCTCCATCCCGCCCACGGTGCTGTACTCGGTGCTGGGCGTCATGGATGACGTGAACCGGGCCGTCACCTCCGACTTCAAGCAGCCCGGCGACAAGGTGTACCTGCTGGGCGACACCTTCCGCGAACTGGGCGGCAGCGAAATCGCCGACCAGTTGAACACCGTGGGCGCCCAGGTGCCCCAGGTGGACGCGCTGGCCGCCATGGCCCGCTACCGCGCCCTGCACGCGGCCATCAACGCGGGCCTCGTCACCGCCTGCCACGACCTGTCCGACGGCGGCCTTGCCGTGGCCCTGGCCGAAATGGCCGTGGGCGGGCGGCTGGGCGCGCGGTGCGACATTGCCGCCGCGCCTGTTGCAGACGACATGACCGCCACGGAACTGCTGTATGCCGAATCCGCCAGCCGACTGCTGGTCACCGTGAAGCCGGGCAACGCCGCCGCCTTTGAGGCGCACTTTGCCGGGTCCGCCTGCGCCTGCATCGGCGAGGTGACGGCGGATGCCGTCCTTGCCGTCACCGCGCAGGGCGCCCCCCTGCTGGCGGAAGGCGTGGAAGGGCTGGCCCGCTCGTTCAAGGCCACCTTCAACTGGTAGCCAGCGTGCCCTTTTGACCGTTGGCGCGGGCCAGGACGGCTGCGCGACACGGCAACACACCTACATCACCTCACGGGGCGGGCCTTGCGGCCTGCCCCGTTTGTCCTTTCCGGTTTGCCCGATCCCGGTCACCCGATACGCCCGTTTCTTTGCCCCGCGGTGTCACCTTGCGCTCACGGCATGATTTGCTGTGGCGCACGGCAAAAAAGCGTGCCATGATACTGGCAGCTTCCAACGGCCGCAGCCCGGTCGTAAAGCCGTCCGCGCCAGGAGTCGCCATGCGGTCGCACATGTTCTCCATCCGCGTCACCCTGGTCTGGGTAGCCCTTCTGGCGGCCCTGCCCTCGTTCGGGGTCATCCTGTACGATTCCCACCGCTACGCCTCGCAGCTACAGGCAGAGGCAGATGCCTCGATCATGCGCACCACCAACAGCATCGCGGTGTTGCAGGAACGCGTGACCGACAGCGCCCGCCAGATACTGACCACCCTTGCCGCCCTGTCCGACGTGCGGCGGCTGGACCCCGCCGCCTGCGAAAGCATCTTCCGCGACACGCTCTCCGGCGACAACACCCTGCTGAACCTGCTCGCCATCGACATCAACGGCGACCTCGTGGCCTCGGGACGCCCCCTCGCCTCCCCCTCCGACGAAGCCCCCCTGAATTTTTCCGACCGCATGTACTTTCGCAGCGCCGTGCGCGAAAAACGCTTTTCCAGCGGCGAATACGTGGTTGCCCGTACCCTGCGGGAAGCCACCTTTCACTTCGCGTTGCCCCTCATCGACGGCGAAGGGCATGTGTACGGGGTGCTGGCGGCCCCCATCCGCCTCGACCATTACGACTCGTTCTTCGACAAGCTGCTCCTGCCGCAGGGTTCCATCCTCAGCCTGTCCGACCACCGGGGCATCCGCCTGGCCTATCGCCCCGCCATGGGCATGAATCCGCCCGGCGCTCCCATCCGGCGCGAGGCGTGGGACATGGTGCGCAGTTCGATGGACAACGGTCAGGCTACCCGCGTGGGGCTGGACGGAACCAGACGGCTGTACGGGTTCACCCGCCTGCGCCTGTATCCGGAAGCGGCCGCGTACATGAACATCATCGTGGGCCTGCCCGAAGATGCCGTGCTGGCTCCGGTGCGGGCCGCGCGCAACCGTGCCCTGCTGCTGCTCGGCGGCGCCATGGCCGTGACCCTGGCCGTGGCCTGGAGCATCGGCGGCAGGCTGGTGGCCCGGCCCCTGTCGCACATCGCCGCCACAGCCACCCGCATCGGCGAAGGCCAGTTGGGCACGCGTACCGGCATTCGCCACGACATGGGCGAAATCGGCCAGTTGGCCTTCAGCGTGGACACCATGGCCGCCATCCTCGCCAGCCGCCTGCGCGAACGCGAAGCCTTCACCGCCGAACTGCACGACAACGAGGCCCGCTACCGCGCCGTATTCGACAACGCCATGGACGCCATTCTGCTGGCCGACGCGGATACCGGCCTCATTCTGGACGCCAACCGGGCTGCCCAGCAGGTGTTCGGCTACACCCGCGATGAACTGGTGGGCATGCACCAGCGTCAACTGCACCCGGACAGGGCGCACCGCAACGGCTTTGGCGGGCGCTTCAACACCCTGCGCGAACACCCCATGGAAATGCCCGCGGAAATGCCCATGCGCACCAAGGCTGGCATAGAACGCGACATGCTGGTCAAGGCCAGGGTGCTGCGCGTGGGCAATCGCGACGTGGTCGTGGGCATGTTCCACGACATCACCGAGCGCAGGCAGTCGGAACAGCAACTGCGCGAAGTGGAGGCCCGATTCCGCTCCATCGTCGAAGGCGCCCCGCTGGGTCTCTTGCTGCTCACCCTGGACCAGGCCGAACACCTGCGCATAGAGGCGGTGAATCCCACTGCCGACACGGCCCTGCACATCACCGGCCGGAGCATGCTGGGGCGGCGGCTGACCGAGGCCCTGCCCGGCATCGCCGCCACCAACCTGCCCACCATCTTCGGCTCCATCGCCATCAAGGGCGGGACGTTCAGCGTCTCGGCCCATGCCAGCGCCGGGTGGCTGCCCGCCGGGTGGGCCTTTGTGGACCTGTGGGTATTCCGCACCGGCAGCCGCCAGATCGCGGTGATGTTCGCGGACGTCACCCGGCGCACCCGCGCCGAGGACGAACTGCGCCAGGCCAGGGATACGGCGGAGAAGGCCAACCGTTCCAAGTCGGAATTCATCGCGGTCATGAGCCACGAGGTGCGCACCCCCATCAACGGCATCATGGGCATGCTGCAACTGCTGCGCGGCACTCGGCTTTCCGACGACCAGGAAGACTGCGTGGACACGGCCCTGGGCGCCAGCCGCAACCTGCTGCGCATCCTCGACGACATCCTGGACATCTCGCGCATGGAGGCGGGCGCGCTGCCGCTGGTGGAAGAACCGTTCAGCATGGCCCAGGTGACAGAACCCGTGCACGCCATGCTGGCCCACCAGACCCAGGCCAAGGGGCTGACCTTCGAGGTGCTGACCGCCCCGGACCTGCCCGCCACGCTCATGGGCGATGCCGGGCGCATTCGCCAGGTGCTGGTGAACCTGGTGTCCAATGCGGTCAAATGCACCGACACGGGCGGAGTGCGGGTGGAAATATACCCGTTGCCGCGGTGCGGCCCGGCAGAGCGGACCTGCATCCACATGGCGGTCATCGACACGGGCGTCGGCTTCGCGCCGGAGCGGCTGCGCACCCTGTTCGACAACTACGCCACGGGCAGCGCGGCCACGGCGCGCCCCGGCGGCACGGGCCTGGGACTGGCCATCGTGCGGCGGCTCACCCGGCTCATGGGCGGCAGCATCTGCGTGGACACCGCCCCCGGCGAGGGCACCGAATTCCACATCACCCTGCCCCTGCGTACCGAAGAAGCCCCCCCCAAGGCGAGCCGCGCACCCCGACGGCCCGCAGCGCCGGACGCAACGGGCTCTGCTCCGGAAGCCGCCAGC
This sequence comes from Nitratidesulfovibrio sp., assembly GCF_040373385.1. Lineage (NCBI taxonomy): Bacteria > Pseudomonadati > Thermodesulfobacteriota > Desulfovibrionia > Desulfovibrionales > Desulfovibrionaceae > Nitratidesulfovibrio > Nitratidesulfovibrio sp. The sequence goes on along the minus strand of NZ_JBDXXH010000003.1, from coordinate 85,540 downwards.
ACCCAGGGCGCCACCCCGAACGCATCACCGCCCCCCCACGCGGCGGCAAAACCAGCAAAAGAGGGCGAAACGGCAGGGGGAAAGGGTGCTGCGGGGGACCATGCCCCGGACGCCGCCGGGGATACCCCGCGCATTCTGGTGGTGGATGACGACGAGGTGAACCTGATAACCGCGCAACGGTTGCTGACCCGGCTGGGCTACGCGGCAGACCGCGCCGCCTCAGGGCGGCAGGCTCTGGAAATGCTGGGCCGCAACCGCTACGACGCGGTACTCATGGACATCCAGATGCCCGACATGGACGGGATGGACGTTACCCGGCTCATCCGCATGCGCGAGCCCGTGAGCCCCGGCACCACCCCGCCGTGGGTGCCGGTGGTGGCCCTGACCGCCCACGCCATGCTGGGCGACCGCGAGCGGTTTCTGGCGGCGGGCATGAACGACTACCTGGCCAAACCCATAGAACTCGACCAGTTGGATGCCCGCTTGCGGGCCCAATTGCGCAGCCGGCCGCAGGCACAATCGCAGACCCGCCCGGAACCCGCCCAGCCCACCGGCACCGGGTCTGGCGACCGCTGACCCGGCTTCGGGCCGCCGCCGGGCGTACCGTTCCCCCCTTGTGCAACACACCACGCCCGGTGCAACATGTCGCACCAAGCATATTCCAACTGCACGCACAACCTGTGTTTTTTTCCACCCCTGCTTGACGCAACCCCGCCCCTTGAGTACAGCGATAGCAAACGAGAACGGCGCTATACCGGGTCTTGTCGGCACGCGGCGGGGGACGACCTGAAGTCGGGCAGTGTCTGCCCCCATGCGCGGCGCGCTGCACCATGCGTCCGCCGCAACCACGCGCGCCGACCACCCATTGGCACATCGCCCCGGAACACCGGGGCGGGCACCCTGCGAGCTCGCGCCGCAGGACAAACCGGGGGGTCGCATGCTGTTCACCCGTTCGCTGGGCGCCAAGGTGCAAATGCTGGTCGTGGGCACCGCAGTCATCGTCTTCGCGGCGTTGTTCCTCACCAACTCCTACTGGCAACGGGAAACCACCCTCCATCTCATCCACGATTCCTCCGCCCGCACCGCCCAGATCCTGCTCGAGGCCATCAACGACCCCATGTCCAAGGGCAACGACGAAGGCACCGAGGAAAAATTCAACGCCATCGCCGCGCGCTATCCTACCGTCAGCGTGCATCTTGCCGACTTTCGGGGTTCCATCACCTATTCCACCCGGCACGAGGTCATCCGCAAGCCCATGAAGGACGTGGTGCGCGACCCGCGCTTCGCCACGTTGTTCGACACCGCGCTGCAAAAGCCGGTGGACGATGGGCAGCTGCTGGAACTGGGCGGCGTGCCGTACTACACCGAACTCAAGACCATCCCCAATGCGCCGGAATGCCATCACTGCCACGGCGCCAGCCAGCCCATCCTGGGGGCCATGGTCATGCTGCAGGACATTTCCGCCGACGCGGCGCTGCTGCGCACCCGCCAGTGGCAGGGCGGGGCTCTTTCGCTGGCGGGCATGCTGGCCCTTACCGCCGTGCTCTCGCTGTTCATGCGCCGGGCCGTGGTGGGCCGGGTGCGTACCATCGCCCGGGTGAGCAGCGAAATCGAGCGCGGCAACTACGCCGTGTCCTTCACCGACGATTCCCGCGACGAACTGGGCGTGCTGTCCGCGAACCTGGCGGCCATGGTTTCCACCATCCGCAACCAGCTGGAATACAACAAATCCGTGCTTGGCGGCATCATCGTGCCGCTGGCGGTCATGGACAAGGCGGGGCGCATCGAATTCGCCAACCAGCCCATGTGCGCCATCCTCGGGTCCGCGTGCAAGGACCTGATGGGGCTTTCGCTGCGCGAGGTACTGGAAAAGGGCGGACAGGACTGTACCCTGCAATGCGACCCGGTGACCCAGGTGCTGTCCACCGGCACCAGCACCAGCGGCATGCTGCGCTACGTGCGGCGGGACGGGGTGGCCTTTCCCCTGCACTACGAGGCGTCACCCCTGCGCGACACCGCCGGCATGGCCGTGGGGGTCATCACCGTGATGATCGACCTGACCCAGGAGGAAGAGGACAAGGTCCGCATAGAGACCCAGCGCCGCAACCTGCTGGAAGTGGCCGAGGAAGTGACCGGGGTGGCCCGCGCCCTGTCCGACGCCGCCGGGGAACTTTCCGTGCGCATGGGCGAGCTGGCCCGCAACGTCGTGGAATCCACCGACGAGACGGCCCAGGTGGCCACGGCCATGGACGAGATGAACGCCACGGTGGTGGAAGTGACCCGCAACGCATCGGCCACGGCAGAGGCCGCCGACCTTGCCAACCGCGAGGCGCAGCAGGGCGGCAGCGAGATGCAGTCCACCGTGGCCGAAACGCGCCAGGTTGCCGAACGGGCCGCCGGGCTTGCCGCCTCGCTCCACGACCTGGCGGCGCGGGCCGACAACATCGGCCGGGTCATCGACGTGATCAACGAAATCGCGGACCAGACCAACCTGCTGGCGCTGAACGCCGCCATCGAGGCGGCCCGCGCCGGTGACGCGGGACGCGGGTTCGCCGTGGTGGCCGACGAGGTGCGCAAGCTGGCCGAAAAGACCATGACCGCCACCAAGGAAGTCGAGCACGCCGTCAAGGACATCCAGACGGGCACGGCCCAGGCCGTGGACGAGATGACCCGCACGCGCGGCCAGGTGGAAGCCACGGCGGACAAGGCCGAAGGCACCGGCGAAACCCTGGGGCGCATTGTGCGGCGGGCCGTGAACATCGCCGACATGGTGCGCAACATCGCCACCGCGTCGGAGCAGCAATCGGCCACCAGCGACGAGATCAATCGCAACGTCACGCGCATCAACGACCTGTCGCGCGACATCGCGGGCCGCATCCACACGGCGGAAGCCTCCATCACCGAAGTGTCCGGCATGGCCCGGCGGCTGGGCGAACTTGTGGAACGGTTCCGCCAGTAGGGCCAGGCCGCGTCCGCGCCTTGCCCCACCGCGCCTGCGATCCGGGTGCATCCGGAATTTCGCGCAATCTTTCCGCCAGTTCGCGGAGAATGATTGAACAGTCCACCGACCTGATGTATAGGTGGCAGTACCGCATGTGCCCTCCGTTCCGTCCAGCGGCACGCCCCACGCGGCGTACACCGCACGGGCCGCCACCGGAACCTTCGCCCCCCCCGGATCGCAGGACACGCGGAAGCAACGAGACACCCCGGCCCCCCCCGGACCGGAGGGACCGGACGGACCGCACGCACAAAGCGGGCGCCCAGCACCGCACGAACATCACACGGCCGATACAGGCCCCAAAGATCCTTCAAGGAGACATCCCGTGCCGAACATGCTCGAAGTCTACAAGTGCGTTCACTGTGGCAACATCGTTGAAGTCATGCACGCTGGCGGCGGCGACCTCGTCTGCTGTGGCGAACCCATGAAGCTCATGAAGGAAGGCACCAGCGACGGCGCCAAGGAAAAGCACGTGCCGGTCATCGAAAAGACCGCCACCGGCTACAAGGTGAAGGTTGGCTCCGTGGCCCACCCCATGGAGGAAACCCACTGGATCGAGTGGATCGAACTCATCGCCGACGGTCGCAGCTACACGAAGTTCCTGAAGCCCGGCGATGCCCCCGAGGCCGAGTTCTGCATCCAGGCCACCGAAGTTTCCGCCCGCGAATACTGCAACCTGCACGGACACTGGAAGGCGTAAGCCCGCCCTCGCGCCGCCCCGGCGGACAGCAGTCCCCGCCGCCCCGGCGGCCGACAGTCCCGTGACAGGCCGCGGCGCGTGCCCGCATCGCAACCACCCGACAATGAGGAACGAATCATGAAGAAGTACGTCTGCACCGTTTGCGGCTACGAATACGACCCCGCCGAAGGCGACCCCGACAACGGCGTGAAGCCCGGCACCGCCTTTGAAGACGTGCCCGCCGACTGGGTGTGCCCCATCTGCGGCGCGCCCAAGTCCGAATTCGAACCCGCCTAGGGCATTTCGACTCATGACCATCAGGGGAGGCCGCGCCGCCAATGGCGGTGCGCCTCCCCCCTTTGCGTCCGCCCCTGTTTCGGGCCACATCCCCCCCCCCGGGGGGTGGAGGGTCGGTACGCCGCATGCGCCGGGTGCCGAGGCCCAGGGCACGTCGAAGCCGCCACCCGAAGCCGCGTTGCGCGCCGGTTCGCACCGCGCGCCAGCCCGCACCGCACATCAGGCATCGCCCCCCTTGCCCCACCCACGGAATTTACTTACTCCTTTGGTCAGCCCTCTTGCGCATGCTCGCCGGCATGCCGCGCCCCCCGCGCACACCCACCGCACCCGCACCGCGAGGTAGAACATGCACGCCCTTGAAATAAAGAAGGACATTCACTGGGTCGGCGTTGTCGACCACAACAGCCGCGACTTCCACGGCTATTCGCTGTCGCCGCAGGGCACCACGTACAACGCCTACGTGGTCATGGACGAAAAGGTCACCCTGTTCGACACGGTGAAGCACGAATTCCTGCCCACCCTGCTCTGCCGCCTGTCCCAGGTGGTGGAGCCCGAAAAGATCGACTACATCGTCTGCAACCATCTGGAGCCCGACCACGCCGGTGCCCTGGCCGACATGGTGGCCCGCTGCAAGCCTGAAAAGATCTTCTGCTCGCCCATGGGCCTGAAGGCCATGGAAGCCCACTTCGACATCACCGGCTGGCCCGTGCAGGTGGTGAAGACGGGCGACTCCATCAGCCTCGGCAAGCGCACCGTGACCTTTGTGGAAACGCGCATGCTGCACTGGCCCGACAGCATGGTGTCGTACATCCCGGAAGACAAGCTGCTGATCTGCAACGACGCCTTCGGCCAGAACATCGCCAGCACCGAACGCTACGCCGACGAAATAGGCCGCTCCGCGCTGCTGCACGCCATGAAGGAGTACTACCACAACATCGTGCTGCCCTTCTCGCCCATCGTGCTGAAGACGCTGGACGCCATCGCCGAGCTGAAGCTGGACATCGACATGCTGGCCCCCGACCACGGATTAATCTTCCGTGGGTACGACGAAGTGCGGTTCGCCTTCGACACCTACCGCCGCTATGCCGAGCAGAAGCCGCAGAAGCGCGCCGTCATCGTGTTCGACACCATGTGGCACTCCACCGAAAAGATGGCCCATGCCATCGCCGACGGGCTGGAGGCGGGCGGCGTGCCCACCCGCATCATGTGGCTGAAGGCCAACCACCACAGCGCGGTGATGACCGAACTGGCCGACTGCGGCGCGGTGATCGTGGGTTCGCCCACCCACAACAACGGCATCCTGCCCGAAGTGGCCAAGATGCTCACCTACATGAAGGGCCTGCGCCCGCAAAACCGCATCGGCGCCGCGTTCGGCTCGTTCGGCTGGTCCGGCGAATCGGTGAAGGCCATCACCGAATGGCTGGAATCCATGGGCATGGAACTGCCCGCGGAAGCGGTGAAGGTGAAGCACGTGCCCACCCACGACACCTACGCAAAGTGCTTCGAACTGGGCAAGGCCGTGGCCGCCGCGCTGACCGCCAAGTGCGGAGCATAGGCGACGCGCAGCCAGCAGTCTGAGCCGCATCTGGAAAACGCAAGGGGAAGGGCCGCACGGTCCTTCCCCTTTTCTTTGGCAAATCGGGACATTCCTGTGGGTGCCACGCCCGCAGGCATCGCGCCGGGGGCCTTTTCCGACAGCATGTCGCGGGCTCGTGTCAGTGCCCCGTGCCACGGTCACCAAGACAAATTTTTTCGTGCCTCTGTTGCGGCCCCCCGCCCTTTTCGCCACAGTCGGGCCATGGATTTCCTTTCCCCCCTCTTCGCGGCGGACACGCTGAAGCTGTCCGTCATCCTGCTCACGTTGAAGGTGGCGGGCATCGCCACGGTGGTGTCCTCGGTGCTCGGCATCCTGACGGCGTGGTGCATCGCCCGCCGCCCCTTTCCGGGCCGCACCTGGGTGGACGCCCTGTGCGCCCTGCCGCTGGTGCTGCCGCCCACGGTCATCGGCTACTACCTCATCCTGCTGGTGGGGCGGCGCGGCCTGCTGGGGCCGTGGCTGGCCGAATTCGGCATCAACCTGATGTTCTCGTGGGAAGGCGCGGTGGTGGCGGCCACGGTGGTGGTCTTTCCGCTCATCTACAAATCGGCCCGCGCCGCGCTGGAAGCCGTGGATCACAACCTCGAAAACGCGGCCCGCACCCTGGGGGCATCCGAGTGGAAGGTGTTCCTGCGGGTGTCGCTGCCCCTTGCGTGGCGCGGCATTCTGGCCGGGGTCATGCTGGCCTTCGCGCGGGGCATGGGCGAATTCGGCGCCACGCTGATGATCGCGGGCAACCTGCCGGGCCGCACCCAAACCCTGTCACTGGCCATCTACTCCGCCTTTCAGGCCGGGGACGACGCGCAGGCGCTGGCGCTGGTCATCGCCACCTCGCTGTTGTGCATGGGCGTGCTGATCCTGGCGGACAAGCTGGCCACGGGCGGGCTTTCCTTCGGCAGGGGGGCGTGATGATAGACGTTTCCATCACCCACCGCCTGCCCCCGGCCCGTGGCGCGGGCGGCAAGGGCTTCAAGATCGACGTTTCCTTCGCCACGGAGGACCGCACCCTGGTGCTGTTCGGCCATTCCGGCTCGGGCAAGACCCTGACCCTGCAAGCCATTGCCGGACTGATGCACCCGCGCGAGGGGCGCATCGTCATCAACGGCACCACCCTGCTGGACACGGCGACGGGCATCGACATTCCCGCGCGCGACCGGGGCATCGGCTACGTGTTCCAAGACTACGCCCTGTTCCCGCACCTGTCGGTACGCAAGAACGTGGAGTTCGGCCTGGGCGCCGGGCACCGTGCCAGCGTTGCCGGGAATGGAAACGCCTCCATGGCCGACGGCGCAGGCGGCAAACGGCGCGTGGACGAACTGCTGGAACTGTTCGAGATAGACCACGTGGCCCACAACCTGCCGGGAAACATTTCCGGCGGGCAGCGCCAGCGCACCGCGCTGGCCCGCGCCCTGGCCACCAACCCGCGCGCGCTCTTGCTGGACGAACCGTTCTCTGCCCTGGACCCGCTGCTGCGGGTGCGCATGCGCAAGGAATTCAGCAGGCTGTTCGCCCACTTCGACATACCGGCCATCATCATCACCCACGACCCGGACGATGTGGACGCCTTTGCCGACACCCTGGTGCTGTACGAGGACGGCCGCATTCGCCACCGCCTGAACTTCCGCGAACTGCGGGCGGAGGGGAAGCCTGCGTTGGGGTTGCTCATGGCCCTGATGGGGTAGCAGCACCCAGGCCATCCGCTCTTTCCGCCACCTTTCCCGCCAGGCCATGCGCGTCAACATGGCCTGGCGGGTTTCACCCGGCGCGCCGCCTCGCGCGTCCGGCAGTCACGGGCCATCGGGTACCATTCGCCCATCTGTCCCCCCGTCCGCCCCTCCATGTGAAAGCGCCGCCGCCCCCTCGGGGACGGCAGCGCTTTCCGCAGGCGGGCGGCATGCCACCCGCAGACCATGCCTACATGTCATGCTCACACGGCATGCCCGCACACAGGGCGTTTCGCCAGGCTATTCCACGTTCAGGATCACCGAGAACGCCTTGAACATCACCAGAATGTCGATGCCCGGCGCAAGGTCCAGCGCCTTCACGCTTTCCACGGTCAGCAGGGCGCACACGGTGGTGCCTTCCGGCAGGTCCACCACCACCTCGGCGGCTATCTCGGAAAGGTTCACCCGCGCCACCTTGCCCGCGTAGCGGTTGCGGGCGCTGGTCTTCAGGCGGTTTTCCTCACGGGCCAGGATCACCCACGGCGCCTTCACCGTGGCGGTCATCACCTTGCCGGTGCTCACCCCAAGGTTCTGGGCGCTTTCCTCGGTAATAACCGAAACCACCTTCAGCCCGCTGTTGGTGGTCAGTTCCACCTCCACCAGCAGCCCGTCCTTGACGACGGACGTGACCCTGCCGGTGAACGCGTTGCGTGCGCTGGTCTTCATCCGGGTCTCCTTGTTCAGGTAATGATGCACGATGCGCCGTACGTCATCGTCCGAAAAACGCAGGTAGTTGGCCGTCTGGTTCATGCTCTGGTGGCCCAGGATGCCCTGCACGATCTTCAGCGGCACGCCGCCGCGCAAAAGCTCCACTGCCCGCGAATGCCGGATGACACGCGGGTTCAGGTATTCCTTGGGAATGGAGCATTCCGCCGCACGCTCGTAGAACTTGCGGCGCACGTAGCCCTGATCCATGCGGAATACCCGCCCGCGCAGCCCGAACATCATGGGGTCGTCCAGCACCCGCTGCACCTCGCGCATGACCGGGCCGGGCAACTGGATTTCGCGCCCGCCATGCCCGCGCACGATAACCTGCTGCCGCACCGGGTCAAGGTCGGCGGCATCATCCAGGGCCAGCACCTCGCCAAGCCGCAGCGCGCCGTGGCGCATCATCAGAAAGGCCACCCACAGACGCCCGCGCGAACGGCGCTGCACCGGCGTGGTGGCCGCGCCGAACCAGGCAAGGAAGGTTACCGTCAGCTCGTCGAGCTGTTCGGACGTAAGGTGCTTGACCCCTTCCGGCACCTCGAAGCTCTGGGCAGGGCAGGGAACATCCTTGCCCCCCTGCGGTGCGGGTCGGGGATGGGCGCCGTCGTCACCGTTCCGGGCGGCACCGTGCGGGCAGGCGGTGGGGCCGCTCATGCCCGATACGCCGGACAACGCGGTGACGATGGAGTGCAGCGTTGCCGCGCCCAGGGGGTCCGCGCCCACGCAGCCTGCGCCTGACATGCCTGATGCGCCTGACATGCCTGATACGCCTGACGCACCAGATACGCCGGATTCCGCGAGTGTGCCGGATACGCCGCCGTTAAGCCGCGCCTCCAGTTCCCGTTCGATGCAGGCCCGCATCAGTTCCAGTTGTGTCTCGTCCAGTGCGCCGACGATACCGGCCAAAGGAGCATGCATGGTCGTTCTGCCTCCGCGGTGTCGTTGCCGCCGCTACCCTGCCGGAAGTCTTGGTCGGTTTTGGCCGGAAAGGGAACACAGTCACGAAAAAAACAACCCAGGTGACCGTATTGCGTGCTGCCCGGGCAAAGACTACCCGGAAGATGGAAGGAGCCCGGTCGCACGTGCCTGCCGCACCGGTGCCCCGACGAGGTCCGGCCCGGAATGCGCACCGGGCCGGCACCTCCGTGCCGCCTTCATGCCCCGTCCGGAATGCTGCACCGGCATCCGCAGGGCGGGCTGCTTCTCCGGCTTACCTGCGCCATCGACGAGATGCCCATGCCCTTCGCGTCCTCCCTGCCCGCCGTGCTTGTTCCCGTGCTGTCCTTGCTGTTGCTTGCGCTGGCCGCTCTGGCCGTGCTGCTGGCCTTCGAGGGGGGCCGCTCGCCGCGCGGCAACGCCCATGACGGCGAACTGGGGTTGGCAACGGGACGCGGCGCTGCCATGCGCCTGCGCCTGCGCGAACTGTGCGGCGGTCCGCTGGCCCTGATGCTGGCCGGGCTGGGCGTGCCCCTGCTGTGGCCGGAACCGGAGGCCGGGGTGGCCCTGCTGGCCACGGCGACGGCGCTGCACCTGCTGCACGGCCCGGTGGCCGCCCACGCCGCGCCCCGTCCCCCAGAAACTCGGGCAGACACTCGGGCAGACACTCGGGCAGACGATCCCGCAGACGATCCGCACGCCCAACACATTTCCTACGCGCCTGTGGCCCACATGCGCACCCCGTTCACCAACGTGCGCGGCATGCCCATCCAGCCCGTGGGCGCCCAGGGCGTGGCGGGCAGCATCGACGTGCTGCCCGAATTCGCCGACGGCCTCGCCGACATCGAAGGCTTTTCGCACCTTCTGGTCATTTACCACCTGCACGAATGCAAGGGCTTCACCCTTCTCGTGAAGCCCTTCCTGGACAACGACGAGCACGGCGTGTTCGCCACCCGCTCGCCCCGCAGGCCCAACCCCATCGGCATTTCCGTCCTGCGGCTTACCGGCATCACCGGTAACCGGCTGCACGTGGAAAACGTGGACATGCTGGATGGCACCCCGGTGCTGGACATCAAGCCGTACGTCCCCACCTTTGACGTATGGGATGCCGACAGGACGGGCTGGTTCGCCACCGTGGCGGACAATGCCGTGCAGTGCAGGGCCGACGACCGTTTCGTCCCCGCAGACACCACTCAACCTCAGACAGGAGGCGCCTCATGATTTCCGGTTTCCGTCCGCTTCGCACCGGCCGCCGCGTTCTTGCCGCACTGATCCCCACCGCACTGGTCTGCGCCGCACTGGTCTGCGCCCCCCTCGCCGCCCAGGCGGGCGAGATCACCGTGTCCGCCGCCGCCAGCCTGACCAACGCCTTCACCGACATCAAGGGCATGTTCGAAAAGGCCACCCCCGGCAGCAAGGTGCAGACCAACTTCGCCGCGTCCGGCCCGCTGCTGAAGCAGATGCAGGAAGGGGCGCCGGTGGACATCTTTGCCTCCGCCGACCAGGCCACCATGGACAAGGCCGTGGAAAGCAAGCTCATCGACGTGGCCACCCGCATCGACTTCGTGTCCAACAGCCTGGTGCTCATCGTGCCCGCCGATTCCAAGTTGGCCATCGCGGGCGTGGACGACCTGAAGAAGGCCAATGTCACCCGCATCGCCGTGGGCAACCCCGATTCCGTGCCCGTGGGCCGCTACACCAAGGCCGCGCTGACCGCCGCCGGTTCGTGGGACGCCATCTCCGGCAAGGCCGTGCTGGCCGAAAGCGTGCGCCAGGCCCTGGACTACGTGGCGCGCGGCGAGGCCGAAGCGGGCTTCGTGTACATGACCGACGCCAAGATCGCGGGCGACAAGGTGAAGGTGGTGGCCACCGTCAAGGGCCACGCCCCCATCACCTACCCCATTGCCGTCCTGTCCGGCTCCAAGGACAAGGCCACCGCCGCCGCGTTCATCAAGTACGTCACCGGCCCCGAAGGCATGGCCGTGCTGGACAAGTACGGCTTCGGCAAGCCGTAGCCCGTAATTCCGATTGCCCGAATTCCCCCGCCGACAGCAACGGGCGTCGACCATGCGGTCGGCGCCCGTTGCGCATGAGGGCATGGCGCATGCCCGAAATGTTCCCTGCCTGCTACGGGCAGTGCGGGCACATCCGCACGACTCGCCCCCGTGCCTGCGCACACCCGCCCGGCCTGCCCCTTCCCCCTGCCCGTCCGCACCGCTCATCCCGCCCCGCAAACCGGCCATCCCGCCCCGCAAACCGGCCATCCCGCCCCGCAAACCGGCCAGCACCGCCAACTTGCCGCCGCCATGCATTTTTTGCTGACAGTTTCTCCGCAACCATGCTAGATTGCGTACAGTCCCTTCCGTCAGCGCGTGTAAAAATTCTTCCACCATGCTTGCATATTGGCAGGAAAGTGGTAGTAGCAACCATTATCGCTTGATGCGCACACGTCGTCCGGCCTTCGGCGGAAGCAGACCGGGCGGCGCGCCGATTTCACCGTTTAACCTTGCCGGGCTTCCGGGCGGTCACACCGCCGGACCCGCAAAGGGGGAAAGCATGGATGTCGTCATGCTGTCACGGCTGCAGTTCGCGGTGGCCGTTTTCTTCCATTTCATTTTCGTGCCGCTGACACTGGGCCTTTCGGTGCTCATCGCGGTCATGCAGACCCTCCACTACCGCACCGGAAACGAAACCTACAAACGCATGGCCAAGTTCTGGGGCAAGTTGTTCCTGATCAACTTCACCCTTGGCGTTGTCACCGGCATCACCCTGGAATTCCAGTTCGGCACCAACTGGTCCCGCTACTCGGAATACGTGGGTGACATCTTCGGTTCGCTGCTGGCCATAGAAGCCACCCTGGCCTTCTTCCTGGAATCCACCTTCCTGGCCGTGTGGGTGTTCGGGTGGGAGCGCGTGTCCAAAAAGATGCACCTGTTCGCCATCTGGGCCGTGGCGTTTGCCTCCAACCTGTCCGGCCTGTGGATCATCCTGGCCAACGGCTGGATGCAGAACCCCGTGGGCTACGTGATCCGCAACAACCGTGCGGAACTGGACAACTTCTTCACCGTGCTCAGCAACCCCTACGCATGGGGCCAGTTCTTCCACAACATGTTCGCCTCGTGGATGCTGGCGGGCTTCTTCGTGCTGGGCATCTCTGCCTGGCACCTCTTGCGCCGCAACGAAGAGGATTTCTTCAATCGCTCGTTCAGGCTGGCCGCCGGGTTCACCCTGGTGCTGGCCCTTCTGGTGGCGGTGCAGGGGCACAACCACGGCAACACCGTGGCCGAGCTGCAACCCGCCAAGCTGGCGGCCATGGAATCGCACTGGGAAACCCAGAAGTCCGCGCCCATGTACCTGCTGGCCGTGCCCAATGAAAGCGCGGAGGGCAATTCCATCCAGGCCTTCGGCATTCCCGGCGTGCTCAGCCTGCTGGCCTTCAACGATCCCTCGGCCGAAGTGAAGGGCCTGAAGGACTTCCCCAAGGAAGACCGCCCGCCCGTGCTGCTGACCTTCCTGAACTTCCGCCTGATGGTGGGCCTTGGCACGCTGTTCCCGCTGCTGGCGGGTGCCGCCTTCCTGTTCCGCAACCGCCTGCAGGACAAGCAGTGGCTGCTGAAGGCGCTGCCCTGGGCCATCCCGCTGCCCTACGTGGCCATCATGGCCGGGTGGGCCGTGGCCGAAATAGGCCGCCAGCCGTGGATCGTGTACGGCATGATGCGCACCACCGACGCGGTATCGCCGGTGCCCGCCTCGTCCGTTGCCGTATCGCTGCTGGCGTTCGGGGCGGTATACACCCTGCTCGGCGTGCTCGACATCTACCTGCTTCGCAAGTACGCGCGCAAAGGCCCCGCTGCCTAGCCCGCACGACGTGCCGCATAGCCGCATGAACAGCTAACCGAGAGGATCGGAAACATGTTGGAGACAATCTGGTTCGTCCTGTGGGGCCTGTTGTGGGCCGTATACTTCGTCCTTGACGGTTTCGACTTCGGCATGGGCACCCTGCTGCCCTTCGCCGCACGCAACGAGACCGAACGCCGTACCATCTATAACGCTGCGGGGCCGTTCTGGGACGGCAACGAGGTGTGGCTGATCACCGCCGGTGGCGTCACCTTCGCCGCGTTTCCCAAGGCCTACGCGGTGATGTTCAGCGCGCTGTACGCGCCGCTGCTCATCCTGCTTTTCGCGCTGATCTTCCGCGCGGTGTCCTTCGAGTTCCGCAACAAGATCGACAACCCCCGCTGGCGCAAGGTGTGGGACGTGTTCCAGTTTCTGGGCAACTTCGTGCCCGCGCTGCTGTTCGGCGTGGCCTTCGCCAACCTGTTCATGGGCATCCCCATCGACGGCAACGGCGTGTACCACGGCAACCTGCTGAAGCTGCTGAACCCGTATGGCCTGCTGGGCGGCGTGTTCTTCGTGCTGATGTTCGCCCTGCACGGCGCGCTGTGGATGGGCATCAAGTCCACCGGCGAGCTGCACGACCGGGCCGTGGCCCTGGCGCGCGGCATCTGGCCGCTGCTGCTGTGCGCCGCGCTGGCCTTTCTGGCGGCCACCGCCGTGTACACCAACCTGTACGTCAACTACATGAAGCTGCCGCCGCTGCTGGTGTTCCCCATTCTGGCCGTGGCCTCGCTGCTGACCACCCGGTTCTTCATCGCCTCCAACTCGGTGGGCATGGCCTGGGTGTGCAACGCGGTGTTCATCGTGTGCGTGACCTTCTTCGGGGTGTTCGGCATGTACCCGGCGCTCTTGCCGTCGAGCATGGACCCGGCCTTCAGCGTCACCATCGCCAACGGCGCGTCCAGCCCGCTGACGCTCAAGATCATGCTCACCGTGGTAGTGATCTTCGTGCCCATCGTGCTGGCGTACCAGGCGTGGGTGTACTCCGTGTTCACCCACAAGATCACCGACGAGGATCTGGAAGACGAGCACGCCTACTAAGGCTCTACATGGTCTTTTTGTCCGTTGGCCTGCGGCAGATAGCCAATGGCAGGGCAAAGGACGCAAGGCACTGCAAACGAAAGGGGAGGCCCATGGGCCTCCCCTTTTTCGTTTCCCTCGCTCTCGCGTGGCAAACCGCCGGACATCGGGCAACATCGCCCGCCTCGTCCCCCGCCTACTTCAGCGAGCGCTCCACCGAACGGGCGTCATGCAGCGGCGTGCGGCGCGGGTCGGGCAGCAGCCATTCGCACACGCAGCGCAGCCCCCGCACCGTGCACAGCGCGCGCAGGCACCCCCCGATGCGCGGGACGCGGGCGCGGTACATCCACACGGCCAGCCCCGCCACCACGCCCAGCACCCACCACGCGGCATGGGCCAGCACCGCGCCCAGCACCAGCGCCAGCCCTGCGGCCCCCCAGCGCAGCGGGCCGCGCAGCAGACGTACGGCGGTCAGCACGCCGCACAGGGCGTTGGCCAGCAGAAAGCCGTCGGCCAGCGCCACCAGCCCGGTCACGTCGATGACATCCCGGCCCACGGCGGCCAGCACCACCATGTGCGCGCCGCACAGCATCCCGATGCCCCCGGCGGGCGCGCCGGTAGCGGCCCGCAGCCCCACCACGCGGGGCAGGATGCCGTCCGCCGCCAGCGATGCGGCCAGACGCGCCACCCCGCCCACGAACATCAGGTAGGTGGTGGCGCACAGGGCCAGCGCAAGCGCCCCCAGTACCGGGCCGCCCCACGCGCCGAACAGCGGCGTCAGCAGCGCGGCCACCCCGTCCTGCGGCACGGTGAAGCCGCCAGCGGCGTCTACCGCACCCGGCGCGCCGATCACACCCGGCGCGCTCCCCAGGGCCGGTGCCGCGTTGCGCACCGCCAGCCACTGCATGCCCCCGGCCACGGCCACATCCACCGCCGTGACGGCGGCCAGCGCGCGGATGACCGCCTTGCGGATGGTGCGGCGCGGGTTGCGCACCTCCGCGCTGTAGTTGCCCACCACTTCCCAGCCCACCACGATCCAGAACAGCAGCAACAGCGCGTGCCCCAGCATGGACCAGTCCGGCGCGGGCAGGGCGAAGGCAGCCATTCCGCCCACCATTCCCCCCCCCGTACCCTTCCACAGCGTACCCGCCGCATCGCCCAGCGTGGCCACGCCCCCGGCAAACAGCAGCCCTGCCGATACCGACGACAGCACCAGGGCCACCCGCCCCAGCGAGGCCACCTGCCGCAGCATCAGCCCGGCGCACACCAGCAGCAGGCCGTAGGCCACGCCCACCGGCGGCATCCCGCCCAGCGGCAGGTAACGCACCCCCGTCAGCAGCACGGCCACGGGGCCGAACAGCACCGCCACCACCAGATACAGCGAGGCCAACCGCCGCCCCTCGGGGCCAAAAGCGTGCCCCACCGCCACGGAAACACCCCCATCGCCGGGGAACAGCACGGAAAGCTCTCCGAACACCAACCCGAACACCACCCCGACTGCAATCATGACCAGCCACGCGGGCAGCGCCCACGGCCCGGCCACGCCCAGCACCACGGGCGGCAGGATGATGATGCCCGAACCCAATACCGGCCCCACGATGAGCCCCGCCAGAAGCCACGGTCCAAGTTGCGCGCTGCGCATGGGGTTGCCCTCCTGTTGTTTCCGTGCCATCCTTGGCCCCATAGCGCCCGGAAATCCAACGGTATTTCCCGAAGGCAGCGTTCGGTGCAGCCGAATGCCCGCCCAGCCTGCCCAGTCTGGCGGATATGGCCCAGCCTGCCCAGTCTGGCCGGACATGGCCCAGCTTGGCCGGACATGACCGGATATGACAGGGTCCGGCGTATCCGGTAGAACCTGACGGGTTACCCCGGCGGCGCGCATGGCGTCTTCCGCCCCCACGGCTTTCGGCGTCACCGGCCTTTCCCCCTGCTTCCACAACCCCGCGCACCGTATGGAACTGCACCTGCTCCGCGCTTTCGCCACCGTGGCCGAATCCGGCACGCTCACCCGCGCCGCCGCAGAGCTGCACCTCAGCCAGTCGGCCCTCAGCGGGCAGATTCGCGCGCTGGAAGACGCCCTGGGCGTGACCCTGTTCCGCCGCCGCGCGCGCGGCATGGACCTGACCGACGCTGGCGCCGACCTGCTGCCCCTGGCACGCAAGGCGCTGGATGCCGCCACGGCCCTGCGCCGCAAGGCCGAACGGCTGCGCGCCCAGCCCACCGGGCGGATCACCCTTGGCCTGAACACCGACCCTTCGTTCCTGCGCATGGTGGCCCTGCACGAGGCGCTGGGCGCGGCCTGCCCCGACGTGGCGCTGGAATTCACCATGACCCAGACCATGACCACGCCGGAATTGCTGCGCGAATCGGTCATTGACGCAGGCTACCGCTACGGGCAGGAATTTTCGCCCGACATCGTGGAGCACCCCCTGCGCGATGTGGAAATACGCATCGTGATTCCCGCCAGCATGGTGCCCGCGCTGCCCGCCGCATCCCCCACCGCCGTCTCGCCGGGGGCCGCTGCCGCCGCGCCCGCCAACGCCCCCCGCAAGGGCCGTGCCCGCGCGCAATCGCATCCGCCGCCGGAACGCCCGGAATGGTCCGACGCCGTGCGCCGCCACAGCGCCCCGCAGTTCGGCCAATACGCGCAGCAGTTCGCTGAAGACGCGCCACGGCCCGCCGACGCCACGGCCCCGCACATGCCGGGACAGGACGTGGCACCGGATGGTGGCTCCGGCACCTCTGCCGCCGATGCCCCCGCCCCCGGGCTGCTGGCCGCCCTGCTGACCCGCCACGGCGGCATGCCCGCGCCCAGGCCGGACTATGCCCCTTCCGACCTGCCCCGCCTGCCCGTGCACGACGCCAACGCCTGGCATGCCCTATCGCAACTGCCGTGGATCTGGCCGACCTGCGACTGCCCCTTCCATCGCACCGTGGCCGCGCGCATGGCCCCCTACGGCCTGCGCCCGCGCACTGCGGCGGTTGCCATCGACGAACCCATCGTCAAGCAGCTGGTGGCCACCGGAAAGGGTGTGGCCGTGCTGCGCGCGGACGAAACCGCCCAGATGGTGCGCGACCACGGGGTATACGTGTGGCCCGAACCGCTGGCGGTGCCGCTGTGCATCGCCCACCGCACCGACCGCAGCGACGACCCGGCCCTGCGCGCCCTGGTGGAGGCCGCCCGCGCCGTGTGGCGATAGCCGCCCGCCGGTTATCCGCCGCCGTACGCTTTTCGGCCCCTACTCTCCGGCCTGCGCACCCCGCCCGCCCCGCAACGACGGACGCGGCCCCCGCCAAGGCGGAAACCGCGTTCATTCCGTGCGGCCACAGCCGCGCACAACACAATGCTGCCCGGACATCCGGGGGCGCGCCGTGCTCGCGCCCCTTCATGCCCAGCATCGGCTACACGTTGATGCTGACGCCCGCCGCCCCACCGGACGATCCGGAATCGTTGGAGCTGGTCGTCTCCAGTTTGCTCTTCTGCGATTGCAGTTCCGTCAGCTGGCTCTGAAGCATGGTGATTTCCGACATCTTCATGGCCACCTGCTGCTGCTTCTGCTCGTCGTCCAGGCTGGCATCCTGCTGGACTTCCTGCAATTCCTGCTGCTTTTCCTGGATCTGTTCGCGCAGGTTCTGGATTTGCTCCTTCAGCGATGCCAGTTCGTCGCTGGAGTCCGACTCTTCAGTGGACTGCGCACCACCCGCGCCGCTGCCGGCCATCCCTGCCGCCTTCTGGCGCCCTTCATCCGAAATGCTCACGGTGTCGCCGCCGCTTTCCGTGTCCTCCGTGGACGCGGTGCGCAACGTGCCCGTGCGTTCCGTGCCCGCCTGCACCTGCAAGGTGCTGTAGGCGGTGCCGACCTGGGTTCCGTCCAGTGCTTCGACCATGGGACCTCCTTTCGCGCAAATGCGCGACGTTCAGTCAACCTATCGGCGCAGCACATGAAGAGTTTACGGCACCCGCTCACATTTCATTGCATAACACAACATACCTTGTGATTCCTGAATGGTGTTCCGGCAGTTCGCGCGGCTGACCGCTGCCCCATTCCCCCCGCCAGCCGTGCCCGCCCCTGTAAACGCAGACGCGGCCCCGCCGAAGCGAAGGCCGCGTCCTTTCGCATGCGCTGTGCGTGCATGCGGGTGCGTGAGCCTGATCCCTGTTGCCGCAGTGCATCCGTGGCCCCCGCCACGGAAAACATGTGTCCCGTTCTGCGCCAAACGTCCCACGCTGGTCCATGCGTCCCGCGCCGGGCCTGCGGACCGCCGACAGGTGCCGCAAGAACCGCTATTCTTCTCCGGTTTCCGCCTCCGCCGTGGCGGTTGCGTCGTCGCCGCCCTGCTCGGCTTCCTGCTGCTGCTCCTCCAACTCGGACTTTTCGGTCAGGGCCTGCGAAATCTGGCTTTCCAGCATGGTAATCTTGGCCTGCATCAACTGGACCTGTTCCTGCTTGGTTTCCTCGTCCATGTCGGTGTCGTCCTGCAATTCGGCCAGTTCGTCCTCCGCTTCGCTGAGGCTCTGGCGCAGGTCCGATACCTCGGATTCCGCCGACGAGATGTCCGACTGCGAAACCTCGCTCTGCAGGGCCTGGGCGGCATCCGAACTGCCGGACTTGCCCGACCCGCCGGACTCGCCAAGCAGGGCTGCCTTGCGGCGCGCCTCGTCCGAGATGGTCACGGTGTCGCCGCTGCTGGTGGTGGTTGTTTCCGTTCCGGACATGGCGGAACCAGTAGAAGTGGAGCCGGTGGCCGCCGTCCCCGCCGTTCCCGTTGCCTGCGTGAAGCCGCCAAGGCCCAACAGTCCCTGCGCGGTGCCGATGCCATCCATCATGGTGCCTCCTTCCAACGCGGAATGCGTTGCGTTGCACCCTTCCTATCGGCGCGGCGCGGGATATGCTTAAATAACTACGTGTAATGATAGTGGAATGTACATCAAGAAGCGTAGCCGCACGCAAAGCGGTGCCCCACCTTTGCAAGCGGCTTGACGCACCGGAAACACGCCGGAAACACGCGGGAGCGTGAATGCGTGGCGCAGGGGGGCTGGTGCCGGACGAGCAGGCAAGTCAGGTCGGAGATCAGACCAGACGGCAGGAGGGACGGGACGGGCCGAACGGGCGAGACGGGCGAGAAGCAACGCGCCGGGGCGGGTGGACCGGCTATTCCGTGCGGCACGCACCGGTAAGCGCCCGGTGCACGTTGACCACGAAGTCCTGCACGTTGGTGAGGATGGAGCGCGAGGTCAGCGATCCGCGGTCGGCCAGCTTGCCCGCTGCGAATTCCGAGATGTCCGCAATGAAGAAATGCACCGGGCGCAGGCTGCCCCCCGGCCCGGCCTGATACGAAGGGGTCATGTTGCCGGTGGCGATGGTGTGCAGCGCGGTGGCCAGTGCCACCACGGTGGTGGCGCGGCGCACGTGGGCGCGCATGGCGTCCTGTGCGGCGTACACATCGGCAATGACTTCCGGCAGGGGGCCGTCGTCGCGGATGGACCCGGCCAGCACGTAGGGCACGGAGCGCGTTTCCAGCGCGTGCATCACCCCGTCACGCACGCGGCCCGACTGCACAGCGGCGCGGATGGACCCGCAGCCCCGGATGGTGTTGATGGCGTCCAGATGGTGGTAGTGCCCGCGCGGGGCCTGCCGCTTGTCGTACAGGCCCTGCCCCAGCGCGGTGCCGTACAGGGCGGCCTCCAGGTCGTGCGTGGCAAGGGCGTTGCCCGCCAGCAGGGCGTGCACGTAACCCGCGTCGATCAGCCCGGCAAAGGCGCGGCGGGCGTCGGCATCGAACACCACGGCAGGACCGGCCACCCACACGATGTGGCCGTTGTCCCTGTCGTGGCGCAGCACGTCATACAGGGTGTCGTAATCGAGCGAGAAGGAAGTTTCGCGGCTGACGCCGGTACGGAAGGCGAACTTGTCGGCAGGGGCGGCGGAGGAAAGCGGGGCGGATGATGCGGATGGGGCGGAATGGGCGGACGGGACGGACGAGTCGGACGGGGCGGCGGGGCTTTCCGCCTGTGGGTTGTCAGCATGGGACGTTGATGGTTGCGAAGCGGCAGACGTGGGGCCAACCGTGCTGGCAGACACGTTGGCCGGAGTCCACCCGGCCAGAAAGTCCGGCAACTGGTCCAGCGGTCCGGCATGCACGTAGATGCCGTCCTCGCCGTTTTCACCCCGGCTCACCGCCACCAGATCGCCCTTTTTCAACCGCCGGAACTCCACCACCTCCAGCGAACCATCCGGATTCTTGCGGATGACGCAATCCATGCGCGATTCCGTAAGCAACACCCAGCGCCCCGGTTCCACCTGCACGAACTCCGGATAGATGGACGTGGCGTGGTAGTTGTCGGGGGCTACGCCGTCGGCGGGGGCATTCGTAAACGTTCCATGCAAAACTGCTCTCCAACTCATCAGATATGTTGTGTCAAAAATTTAACCAAGCATGGTGGTGTCTTAGCATACTGTGAAAATTCTGAAATTACATTTTGAACCAAGGGCCTTTTCCGAACTTTTCCATCCGTAAATATTTTGTACCTATCAGATGAAGACTCTTCGATTAAGAGATTGAAAAATTTCATTAAAAATTCTGCAACAAATTTGCCCCTAACAAAACAAGATGGGTTACGCTTATTGGTTGCCTTTTCAGCATTAATTTCATCAGGTGATATTTCATGCGCGTTGCTAAACAATTCTTTTATTATTTCGACATTGTACTTTTTCTTAACACCATCCAAAGAGATATCTACAAATCTATGCGCACCATAATTATTAAGATTTAACGCTCTAACGCCTGCCAATTTTTCTTTTTTCGAATGGATCGACAACCAACACGTGAATTCAACCATCGCGACAACAAACTCCTCAAACAATTCAATAAACAAAGAAGAACAACTAAAAAAGCTGCTAGATTTTATTTTTAGATTAAAATCTCTTAAGAGTATCTTTTCAACAGAAAAATAATCAGCGTAAAGATTTTCAATAGAGTGGCATGGCAAACAATACACACATTCATCGTCAATATTCAATTCATCATAGTCTCTATCAACAAAAAAAAACACTCTCGCTGTGCTGAAAGTTTCATTTTCACGTATTAACTTCCTAACCAGCAACACCTGCGCCTTACCCGCGCAACTATAAGCCCTATAACGCTCTCTACGCACGCTATCAATTCTAACGCCATAATATAGCTCATCGTCCCCCTCAAAAAAACAATGCAACAGCATGCTTTCCCTATCGAAAGATGTTGAAAACTCCAGAAAAGCCGCAACACCGCGCCTACGACCTTCGCGAAGTTCTTCGACATAGCCCATAGCTACACCACGAACTCTTCAATATCTTTTGCGTAGAAATCAAGCTCATTGTCAAAAATAAAAGGCGAGTGCGTTATTACAAACAAATCAGAGCACTTTCCAGATTTAACAATCTCCTCTAGCAACATCTTCTGCCATTTCATCGACAATGAAAGCTCTGGCTCATCAATCATAAACACATATGGGGCACCTGAACCTAAAAAAACTTTAGACATCATAGAAACCACCTGTTTCTCACCAGAAGATAAATCCTCCAGGGATATTTTAGAAGCATTATCCGTCCTTCTGATATCAACTTCCACGTCATGCAAGTTGTAATCAAAATACTTATTTACCAAAAACTTGTTGCACGAATTGCAAAACCCGTTAATTGAATCGTCTTTATCCTTTTGCTTTGAATATGCAGAAAGCAATTTCCCGAGCAAAAAAGCTATCGTGAAGTATTTATCTGAAAATATTTCCCCTGTGCTTATTGATTCTTTAATCAAACTTATTGCGTCATGATTAATTCTCTTCCCCAGCCGTGCCATGACAACATCAATATTCTTTACATCAGCCATAAACGAAATTTTATCAATTTCCGCTTCGCCACTAGCTAAGTTATTAAGCATATCACCCGAAACGTCATGAAACTGAGCCACGGAAGAGGTCTTTATATTAGAAGTCATCTCATCTATCATCGAAACCACGTCACCCATACCAAACTCGATCGAAGCAAACTTACCCTTCACCCCTCCCTCGACGCCTATTTTACTCAAATCATCTTCGATCCTTCGATACGTCGGGAAATACAACACACTATTTTTGTCAATACACTTCACCCCTCTCCCTTGAACACTCTGCCCCTTACCACCAGAGAACAATTCAAAATGCTCCATTACAACACCAGCAATATGAGGGTATTTATCCATCATGTGATATATTCTTTTCTTGTGTATATCTGAAACAAACCCATGATCTATAAATCTTGACAGCACATAATAATCATCTGTTGACAGCAAGTGCCTAAAACTTTCAAAAATCTTACTCACATTCGACACATCCTTACCGCTACGTTTATAAGCCTTTGGTACAAAATCGTATTTTCCCCCATCTACATAATTTACTTTTACACTCTTAAAATCATATCGTAGCAGCTTATTTACATTTCCAGTTATTGCTGCATGAACAATATTTAGTATTGTTGTTTTTCCAGATCCATTTTCACCAACAATAATTCTAATTCCTCCATCAAATATAATTCGGTAACTCCTTCTCCCAAATAGACCATTTATATCAACAGACTCAATTCTATGCTGAACTGGAATTTTAAATTTCGAATTCATCATACTACCCTCACACATACAACTCCCCACCCACACAGTCATTAATGACCAGCAGGGGGAAATCCTTCACGGTCAATTCACGGATGGCTTCCGGACCAAGGTCGTCGTAGGCGATGACGGTGGCGGCAGTGATGCACTGCGAAAGCAGCGCGCCCGCGCCGCCTGTCGCCCCCAGGTAGACGGCAGTATGTTCTTTCAGGGCGTCGCGCACTTCGGTGTTGCGGCGTCCTTTGCCTATGGTTGCCTTCAGCCCCAGCGCGTGCAGGCGCGGGGCGTAGCTGTCCATGCGGTAGCTGGTGGTGGGACCGGCAGAGCCGATGGGCCGTCCGGGCGGGGCCGGGCTGGGGCCAACGTAGTAGATCACCGCGCCGCGCAGGTCGAAGGGCAGGTCTTCGCCCCGATCCAGCGATTCGGCCAGACGGCGGTGGGCCGCATCGCGCGCGGTGTAGATGGTGCCGGACAGAAAGACCACGTCGCCGCTGCGCAGTTGCGCCACGGCCTCGTCGGTCAGGGGGGTGGTAAGGTGGTGGGTAGCCATATCTGGTTCCTTGTATTTCCGTACATGTCCCGAGGCGGGACCGCAATGGGGCTATTGAGGATGGCGGGCGATTGCGTTGCCGCACCCCGCGTCGGTCAGCGATGCGCAGACATCTGCACCGTGCGCGGCACCCGCGTCGGGGCGATTCGCAATCCAGCATCATGCAGCAACAACAGGCCCGCAACGGTTGCGCAGCTTGCCGACCACTTGCAGGAAAGCGTCCGCAGGGTTGCGGCTAGTCCGCTCACCGCACGGTCCTCCCCGCCGCCCGGCGCACGGCCCGGCCCGCAGCCCTACCTACAGTTCTATCTCGCCGTGCCGGGCCGAATGACACTGCACGTTCACGGCCAGCGGCAGGCTGGCCAGATGGCACGGGGCAAAAGCCATCTTCACGCCAAGACAGGTGGCCTTGCCGCCAAGGCCCATGGGGCCGATGCCCAGTTCGTTGATGGCGGCCAGCAGTTCCGCTTCCTTGGCGGCCATGTCCGGGTCGGGGTGGATGTCCGTCAGCGGGCGCAGCAGCGCCTTTTTTGCCAGGATGGGCGCATAGTCGAAGGTGCCGCCCACGCCCACGCCGATGATGGTGGGTGGGCAGGGGTTCGGCCCCGCCTCGCGCACGCGCTGCACCACAAAGTCCTTGATGCCCTGCCACCCCTGCGCGGGGGCCAGCATGGTCACGCGCGACATGTTCTCGCTGCCGCCGCCCTTGGCCATGAAGGCAATGCGCAGCCGATCGCCGGGCACAAGGTCCATGTGGATGACCGCCGGGGTGTTGTCGCCGGTGTTCTTGCGGGTCAGGGGGTCGCAGGCGGACTTGCGCAGAAAGCCCTCGGCATAGCCGATGCGCACACCCTCGGTGATGGCCTCGCGCAGGGTCATGCCGTCCACGCGACAGTCCTCGCCCAGTTCCACGAAAAAGACGGCCAGCCCCGTG
Organism: Nitratidesulfovibrio sp.; assembly: GCF_040373385.1. Classification (NCBI taxonomy): domain Bacteria; kingdom Pseudomonadati; phylum Thermodesulfobacteriota; class Desulfovibrionia; order Desulfovibrionales; family Desulfovibrionaceae; genus Nitratidesulfovibrio; species Nitratidesulfovibrio sp. Next base: position 61,581 of record NZ_JBDXXH010000003.1, on the reverse strand, counting down.
TCCTGACACAGCGGCAGGCCGGTGGTGGCCGCAAGGTCGGCGTTTTCCAGCAGTTGCCGGAACACCTCTTTGGCGACGTCGCTGTCCTCCGCCGCCTGCGCCTTGCAGAAGGCCCACCGCACATCCTTGGGCAGGTAGCGGTTGCACTCCACGCACAGCCGCGCCACTTCCTCCACAACTCGTGTCGCCGGTATGCGGCGCATGTCTGGCTCCTTTGTCCGGTATGAACGGGGGAGAACCGGGGGATGGCCCCGCTCCTCCATACTTTCGATTCGGTTGCGGACGCAGCGTCCGTGCGGCCCGATCTGCTGCCGCAACGCCACCCTAGCAAGCCTTGAGTGCCCACCGCAACACGGCAGGGCATCGCCCGGATGCCCGCGCACGGAACGGGCCGGGGCAACCGCAACGCAACACCGCAACCGCACAACAGCGCAAGCCATGAGGGCATACGATCTTTCCCGCTTCACCCGGCAGCGCCAACCGCCGAACGGATTGCGCCCGCCGCCGGAGATCGCCGCCGCGCATGCGGCGGAAGCTCCGGCGTGGCGGGCGCACCGGGAACAACGCTACGGACAGGGCACGCGCACGCGTGGGGCCAAGGCGGCGGGAGCACCGCGCGCATGGCATTCCCGCCGGGCAGATCACCCGAAGGCGCCCTGCGCCGCAGGGAAGCTGCCCGGCACAGGGAATGCGCGCATGAGGCCGGGGGATCGGACTTCAGCCGTTATGAACGCGCAACGCGCGGACATTACGGATGAAGATCGCAACGCGGGCGCAGCCCCCGAAGCGCGGGGGTTGGTAGGGGGGCCTCGCTAAGCGGCAGCCGTTGGCGCGCTTGCGCGCCTTACGGATGGCGACCGCAGCGCGTGCCCCCCTACCCCACGCCGGAGGCGGCCCAACTATGCCGAGCCGCACGCTCCGTAGTTACCAAGGGCTTCAGGCCATGCGTCGGCCCTTTCCCTATCCTTCCCTGCCCCACTACCCCCCGAACGGCAGCAGCTTTTTCAGCACGGTCAGGCCCATCTTGCGCCGCAGATAGCCCAACTGGTTCTGCAACGGCAGATGCTTGGGACAGACATCCTCGCAGGCCAGCAGGCCCATGCAGCCAAAGATGCCCTCGTCGGAACCGATGATCTCGTAGAAGTCCGCGTCGGTGCGCTGGTCGCGCGGGTCGGCGGCAAAGCGCGCCACGCGGATGAACCCTGCCGGGGCCAGGAAGTCGGGCCGCAGGTTGGCGGTGCCGCAGGCGGCCACGCAGCAGCCGCATTCGATGCACCGGTCCAGTTCATAGATGGCGTTGGCCACCTCGTTTTCCATGCGCGCTTCCTGCGCGGCGGGCTCGAATTCCGCGCGGGTGTGAATCCACGATTCGGTGCGCTGGTACATGGCGCGGAACCACGTGCCCGTATCCACCGCCAGGTCGCCCACCAGCTTGAACACCGGCAGGGGCAACAGGGTGATGGTGTCCGGCAGGTCGCGCGTCTTGGTGTGGCAGGCAAGACCGGGCCGCCCGTTGATGACCATGGCGCACGAGCCGCACACCCCGGCGCGGCAGCAGAAGTCGAACTTCAGCGAGGGGTCCTGTTCTTCGCGCAGGCGGTGCAGGGCGATGAACAGCGTCATGCTGTCCGTCTCGTCCAGCTTGTAGGTGTCCATGTGCGGCACGGACGCCGGGTCCTGCGGGTTGTGGCGGAAGATGTTGAAGGTCAGCGAGCGTTGCATGTGCGTGGTCCCCCTCAGGAAGCTGCCGGAATGATCTTGCCGCCGCCATACCCGCGATCACCGGGAGGCAACTCGACATAACTGGTGGCCGGTTCGTACTCCAGGTGCGGCAAATCCGCCCCCGGTCGCCACGAAGCCAGCGTGCGGTTCAACCAGTCGCGGTCGTTGCGTTCCGGGAAGTCCTCGCGGGTATGCGAGCCGCGGCTTTCGGTGCGCATCAGCGCGCCATGGCACACGCACAGCGCCAGCCGCACCATGCCCGGCATGCGGATGGCCAGCGCCAGTTCCGCGTTGGCCCCCACCCCGTCGGAGGCAAGGCCGATGTGCTGCGCCCGTTCGTGCACCTCTTGCAACGCCTGCACGCCCCAGGTCAGGTCCTTGCCGTTGCGGAACACGTAGGCCGCCCGTTCCAGGATGTCGTACATGGCCTCGCGCACGGCGTAGACGCTTTCCTTGCCATCTGCGCCGGAAACGATGCGCTTGATGCGCGCATCATCCCGCGCCGCCGCCTCGCGCACATGCGCGGTGGAGAAGGCCGTGTCGTACCCTTGCAGGAATTCCGCAATGTTGCGGCCCACAATGCCGCCCGCCACCACGGTTTCCGCCAGCGAGTTGCCGCCCAGACGGTTGAAGCCGTGCAGGTCCCAGCAGGCGGATTCGCCCGCGCTGAACAGGCCCTTCAGGCCATAGGCCGCGCCGGTCTTGTCGGTGCGCACGCCGCCCATGGAATAGTGCTGGGTGGGCCGCACGGGGATGAGCTGGTGCAGCGGATCGATGCCCAGGAAGTTCTGGCAGATTTCGTCCACCTCGCGCAGCTTGGTGCGGATGTGCTGCTCGCCCAGATGCCGGATGTCCAGCCACAGGTGTTCGCCGTAAGGGCTTTGCACGCCCTTGCCGGTGCGCATGTGCTCGATCATGCGGCGCGAAACCACGTCGCGAGAGGCCAGTTCCGCCTTGTCCGGCTCGTAGTCGGGCATGAAGCGGTAGTCGTCGCGGTCCAGCAGGGTGCCGCCGTCGCCCCGGCAGCCTTCGGTGACCAGGATGTCGGTGGGCACGGTGCCGGTGGGGTGAAACTGCACGGCCTCCATGTTGCCCAGCTTGGCCACGCCGGTATCCAGCGCCAGCGACAGGCCCGTGCCTTCGCAGATGATGGCGTTGGTGGAGGCGCGGTAGATGCGCCCGTACCCGCCGGATGCCACCAGCGTGGCCCGCGCGAGGTAGGCGCGCAGTTCGCCGGTGCGCAGGCAGCGCACGATGGCCCCGTGGCAGGTTTCGCCGTCGTGGATCAGGGAAACGGCTTCCGACCGGTCATGCACGGTCACGCCAAGCTGCGCGGCGCGGTTGTCCATGGTGTACAGCACCGCGTGGCCTGCCCCGTCCGATGCGTAGCAGGTGCGCCACTTGGCCGTGCCGCCGAAGGCGCGCGAGTGGATCAGCCCGTGGTTTTCGGCCTTTTCGGTGGCGTCGAAGGGCTTGCCGCCCTTCCAGTAGGTGTGCGTGCCCGCGACGACGCGGTTCCACGGCACCCCCCAGTGGGCCAGGCGGCGCATTTCGATGGGGGCCGCTTCCACGAACATGCGGGCCACTTCCTGGTCCGCGCCCCAGTCGGAGCCTTTCACGGTATCCAGAAAGTGCACGTCGGGGCTGTCGCCGTCGCCCATGATGGCATTGCCAAGGGCCGCCTGCATGCCGCCCTGCGCCGCCACGGAATGCGAACGCCGCGCGGGCACCAGGGAGAGACAGACCACGGAAAAGCCCGCGCCCGCCACTTCGATGGCGCAGCGCTCTCCGGCAAGGCCCGCGCCGATGGTCAGAAGGTCGGTATGGATGATCTGCATGGGTACGTGCCTCCTATTCCAGCGGCAGCAGCCGGAAACGCAGCAGGGGGAGCAGCGACAGGCACAGGAACCCGGCAATCAGGTACAGGCCCTTGCGGGTGATGGCAGCGCGGTTCTCGCGGGTGATGACGCCCCACTTCACCCCGGCGCGCCACGCCCCGATGACCAGATGCAGCGCCAGCGCGGGCAGCACCAGCAGAAACACCCAAAACCAGCCGCCATGCTGCACGCGCACGGCGCTTTTCAGCGCCTGCACCGGCAGATCGGTAAGCCCCGTCCAGATGTGGATGGTGATGAACACCGCAAGGATGAACGCGGTGGCCACCTGCGCGACCCAGGCCCAGGTTTCCGGGTGGTGCAGCAGGCGGGCGTGACGCCAGGCGGTGACGGCCTGCGCGGCCTTGAAGGGAATCTTGCGGGCGGCCACCGTGGCGTGGACGCAGAACACGATGGCGATGCACACGCCGCCCACGGTTTCCAGATGCAGCGCGTCCATGACGGCGGAAAGCCCGTTCAGGGCACCCGCGCCGAACAGCACGCTGGAAAGAAAGATCATGTGCATGCAGGCGAACAGCGCCAGCGCCGCCCCCGTGGCCATCTGCACCCAGTCGAGCCAGCCGTCGGCACGGGATCGTGGCCGGGCCGGGCCGATGCAGTCCGTTTCCATTGAGCCTCCTTGCGAACCTGAGACGGTCATGAGGATGACGGCGGCGGAGCAGGGAAACCGGGATGATGCCGGGCGCGCGGTTCAGGCGGCGAAGCACGCACGGCCAAGCCGGGGTGCAACCACCGCAATGCGGCAGATTGAACGCCCAACCACCCAGATTCCATACCTTTTCCCGTGACGCAGGAATATGGCTGACACTCCGGCGCATGTCAAATAATGCGGGCGCCATGTTGGTGTAAATGCAACCGCATGCGCACGCCGGGCGGGCGTCCGGGGCTCCTGCCGAACAGGAAACACTGCACGGATACCGACGGGCAAGCCGCCCTCCGGACGGTGTGGCGACCGGAACAAGGGCGAACGGACGGAATCGGGCGGGGCCGGGCGGAAGGGCCACGCTTGCATTTCGCGGCGGCTGCGGATAGGGGGGAAATTTCCCGACACCAACGGACCGCGACGGCGCAGTCAGGGTATGGCACGACGCGGCCAGAACATGACCGCGCAGCCGGAACACGACCGGACCCGCCGGACATGACCGGTCACCACGGTCGTGCCCCGGCACCGCCCGGCTTGCCTCCGGTCCGCATCCCGTCGGCCATATCGTTTTTGAGGGGGGCCTCAATGCACGAAATACGCGAAGAACTCATCCGGCTGGCCCGCGAATCGGGCTTTCCGGTACCGGTGGACGCCTCGGTGACCGAGGTGGTGCAACTGCTGGACAGCGACACGCACCTGTCGCCCGACCTGTGCGAAGCGCTGAACCACATCCTTGCCGGACTCGGCGGGGTTGCCGTTCCCGCCGCTTGCAAATAGCGCACGCCAAAGGGGCATGCCTGCCATCATCATGGCGGGCATGCCCCCTGATTTTCCGTGTGGTCCGCACCGTACCCCGCCCCCCCGTGCGTGGGGGTGAAGGCGCGCGTTCCGGTGCGCCATGCGTCGTACCGTTGCGCGCCTGTGCGTCTGCCGTGCAGTCCCGTGCGTGCGCGCAGGCCCGATGCCCGGGTTCCGGCCATCCGGCCACGGATGCGCCGCAGCAGCTCCCGCCCGCTACATGTCCACGTCCAGCGCCAGCCCCACCGGGCAGTGGTCTGACCCCATGACGTGCATGTCTATCCACGCGTCGCGCACCGCGCCGCGCAGTTCCTCGGACACGAAGAAATAGTCGATGCGCCAGCCCACGTTCCGTTCGCGGGCGCGGGTCTTGTACGACCACCACGAGTAGGCGTGGGGCGTGTCGCCCTGCACCAGCCGGAAGGTGTCCACGTAGCCCGCCGCCGTGAAGCGGTCCAGCCATGCCCGTTCGATGGGCAGGAAGCCGGAAATGTCCTCGTTGTCCTTGGGGCGCGCGAGATCGATGGGCCTGTGCGCGGTGTTGAAGTCGCCGCAGACCACGATGGGCTTGTGGCGGCGCAGCGTTTCTGCGTGGTTCAGGAAGGCGTCGTAGAAGCCCAGCTTGTAGCGCAGCCGTTCCTCGCCCTGCCCGCCGTTGGGGAAGTAGATGTTGAAGTAGTGGAAGGCCGGAAATTCCAGATGGATGCATCGGCCTTCGCCCTGCCATTGCGAGTCCGGCATGTCCAGATGCACGGCCAGCGGCTCGATGCGGCTGAACACGGCCACCCCGGAGTAGCCCTTCTTCACCTGCGAGGCCAGCCACCACGCCTTCCAGCCCTCCGGGTCGCGGTGGGCGGCGGGCACCTGTTCCGGCTCGGCCTTGGTTTCCTGAAGGCCCACGATGTGGCCGTCGCACCCGGCGAACCAGTTCCATTCCGGCTTGCCGCTCAGCGCGCGGATGCCGTTGACGTTCCAGGAATACAGCTTGAGCAGCACGGAACCTCCCTGCGTGCGGATGAATACGGACAAGACGGATGCTGCGGACGGGCCTGTCCGGCGGGGCACGGCACGAACGCGCAACGACCGCCCAAAGTGGCCGGATGCCCGTGAACGCGCCGCGCCCGGCAGGCGGGGTGGGGCTATTCCGTCGTGCCGCCCTGCCCGACCAGTTCGACCTGCCCGCCCTGCCCGACCAGTTCGGCCTGTTCGCTCGTGCCGTGCCGCAGCCGCGCCGCGTACTGCATGTCCACGCCCAGAATGTGGTCCTCGAACCACGACTTCAGGAAGTGGAACATCTCCAACGGCAGCATGGGCGGGTGGTCGTCGGCATCGAGGGCCAGGGTGAATTCGCGCACCCGCGAAAGAAATTTCAGGTGTTCGCCCTGATGATAGGCCAACAGTTCCGGCGCCACCTGGCGCACCACGGCTTCTTCCGCCGAAAAGTGCGCGGCGGCATGGGCCTTCAGGCCGGACAGCACGGCGCGCAGGCGGCTGCCTTCCTCGGGGTTGGCGGCGGCCTCGGCCATGTCGTTCAGCAGTTCGATGATGCGGGCATGCTGGGCGTCCAGTTCAGGCACGCCCACGCTGAACCGGTTGGACCACTCCACGTGACGCATGACGGCTCCTTGGATGCGTGGCGCGGGGCACAGGCCTTCCCGCGTCCGGCCAGCATACACCGTGGAAGCGCCTTGGCGAAAGGGGGTTAGCCCCGAAAGGTGATGGGGGAAAGACCTCGGTGGCCGATGCTGGCGAATCCGCGTCCGGAATCAGTGTCCCTTGGGCCGATCCACGAACAAGCCGGGCACGTCCTCGCCCGGCACGGGACGCGAGAACAGGTAGCCCTGGCCGCCCTCGCACGAAAGTTCGGACAGCATGATGCGCTGTTCCTCTTCCTCCACGCCTTCGGCCACCACGTCCAGGCCAAGGCTGTGCGCCAGCGCCACAACGGCCTGCACGATCTTGAAGTGCCCCGGCTCGCGGCACATGCGCGCCACGAAGCTCTGGTCCACCTTCAGGGTGTCGATGGGGAACTGTTGCAGGTAGCTGAGCGAGGAATACCCGGTGCCGAAGTCGTCGATGCACAGCCGCACGCCGATTTCCTTCAGCCTGCGCAACACCAGGTTGGCGTAGTCCGGGTTTTCCATCAGCATGGTTTCGGTCACTTCCAGCTTCAGGCACCGTGCGGGCAGGCCGGTTTCGCGCAGCACGGCGGCCACCTGCTCGACCAGGCCCGGCTGCGAAAGCTGCCGCGCCGAAAGGTTCACGTGCATGACCACGCCGCGCATGCTGGCCTGCTGTTCGCGCCAGGCGGCAAGGGCGCGGCACGCCTCGGCCAGCACCCAGCGGCCCATCTGGTGGATCTGCCCGGTGGACTCGGAGACGGGAATGAATTCCGACGGCCCCACGATGCCCCGCTCCGGGTGGTTCCAGCGCACCAGCGCCTCGAACCCGGTCAGCTTGCGGTCGTGCAGCGACATGATGGGCTGGTAGACCAGGAAGAATTCGTTGTTGTCCAGCGCCCGGTGCAGGTCGATTTCCAACTGCATCAGGTTCATGGCCTGTTCGAGCATGGAAGGCTGGAACACCGCCATGCCGTCGCCGCCGTGTTCCTTCACGTGGTGCATGGCGATGTTGGCGTTGCGCAGCATTTCGTCGGCGTTGCCGCCGCCCCGGTTCACCACCACGCCCACGCTGGCGGAAATGCGGATCTGGCGGCCCGCCACTTCCAGCGGCGGCTCGAGCGAGGTGCAGATGCGCCGCACCGTGACCAGGGCCTCTTCTTCGGAGCGCACCTCGTCCAGCAGCAGGATGAATTCGTCGCTGCCCAGGCGCGACACGGTGTCGATGGTGCGGATGTTCTCGGCCAGACGCCGGGCCACCTCGCGCAGCACCTGGTCGCCCGCGGCGTTGCCCATGGAATCGTTGACCACCTTGAAGCGGTCCAGGTCCAGGAAGGCCACGGCGCACACGTTGTCCGCGCCGCGCCGGGCGCGGTGCAGCGAACGGTCGATGCGGTCCAGGCACAGGGCACGGTTGGGCAACCCGGTGAGCGGGTCATGCCAGGCCTGGTGCTTCATCTGGGTGAGCATGATCTTGCGGTCGGTCACGTCGCGCCCGCTGAAGCGCACCCCCAGGGACGCGCCGTCGGCGTCGTGCAGGCGGCGGCTGGTGCAGGCCAGCCAGCGTTCGCGACCGTCCTGGGTGCGCACGCGCACCTCCACCTCCACCATTTCGGCCCCGGATGCCATCATCTCGCGGTGCTTGCGCCACAGGGGCAGGTCTTCGGGGTGCATGATGCCCTCGATGAACCGGGCGTTGGCGCGGAACGACTCCAGGGAATAGCCGGTGATGCGCTGGCAGGCGGGGGTGACGAACACCACCTTGCCGGCGGTGTCCTCCCAGCTTTCCCAGTCGGCCAGGTGATCGGCCAGCACGCGGAAGCTCTGCGCGGTGTCGCCCTCGGGCAGGGGGGACGGGGCATGCGGAAAGGGCACGGCATGGCGGGCGCGGGAGGGGGCATCGTCGAACGGCCCGGCGTCCGGAGAAATGCGAGGGGCAGCATGGGGGGGATGGTCGGGGGTCACAGCGGAAAGAGGCGCGGTGGCCGGGGGCAGGTCGGGCAGGGTGTCGGACCCGGCATCATGCGGCGTGCCGCCGGGGCGCGGGGCGTGAACATCCACCGGGTCCGGCGCCTGGCCATGCCCGGTGGCTGCGGCGTGCCACACGTTCTCCGCAGAGTCCTGTCCCTTCTGGTCGCTCACGCGGCATACCCCCTATGCCTTGCCAGCTTGCCGCGCGTGCAACGCGCGTGCGGCCCACCACGCGGGCGGCCGAAGGATGCGTGCTCGTCTGTTCATCTGCTCGTCTGTTCATCTGCTCGTCTGCTCATGCGGGGCCGCAACGGCCCGTCAGGTGGGCGTAATACAAGCCGCCGGAAATAACAACTCCCGCAACCGGACGGGGGTACATCCACCATGCGCCACAACACCCCGATTTCGCAAACTTTCGCACCGCACTGCATGGCCCTGTCCACGGCCCGGGCATGGCGATCCGGAATTTCCGGACGGTTTTCCGGTATCCGCCGCCCACATTCCGTCGCCCGCATTCCGTCGCCCGCATTCCGTCACCCGCATTTCGTCAAGGACCGCCGGGTTCCCAGGCCGGGGGTGCTGCGCTACACTGCGCGCGGGCGGCCGCGCCCCACTCCACCCGACCCCACACAAGGACCCGGCATGACGCCACCCCCAGTTCAGGCCGCCCCGATCGGCACGCCCCCCCCCAGCGCTTCCCTGGCCCGCAATGCCGCCACCGTTGCCGGGGCCACGCTGGTGTCGCGGGTGCTGGGCTACGCGCGCGATGCGCTGACCGCGCACATCCTGGGCGCGGGTGCCGGGGCGGACGCCTTTTTCGTGGCCTTCCGCCTGCCCAACCTCATGCGCCGCCTGCTCGGCGAGGGAGCGGTGTCGCTGGCGTTCACCCCCGCCTTCGTGCGCCTGCGCGAGGGCGAGGGCGATGCGCGGGCCTTTGCCTTCGGGCGCGGGGTGGTGCTGCGCGCGCTGGTACCCCTGGCCCTGCTGTGCCTGCTGGGCATGGCCCTGGCCCATCCCCTGGCCCTGCTGCTGGCCCCCGGCTTTGGCGCGCCCAGCAGCAGTCTGCCGGACGCTCCGCCGGGCGTGGCGGAGCGGGCCGCGCACCTTCTGCGCATCTGCCTGCCCTACGGGGTGGCCGCCACCTGCGCGGCGCTGTGCGCGGGCATGCTGCACGCCCACGGACGCTTTCTGCCGCCCGCGCTGGCCCCGGCGGTGCTCAACCTGGTGGTCATGGCCACCGGCGGGCTTGCCCTGGCCGGTTTCGGCGACGCAGCCACCCTGCTGGCCTGCGGCGTGCTGGCGGGCGGCGTGGCCCAATTGGGTCTGCAACTGCCCGCCCTGCACCGCCTGGGCCTGCGCTGGCGCGCCCCCCTGCCCACCCGCGACCCGCAGGCAGGTGACGCGGCCCGCGCCCTGCCCGCCGGGGTGTTCGGTGCATCCGCCCAGCAGCTCAACGTGCTGGCCTGCACCCTGCTGGCCTCGTTCCTGTCCGAAGGCAGCGTCACCGCGCTGTACTATGCGGAACGGCTGATGGAATTTCCGCTGGGGGTGTTCGGCGTGGCCGTGGGCACGGCCGCCCTGCCTGCCCTTTCCGCCCTTTCAACACAGTCCGGGCAAACCGCCAGATCGGTGCAGCCTGGGCAATCAGGGCAATCTGCCCCGTCGGCCCAGTCCGCCCCTTCTGCCCAGTCCGCCCCGTCTGCCCAGTCCGCACAGTCCGGCACCGCGCCGCCGCACGCTGCATTCCGCCGGGTGCTGGGCGACGGCCTGCGCCTGTCCCTGTTCATCAGCCTGCCCTCGGCCCTGGGCCTTGCCGCCGTGGCCGCGCCATTGGTGGCCCTGCTGTTCGGGCACGGGGCCTTTGACCGCCATGCCGTGGACGCCACGGTGGCCGCGCTGCTGGCCTACGCACCGGGCATCCCGGCCTTTGCCGTCACCCGCCCACTGCTGGCCGCCTGCAACGCCCGCCAGGCAACGGGGGCTCCGGTGGTGGCGGGGCTGGCCTCGGTGGCGGTCACGCTGGGCCTTGGCGCGCTGCTGCTGGGGCCGCTGGGGGTGGCCGGTCCCGCGCTGGCCGCCAGTTGCGCGGCATGGATCAACGCGGCCTGCCTGGTCCTGGCCTTGCGGCGGGGCGGCGTCCCCGTGGATCTGCACCCCCGCGCCGCCCTGCTGCACACGGCACTGGCCTGCGCCGCCTGCCTGCCCGCATGGTGGCTGGCGGGGGCATGTTCCGGCACGGAGTGGGCCGCGCCCACCCTGCACCCTGCCGTACGGCTGGCCCTGGGCGTGCCCCTGGCCGCCCTGCTGTACCTGGTCCTTGCACTGTGCTGCCGCAGCCATGACGCCCGCGCGCTGCTGCGCGTTGTGCGAAGCGGCAAAACAGGCTAGGCTGGCCGGGTCGCCTTTGCCCGCACCAGCTTGCGGCCAAAGGACACCATACCGCGCGCAAATGCGCAGCCGGACCACGTCCGGCAGCCAGCCCGCCAAGGCACCCGTCAGGCTTTCGCAGGGAACGCCGCAAAGGACGCCGCATGCCCCAAAAGGCCCCACGCCATCTGCTCACCGGCATCCAGACCCGGCTCGGCCTGCTGATCACGCTGGTCACCACCGTCATGCTGGTGGTGTTCATGGTCACGGACTACACCGCCGCCAGCCTCAAGCTGCATCGCGAGATCGAGGACTTCGCGCGGCGTCTGGCCGTGCGCACCGCCCGCCAGTTGCAGGTGCCCGCGTGGAATCTGGACGCCATGTCCATCTCCGCCGTCATCGCGGCGGAGATGGAGGACCAGCGGGTGTACGCGGTGGCCCTGTTCGAACGCGACGGGACCACCCTGCTCGGCGGCATGCAGCGTGACGGAGACTGGCGCCCCGTACCGTGGAGCGGCGCCATCAACGGCGACTCCGGGGGCGACTTCATCACCGAGCGCGAGGTGCTGGCCCACCACGGCGAAGAAATCGGCAGCGTGGTGGTGATGGTCTCACCGCGCGGCATCGACGACGCCCTGTCCGCCATGGTGCGCGAGAACGCCGTGCGCGTGACCCTGATGGGCTTCGTGCTGGTGGTGCTGATCATCCTCATCCTGCGGCGCACGGTGGTGGTGCCCGTGGCCGGGCTGGCCCTGGTGGCCCGCAAGGTGGCCGAAGAACGCAACTACGCCCTGCGCGCCGCCCGGCACGGCCATGACGAGATAGGCCTGCTGGTGGACGCCTTCAACACCATGCTCGAACAGGTGGAGCGCCACGAGCGCCAACTGACCGTGCAGCAGGGCGAACTGGAACGCACGGTGCGCGAACGCACCACGGCACTGGACACGGCGAAGGCCCGCGTGGAACGCGCCAGCCGCGCCAAGAACGAATTCCTGGCCGGGGTCACCCACGAATTGCGCACCCCCATGAATGCCGTCATCGGCATGGTGGATATCACCCTTTGCACCGATCTTTCGCCCAAGCAACGAGAATATCTGAACCTTGTCCGTTCATCGGCCCGCTCGCTGCTGGGCGTGGTGAACGGCGTGCTGGACTTTTCCAAGCTGGAGGCCGGGCGGCTGACCCTGGAATCCATCCCCTTCCGCACCCGCGACCTGCTGGAAGAAATCACCGACCTGTTCCATGACCGCCTGGCCATCAAGGACATCGAACTGGTGGTGGACATCGACACCGGCGTGCCTCCGGTGCTGGTGGGTGATCCGCTGCGGCTGCGGCAGGTGCTGGTGAACCTGGCCGCCAACGCCTTCAAGTTCACCGAACGGGGCGAGGTGGTCATCCGCGTGGGGCTGGCCGACACCGGGCCGGACATACTGGGAGGCGCGGGGGGCGGGGCCGGAAGCGACACGGAAGGCCCGGAGAAAGACGCGGCACCCCGCGTCCGGACCCGTGGCCCGAACGGCGGCGCGGCACTGGCCTTCTCGGTGCGCGATACCGGCATCGGCATCGCGCCGGAGGCACGCGAGCGACTGTTCGAATCGTACAGCCAGGCCGATGTTTCAGTGTCGCGCCGCTTCGGCGGCACGGGGCTTGGGCTGTCCATAGTGCGCGCGCTGGTGCAGCTCATGGGCGGCGATGTGGGCGTGGAAAGCGAGCCCGGCCGGGGCAGCACCTTCCGCTTCACCGCCCGGTTCGGGCTGCCGCACGAGCAGGAGGCGCCCGCCCCGCACCACCCGGCGCTGGAAGGAAAGCTGGCGCTGGTGGCCGAGGGCAACCCCACCTGTGCACGCGTGCTGGCCCGGCTGCTGGCGCAACTGGGGGTGCGCTGCCAGGTGGCGCCCGACGTGGCCGCCCTGCGCGCGGCGCTGCATCACGGCCCGGAGCAGGTCGCCGCCCCCGGACACATGCGGGATCACACGGTGGACCACATGATGGACCACGCGGCGGACCATGTCGTGCCCGCCCCGCACGACGACCAGGACGCCTGCCTCGCGCCAGCCGCCTGGGACTTCGTGCTCTGCGGCCTGTACCTGCCGGTCATCGGGGCCACCAACGAGGGCGCGACCGCCCCGCTGGCCGCACCGGAATGCGCAGGCGAGCAGGGCGACATCCCCAGCACATGCGCTGCCTCCACCATTCTCATGCACCTGCGCGAGGAAGGGGTGCCCGTGCCGCCGCTGCTGGTGGCTGCGGCCATGGGCCGCGAGCCGGACGCGGAAACCGCCGCCCGCCTTGGCGTGCTGGCTGTGCTGATCAAACCCGTGAAGCTGAACGCCCTGCGCGAGGCGGCCCTGCGCACCGTCAGCCCCGAACCGGAACAATGCGCCGGAACGGGTACGCGGGGCGGCGCAAAGCCCGCTGCCGGGCTGGCACCCGCCGCGCCCCGGAGCATCAATGCCAACGCTGGCACCGCCCATGCGCCGCCCGGCAAGAGAGCCCCGGCCCAGCCCGACCCGGCCCCGCCTGTACTGCTCGCCCCTGACCAGCCTGTACTGCCCGACCCGGTCCTGCATGACGCCCGCGTGCTGCTGGTGGACGACAACCCCATCAACCGCGCCGTGGCCACGGAAATGCTGCACGCCGCAGGGGTGGCGGTAGAGGCGGTTGCCTCGGGCGAGGCGGCGCTGGACACGCTGGCCCGTTCCCCCCGTCTCACTGACGGGGCGGATGCACAGGCCCCCCCCTTCGACGCCGTGCTGCTGGACATCCAGATGCCGGGCATGGACGGCTACCAGACCGCCACGGCCATCCGCGCGCGCAATGCCTCCGGCGGCCTGCGTCTGCGGCCCGGCGCCCCGGTCATTGCCTTTACCGCGCGGGTGGAAGGCGAGGATGAAGAGGCCCTGCATCGGGCGGGCATCGTCACCCGGCTGCCCAAACCCGTGGAGCGCCGGGAACTGCTGGCCACCCTGCGCCGCCACCTGCCCGCGCGCCCGGCTGCGGACGCCTCGCAATCGGACAGCACGGAATCGGGCGCGGACTCACCGGACATGCACGCCGAACGCTCCGCGTCAGCGCTCCCCACGCCGCAAACCGCCAACGGCAAGCCCGCAACGGGCCACCGCCCCGCGCCGGAAGACCTGCCCCCCTCCCTGCCGGGGCTGGACGTGACCAGCGGCGTGCGCCGCATGAACGGCAAGGCCTGGCTGTACTTGCGGGTGCTGGGCAGCTTCGTGGGCGCCTATTCCGGAGCGGGCGAGGAAATGCGGGGATTGCTGGCCGCCGCCACGAAACAGTCTGATTCCATCGGGGCGGATGCCGGTGCCGCCGCGTGGCGCACGCTGTCGGAGCGTGCCCACGCCATGGCGGGCGCGGCGGGCAGCATATCCGCCAACGAGGTGCGCGAGGCGGCCCGCGCCCTGGAGCATCTGGGCCTGCTGCTGGCGGGCGACCTGCCCCCGACCGAGGCGGATATGGGGGATGCGGCCATCGCGCGGGATGCATCCGCGCACGACCTTGTGGAGCGTTTCGACGAGGCGGTGCGCACCGCCTGCCGCAGCATCCACACCCTGCTGGATGCCCATGGCGGATAGCGCTGGCCCTGGTGCGCGGGCACATTCGGGGCGCCTCCGGGGCCGCATGCCGACCGACGATGCTCCACAAATTTCCTGAAGGAAAACGGCGCCCCGCACCGCCTGCCGCCGGTTGCGGCCATTGGTGGGGTTCCGTTCCGGGGCCGGGAAGGGTATGGTCCGCTCGACATGAGCAAGGGAAATTCCGCCCATCCGCACCGGCACGCACCGGGCTTCCGCAACCGGGCGCCGCGCCGGATTTCGGAAAAAGAAAAGCCCCGCTTGCGCGGGGCACGGAATCAATGGGGCGAATGATGGGACTTGAACCCACGGCCACCTGGGCCACAACCAGGTGCTCTGCCAACTGAGCTACATCCGCCGTAAGAGAGAGCGCATATACACCCGGCACCGGGACCGGTCAAGAGGCAATCGGCCCCTTCCGCCGCCAAATCCGGTGTTTTCCGACCGCACGGGGCAGGTACCGCCCCCCGGCCCGGGTCGGCCCGCCGCCATCGCAATCACCCGCGCGGAGCATATCCGCCGCGACTACCCGTAAAGGATACCCCCGACCACATGGACAAGCTCGTCATCCAAGGCGGCGTGCCCCTGCGCGGCACCATCGCCGTCAGCGGTTCCAAGAACGCCGCCCTGCCCATCCTGATGGCCTCGATCCTGGCCGAAGAACCCATCACCTACACCAACGTGCCGCGCCTGCGCGACATCTTCACCACCAACAAGCTGCTGGGCATCCTTGGCTGCCCGGCGGAGTTCGACGGCCACACCGTCACCGTGACCCCGTGCGACCTGAAGCCGGAAGCCCCCTACGACCTGGTGAAGACCATGCGCGCCTCGGTGCTGTGCCTTGGCCCGCTGCTGGCGCGCCTTGGCGAGGCCCGCGTGGCCCTGCCCGGCGGCTGCGCCATCGGCGCGCGCCCGGTGGACCTGCACCTGACCGCGCTGGAAAAGATGGGGGCCACCTTCGACCTCGAATCCGGCTACATCCAGGGCCATTGCAAGAAGCTGCGCGGCGCGCACATCCACTTCGACTTCCCCACCGTGGGCGGCACCGAAAACCTGCTCATGGCCGCCACCCTGGCCGAGGGCGAGACCATACTGGAAAACGTTGCCCGCGAACCGGAAGTGGTGGACCTGACCAACTTTCTCATTGCCTGCGGGGCAAAGATCGAGGGGCACGGCTCCAGCATCATCAAGGTGCAGGGCGTTGCGCGCCTTGGCGGGTGCGAATACCGCATCATGCCCGACCGCATCGAGGCGGGCACCTTCATGGTGGCGGCGGGCATCACCGGCGGCGATCTGCTGCTGACCGACTGCCCCTTCGAGGAACTGGAGGCGGTCATCGCCAAGCTGCGCGACATGGGGCTTGTGATCGAGCGCGAAGGCGCCCGCGACGTGCGCGTGACCCACAACGGGCACCTGCGCGCCCGCGACGTGACCACCCGCCCCTTCCCCGGCTTTCCCACCGACATGCAGGCCCAGCTCATGGCGCTGATGACCATTGCCAGCGGCGCGGGCGTGGTGGAGGAAACCATCTTCGAGAACCGCTTCATGCACGTGCCGGAACTGGTGCGCATGGGCGCGGACGTCAAGCTGTCCGGCCACTCCGCCATGGTGCGCGGCGTGCAGAAGCTCATCGGCGCGCCGGTCATGGCGTCGGACCTGCGGGCCAGCGCCTCGCTGGTGCTGGCGGGCCTGGCCGCCCATGGCGAAACCCATGTCCAGCGCATCTACCATCTGGATCGTGGCTACGAACGCATCGAGGATAAACTGAACGCCGTGGGCGCACGCATCACGCGCATGCCGGAATAGACGCACGCCTTCCGGGCGGGCCCGCCACGCGGCGCGGCCCGCCTTTTTTTGCACCCGACACTCCCGCAGGCACCGCCAACCTCATGCACCAGCCATCCCCGCAGCCCCTGCCCGCTCCGCCCCTGCCGCCGCTGCTGTTTCGGCAGGCCTGCCTGCTGGCAGCGCTGGCAGGGTTGGCCGCACTGCCGCCACGGGGCGAACCCGTGTGGGCCGTTACGGCGGCGGTGCTGCTGTGGCTGGGCATGGGAGCTCGGGCGCGCGGCCTGGCCCGCGTGACCGTGTACGCGCTGTGCTTCTGCGCCGGACTGGGCGCGGCGTGGCTGCGCGAACCCGGACCGCCGCCGCAAACGCCCGCCTGGGCCGACACCGGCCACCCGGTGCGCTTCAGCGGCACGGTGGCGGAGTGCACTCCCACCACCGACGGACGTATCCGCCTGCTGCTGCGCGATGTGCAGCCAGAGTTGGACACCCCACAGGCGGGCGGCGATGACAACGCCGTGCCCACAACCACACCATCCGCCACCGCCCCCACGGCGATGCCGGGTGCCGGGCCGGGCACTGCGCCGTCCGCCATGGACATGGAATCCGTGCCCCTGCCGGGATTGCTGGCCCTTTCGTGGCAAAGCCCACCCCTGCGGCCCGCGCCGGGCACCCGCCTGACCGTCACCGCCGCAGTGGCCCCCATGCGCGGGCTGGCCAACCCCGGCGGCGACGACAGCGCGGCGTTCTGGGCCTCGCGCGATGTGCGCTTCCGCGCCTGGACCACCCGCGCCAAGGGCGCGCCCCGCGTGCAGGGCACGCCGTCCGCAGGCTGGACGTTCCGCGAGAATCTGCGCACCGCCATGTTGCGGGCCATCGCCCTGCACGGAGGCTCCGAGGGAGGCAGGCCGGACACCGGAAACGGCGACGAGGCGGCAGCCGTCACCACGGAGTCGCCGCCACAAAAGGGGACGGACGCAAAGCCCCACCGCAGGGCCACGACAGGGGCTTCCGCGTCGGGAACATCCGCGCCGGAATCCACCCCTGACGCCGCGCCCGGCAACGCCCCCGATCCGCCCACCCCGGCGGGCGCCTTTCTGCCCGCGCTGGTGCTGGGCGACCGCTTTCATTTGGACAGCCGCGACCTGGACCTTGTGGCCCGCGCCTCGCTGATCCACGCCATCGCCCTTTCGGGCATGCACCTGTGCGCGGCGGCGGCGCTGGGTGCCGGGCTTGCCCTGCTGGCCGGACGCATGGCCCCCGGCGTGTACCTGCGCATTCCGCGCCGCAAGCTGGCCCTGGCCTGCTCGCTGCCGCCCGCGCTGGCCTATGTCTGGCTGGGCGGCGCGCCGCCCTCTCTGGTGCGCGCGGCACTGATGCTGGTATTCTGGGCGTGGCTGTACTGGCGGGGCAGGCCTCAGGTGCTGCTGGACGGCCTGCTGTGGGCGGTGTGCGTCATCGTGCTGTTCGACCCCGGCGCAGCGGACGACCTGTCGTTGCAGCTTTCCGCCTGCGCGGTGGCGGGCATTGCCCTGGCCAAACCACTGGCCGCCCTGCTGCCCCGCCGACTGCGCGAACTGGGTGGTCTGGGTGGGTCGGCATCCCCCGGTGACCGGGATGACGGAGGCGGCGGCAACCGCCGGGACGGCATCGGAAACGCAGTCGGCACCGCCGCATCGGGCACGGGTGGCCGCCCTCTTCGGCATCCGGCCCAAACCTCACGCACCAGGCGGACCTCCCTGACCTCACGCACATGGCGCTCCCGCCTTGTCGTATACGCCGCGCGCACCCTGTGGGTGACCCTGTGCATCCAGGTGATTCTGCTGCCCCTTTCCGCGCGGGTCTTCGGCACGTCCAGCCCGTGGTTCGCGCTGAACCTGCTGTTCCTGCCGCTCATCGACGGCGTGGCGCTGCCGCTGGGCCTTGCGGGCATGGCCGTTGCCCCGGCGGCACCGGATGTGGCGGGATGGCTGCTGCTGGTGGCCCGCTGGCCGTTCGACCTGCTGCTGGTTTCGCTGCGCGGGCTGGACAACGCGGGCCTGCTGGGCAACCCCCAACTGCTGCGCCCCCACCCCGCCGCCATGCTGGGGCTGTGGGTGCTGCTGGGTGCGGCGGTGCTGCATGTGTCCGGGCGTGCGGCAGATGACAGCGTCGAGCATGGGAATGGGCAGGCATCGGACGCACCACGTCGCCGCGCCGCCCTGTTGCTGGCCGCCGGGGCGCTGCTGGTGCTGGGACCGGTGTGGCCGCGCTTCGTCGCCGCCACGGACCCTGCCGTACGACTGGCCGTGCTGGACGTGGGGCAGGGGCAGTCCGTGGCGCTGGATTGGGGCGCTGGGCGCATGCTGGTGGACGGTGGGGGCACGGCCTCGCGCTCGTGGGACACCGGGCGCCGCGTGGTGGCCCCGGCCCTGACCGACAACCGCCCGCCCCGGCTGGACGCGGTGGCCTGGTCGCACCCGGACCGCGACCATTTGCGGGGACTTTTGTACGTCATCGACACCTTTGCCGTGCGCCGGGTGGCGGGCAACGGTGATGCCCCGCGCGGCGAGGATGGCGCGCGGCTGGCCGCCATCCTGCGCCATGCCCGACTGATCGGACACCACGAGGAACGCTGGCATGCCGGGCAGCGCATATCCCTTGCGGACGGGCTGGAACTGGAAGTGCTGCACCCGCCCCTGCCGCAGGCGGTTGGCCCCGCCTTTGACGGCAACGACGCCTCGCTGGTGCTGCGGCTGACGGCACCTGACGGCCAGAATCGGCGGGATGACCACGATGGAAAGGACGGGCGAGGCGCGCGGCGCGGACTGGCGCTGATTCCCGGCGATGCGGGCGACCCGGCCATCCGCGCCCTGCTGGAAACCGGGGCGGATCTTTCGGCGGAAGTGCTGGTGCTGCCCCACCACGGCGGCAGGCGCAAGCTGCTGCCGCAACTGCTGGACGCGGTGCGCCCCGCCATGGCCGTGGCCAGCGCGGGCTACCGCAACCGCTGGGGCTTTCCCGTGGCGGACACCCGCGCCGCGCTGGCGGCACGGAACATCCCCCTGCTGGTAACGGCGGAATCGGGCCAGGTGCTGGCCCGATGGGATGCGCAGGGGGCGAAGGGAACAGGCTGGATCAACGGTACCGGCGGGGAACTCGCATGGCCCGGCCCGGCCACCGTCACCACTGCCCGTGATAAAGACGGCGACGACGCGGACGGCGGGCAGTAGCCGCCACCATTGACGAGTTGCCCCGCGCCATGCACGGGACGCATGCCGAAAGTGCAGGGTCGAAATGTGGCTTCGATTCCCCCGTACCGGGTGGCTGCGCGGCCACATCGCGTGATGCCCACCACTTGCCATGCCCGACAAGGCCTTTGTCCGGCCCCCGCCTGTCCCCTTCCGGCTATTTCGGCTTCTGGCAGTGCTCGCAGTACACCGTGGTGCGCCCGGCCACCTTGCCCGTGGTCAGTATACGCCCGCAGGCCACACACGGCTGCCCGGACCTGCCATACACCCGGAAACGGTTCTGGAAGGCCCCGGCATCGCCGTGGGCATCACGGTAATCGCGGATGGAACTGCCGCACTCGGCGATGGATTCGCGCAGCACATCCACCAGATGGCCATGCAGAACGCGCAATCGATCGGGCGAAAGCTCCCCGGCCTGCGCGTCGGGCCGGATGGACGCCCGGAACAGCGATTCATCAGCGTAGATGTTGCCGATGCCCGCGATGACCGTCTGATCCAGCAACAGCGCCTTGATGCGCCCCCGCCGCCCTCGGAACAGCACCGCGAAATCCGGCGCGGCGATCTCCAGCGGCTCCGGCCCCAGCGACCGCCAGAAGTCCCACGTGGCCAGATCGGCGTCGGACAGGGCGCGCACATAGCCAAACTTGCGCGCATCGTCGAAGAACAGCCGGTTGCCGTCGTCCAGCCCGAACACCACGCGGGTGTGCGTGTTGGGCGCCACCTCCGGCCCGTAGACGAACAGCCGCCCGGTCATTTTCAGATGCACGCCCAGCAGATGCGGCACACGGTTGCCACCCACGCCGCCTGCACCTGTCGCGCCTGTACTTCCCGCTCCGGCCACCCTGCCCGACGCGTCACGGCAGGCCATCAAATCCGCCGCGTCTGTCGGGGCAGTCGCCCCCATCCCGGCGGACCTTGGCTCAACCGCACCGCCCGCCCCACCGCCTGTGGCATCCGGGCCATTCGTACCATCCGGGCCATCCGGCGAGGCCAGTTCCATCAGCAACAACTTGCCGCGCCGCCCCACCCCGGCGATGACGCGTCCCGGCACGCAGCGGGCGAACGCCGCCGCATCGCCCTGCACCGTGCCCTCGTTGCGCACCGAAACGGACACGATGCGCCGCCCCGTCAACTGGGGCCGCAACCCGCAGGCAATGGTTTCCACCTCTGGCAATTCAGGCATGGGCAACTCCACGTGACTGACGTGCGATGACGAAAAACAAACCGCATCGGCACACCATAGGCACGCCGACGCGGCCTGTCAGCAGGCCCGCGCATGACGGGGCGGAATTGGCGGGGAAACAGGGAAGGTGGCAATCCGTCGCTTGGTATCATGCGCGACAGCGTTTGCCCCACTGCCATCGTCTTTCCGGCCTCAGGCACAACCTGCGCGTTTGCCGTGGATTTCGTGCCGAGAGCAAGGAAGGCGGCCCTGACGTGAGGGCGTTTGTCCCAAGGGCGTTGCATTTACCGGCCCACGGCGCGACCGGCGCAGACGGCGGATTGTGCGTCGAGGGCAAGGAAGGCGGCCCTTTTGCGACGGGAGCGTACTCTTCTCGTACCCGACCGGAGCGGAAGGGCCGCCTGACGCAGCCATCGGCCGTAAGACGCCGCCTGCGTCAGGGGCAGCCCATGCGGTCGCAAAGGTCACGAATCGCCGCCACCACCACCTGCGACCGGCTCATGTTCCAGTCGGCGGCCACGGCATCCAGCGTGTCCTTTTCCTGCTCGGTCATGGTCAGGGTTACCTTGACCACCCGGCGCGGTTCCAGGCGCACGGGCACCATGAACAGGGCGGCGCCAGCGGGCGGGGCCGTGGGCAACCGGTCCGGCGGGGTGGGTTCGGGCAGGGTTTCGCCACGGGCCAGCAGCCCGCGCACGTGTTCGGCCAGTGCTTCCTCGGCCATGCCGTAGGCCTCGCACAAGGTATCAGCGCCCATGTCACCGGGGGCGGCATCGGGAAAATCGGGAAAGTCCACGGCGAAACCGTCATCGCCGAGGGGGGTCAGCACGGCGCAATACAGCATTCCATCCTCCGGCCGGGGTATCCGGCGCATGCTCGTGGCTTGTACGTTTGCTCATGATGGCGCGGGTACGCCGGATTCCCATGCCCAACGGGGCCCACTCCGGCAGGACGCACCCCGTTGACGCATGCCAATCGGGGCGAACCAATCAAATTCCAATTCGTCCGATTCCGCAACGCAACCCTCCCCTGCGCAACCGCTGTCCGTGGCAAAAACTCGGGACGCACGGCAGCGCGGGTGGCTGCGGAAAACTGCTACTTCAGGCCGGGTACGGTCAACACCCGTTCGCCGTCGGCAGCGCCGGGACCGCGCACGGTAAAGCGCACGTCCTGCCCGGCGGCCACGGCAGCCGCGCCCGCCTCGTGCAGCACGCGCATACTGTCCACCACGCGGTCACCCACACGCAGGATGAGGTCGCCCGGACGGAACCCGGCGCGCTCGGCCACGGAGCCCGGCTCCACCTGTTCCACGCGCGCGCCGTCCGCTTCCTGCTGCAACAGCAGGCCCAGACGGGGCCGTGCGGGGCCGCCCGCAGCGGCTGGCATGCCGGGCATGGGGCGCGGCGGTTCCGGCTCTGCCCGGCACACCCAGAACATGTCGGCCTGCGCCGCATCGGGCGGGGTGTCCGCAGATTCCGCGACAGAAACATTTGCGGGCGCGCCCTTGGCGTCGGGCACCGGGGGCCTGACATCCGCATCCGGCGCGATGCGCCACGGCATCACCAGCAGCACGTGAGCATCCGGGTCCAGCAGGCGAATGCGCCGGGCGATGCCCCAGCCGAACTCCACATGCCCGCCGCCCGCAAGAATGACCACCGGGCCACCGTGGGCCACGCGCACCCGCACCGCCTGGTGGGCCATGGCCGAATCCCACAGCGACTGCACCAGCAGGAACCGTTCGAGGGCTTCGGCGTCGTTGGCGGGGGTGACCGATGGCGCAGAGGATGGCGTGACGGATGATGCGGCTTCCGACTCAACTGGGGGGACGGGGGGGACGGGGGTGATTGGAGTGATTGGGGTGACGGAAGCCGCCTGTACAGCGGATGGCGTTGCGACTGGCTGCTCCCCGGCCTGAATCTGCCCGATCTGCGGCTGACCCTTCTGGGGCTGCCCGGTCTGGGGCTGCTGCCCCTGCGGTGCGGTTTGCCCAGCACCACCGGCACGCCCGGTCCGCATGGCCGCGTGCTCGCGGAAAATGGCGGTCAGCGTGGCGCGCTGCTCCGGCGCGGGCGCGATGATGGACGGCGGCAGCCAGACCCGGTCGGCCTCGGCCACGGATTCCAGCCCGCCCCGGCTCACCTGGCGCACCACGCGCTGGGGCACGTTCAGGCCGTGCACGGGCAGGCGCGCCCAGTCGGCCACGACAAACACGGGCTTGTACAGCTCGAAGTCGTAGCCCCAGGTCTTCGGCCAGTCCAGGGCATCGGAAAGCTTGTCCAGCGGGGTGGCCCCCCGCGAAAATTCGTCCAGCGCGGGCTGCCCGTCGCGGGGCACCATCTCAAGGCCTATGGCCGGGCGCGCGCCTTCCGCCAGCAGGGCGGTGATGAACGCGGCCTGCGCCCGGTGGTCGCACGCGCTGGTGTGCGACTCACCCAGCAGGATGTAGTCGTGACGCAGGGCCTGCCGTGCGGCGTCCGCCGGATCCAGGGTACGGATTTCCCCGGCCTTCGACACCGTCACCAGCGTGCCGTCGGGCAGGCGGGGAGTGGGCATGCCCATGCGTGCGGCCCCCGGTGTGGTCGTGGCCGCTATCGCGGTCACCGGTACGGCAACCGTCGCGCCCCTCGTGCCCCCGCCGCTGTCGGGCGGCCGCGCCGCAGCGCAGCCGCCCGCCAGCAGCACGAGCAGAAGCAGCGGCACGCAGGGCAGGAAACTTCCCGCCCCGCGTCCGCTGATATGCCGGGTTCCGGCTAGTCCCATACCCGCTTGTCCTCGATGGGACGGATCTGCGGGGGCAGGGTGCCGGGCGCAAGGATCTTCAGTTCCGGGCGCAGCTTGATCTTCTCGCGGAACTGGTGGAGCAGTTCGTCCTCGCGCTTGAAGTTGCTGGCCTCGATGAACAGGGTCATTTCGTCGATGCCGCCGGGGTTGGTGACCTCGATCTGCCAGCGCTTGATTTCCTCGAAGCGCGACATGACCTGTTCCACCTGGTGCGGGTACACGAACATGCCCTTGATGCGCGCGGTGGTGTCCACGCGGCCCACGATGGAGCCAAGGCGCGGGCTGGTGCGGCCGCAGGGGCAGGGCGAACGGTCGATGTACGACAGGTCGCCAGTGGCCAGGCGGATCAGCGGGTAGGTCTTGTTGAAGGCCGTGACCACGATTTCGCCCACCTCGCCGTCCTTCAGCGGAATGCCGGTGTCCGGATGGCAGATTTCCACGTAGCAGCGGTTGGCGATGTGCAGGCCGGTCTTGTGGAAGCATTCGTAGCCGATGCAGCCCACGTCCGCCGTGCCGTAGCCCTGGCGCATGATGAGGTCGAACTTCTTCTCGAGCTGCGCGCGCAGCTTTTCGGAGAATTTTTCACCGGTGACGAAGCCCACTTCAAGGAACAGGTCCTTGCGCAGGTTCATGCCCTTTTCCTCGGCCTTCTGGGCAAGGTGCAGGAGGTAGCTGGGCGTGCCCACATAGCCGGACACGCGCAGCTTGGACATGATCTCGAGCTGCGTGGCCGCGTTGCCGGGGCCTGCGGGCACCACGGCGCAACCCAGGTTGCGCAGGGGTTCCTCGAACATCAGGCCCGCCGGGGCGAGGTGGTAGTTGAAGGTGATCTGGGCCACGTCGCCGGGGCGGAAGCCCACGGAATAGAAGGCCTCGGTGTAGCCCCAGTAGTCGTCGGCGCGGTCTTCGGGGTCGAAGATGGGGCCGGGCGACAGGAACACGCGCTTCAACTCGCCAAGGTCCTTGGTCAACAGCCCGCCAAGGCGCGGCCCCATGGACTGGAGGAAGATGAGTTCCTTCTTCTTGAGGATGGGAATGTGCTTGAGGTCCGTGAGGGTCTTGAACTTCTCCACGTTGAACTGGGCGCGGTCGAAGCGCTTCTTCACGTCCTCGGAATAGCGGTAGGCGTAGGAAAGCAGATCCTTCAGCTGGATGAGGTAGTATTGCCTGCGTTCGCTCTCGTCGAGCACCTCGCGGCGGCTGTAGATGCCTTCGGTACGGTCCTTGCGGGTCATGCGGTGGGCTCCTTGGTATCGTGGCGTACGGTGCGCGCGGCCCCCGGAACAGGAACGCGGCGCCCGATGCATGTGCAGGATTCGCCCATAGCCCGCGCACTACAGGTTGGCAAGAATATTTTTTCATTCCCTTTCATATCAACATGATAAAAGTGTTTCCACATGTTGATGAAATCTGTGGAAAACCCACCTTTTCCGCCGGGACAGTGAAAGACCCACCATTGCGGCAGGTTATCGATGGATTCCCGAATGGTTGCCGGGGGCTGACCGCACCCGCCGCCTGCAACCACCGCAACAGCAGCATGAGGGCACAGTCCGGCGCCATTTCCGGAAATGTGACCACGGTCACGGCGGATGCGGTTGCGCCAAGGTAGCCTGCACTGCTGCCGGGTGCGGCGTTACGACCGGATTCCGCCCCCCGGCCCGTAGGGATCGACCTTGTGCACCCGGCCTTCATCCACCCTTCTGCCTGCGACCACACCATGGACTATTTCCGCAAGATGTGCGGCTGCGGCCGCGACAACTGCCGCCCCGGCCTGCTGGGCCTGCTGCCCAGACCCGACATTTCCGAAACCCTGTGGTCGTTCATCGGCGCGCTGTGCGGCATCGGCGTGGTGGCATGGCTGTGCGACCGGGTAGCCTCGCCGGGCGACGGCTTTGTGCTCATCGGCTCGTTCGGGGCCTCGGCGGTGCTGGCCTACGGTGCGCCGGGCGCGCCCTTTTCGCAGCCGCGCAATCTGCTGGGCGGCCATGTTCTGTCAGCGCTGGTGGGGGTGTTCGTGGCGCGGAACCTGGGGGTACCGGGCATGGTCGGGATGTCGGGGGCCGAAGCGCAGGTGCTGGCCACGGCGTGGCTGGCCCCGGCAGTGGCCGTGGCCGCCGCCATCGCCCTGATGCACCTGACCGACACCCTGCACCCGCCGGGCGGGGCCACCGCGCTCATCGCCGTCACCGGCAGCCCGCAGATTCAGGCCCTGGGCTACAAGTACGCCGTGGTGCCCGTGGCCGCCGGGGCCGCCGCCCTGCTGGTGGTGGCCCTGCTGGTGAACAACATCCCGCGCGGGCGGCGCTACCCCCGGCACTGGTGGTGACTGATGGTGACGGGCCGCACGGTTGCCACGGCGATGCAGGCGGGCTAGACTCGCCGGGCGCCGGTGGCGCGTAGCGGCCCGCCGGGGAAACAACCCCCATGGCCGCGCCAGCCGCCCACCGCCGCAGGAGCCCCGTGGAACACCCCGCCCCGTGTCCGAACGCCGATTTCCCTTCCCCCGCCCCAACCCTGGCGGGCCGCGTGGCGCTGGTCACCGGCGGTGCGCAAGGCATTGGCCGGGGCATCGTGGAGCATCTGCTGGCCTGCGGCATGCGCGTGGCCGCCATGGATGCCGACGCCGAGGCGCTGGCCGGACTTACTGGAATATTGGCCGGAGCATTGGCCGCCGAACTGGCGGCGGACAACGGCGCCCCGTCACCCGCACATCCGGGTGCTTCCACGACATCCCCTTCCCTGCTGGCCCTGCACGGCAACGTGGCCGAACAGGCCGACGCGGACCGTTGCGTGGCCGCCACGGTGGCCCGTTTCGGCGGGCTGCACCTGCTGGTGAACAACGCGGGCATCGCCAATCCCCATTCCGGCCCCGCCGACGTGGCAACCATGGACATGGACCACTGGCAGCGCATGCTGGACGTGAACCTGACCGGCCCCATGCGCATGGTGCGCGCCGCCGTGCCCCACCTGCGGGCCGCGCGCGGGGTGGTGGTGAACATCGCCTCCACCCGCGCCGTGCAGTCGGAACCGCATACCGAGGCCTACGCCGCGTCCAAGGGAGGTCTGGTTGCCCTGACGCACGCGCTGGCCGTGAGCCTTGGCCCAGAGGTGCGGGTGAACTGCATCTCGCCGGGCTGGATAGAGGTACGCCACCTGCGCAAGGCGGCACACCGCGAAACGCCAGTGCACACGGAAGCCGACCGCGCCCAGCACCCCGTGGGCCGCGTGGGCACGGTGCGCGACGTGGCCGCGCTGGTGGCCTTTCTGGCCGGGGAGGACGCCGGGTTCGTCACCGGGCAGAACTGGCTGGTGGACGGCGGCATGACCCGCCGGATGATCTACGAGGAGTAACGCCGCATGTACGTCGGCCTGCATACCGCAAGCCTGCCGCAGGTGCTGGCCGAAGCCCGCCAGCGCATCGTGCTGCACATGGCCCTGTACGCCGAATTCGGGCGCATGCCCGCGCTGGCCGAGGCGCTGCACACCGCCCTGGCCCAGCCCACCTTCCGCCGCCTGCAGATGATCACCGTGCCGCTCGCATCCCGCCGGGGCTGGGTGGACGAATTCCTGCACGCCCTGCGCCCGGACCTGACGGCGGTGCAGATGGGGCACGAATTCGCTGCCTCGCGCGATTTCATCGTGCGGCTGGCCGTGCGCCACGAAGGGCTGGTGGAAGTGTACGAAACCCACGCCCTGCCCTGCGCGCCGTGCATCATCGTGGACGACCGCATCCTGTTCGGCCACTACGCGCACAGCCCGGTGCCCATGGAACAGGGCTTCTGGTTCAGCGTGGCCGCGCCCATGGACGAACTGTTCGCCTGGGCCGAAACGGGCGTGCTGCCGCGCGATGCCACCCCCCGGCACCGGGCGGCCTTCCGCTTCGTGTGCGACTGCCGCAACGCCATGCGCCAGGCCAAGCGCATGCTGCTGTAGGGAAAGGGCAAACACCGGCAGCCCCCACCACCACCGGGAAGCACGGAGCGGCCCAAACCCGCATGAAACGCCCCGGCGCGTAGCACCTGCCGACCGGCCAAGCCACCCATCCCAGCCGTCGGACCCGAGGGACTTCAATCCCCGCCCCCGTCCGGCAGAAAAATCATCCTCGCGCCAAAAAGTGCTTGCCAAGCCCATCCATTTTGCCTATTCAGGTTCTCCGCGACGCCGAGGTAGCTCAGTTGGTAGAGCAGGGGACTGAAAATCCCCGTGTCGGGAGTTCAATTCTCTCCCTCGGCACCACGCAGACAGCAAAGGGTTGGAACAAACGTTCCAACCCTTTTTTGCGTTTGCCGACCCGAACGTGTACCCGCGCGCGACGTTTGACACGGCGGCGCACCCCGCTTGGCATCAAAAGCCCCCGGCGAAAAACTTCGCTGGGGGCCTTGTGCTCTACTCCATGGCCAGTGCGTTTCCATAGCCACCCGACGCATGCAAAAGCCCCCGCTCTTTCCGGAGCGGGGGCTTCATCGCCTGGAAGCATCAGGGCGTCGGGCCATGCCGCATGCGCCCCGCGCCGAACCTGCTAGTCGGTGACGATCATGACGTTGGAGGCCTTGACCATGGCCTTCACGTCCGAGCCCTTCTTGAGGCCCATGTCTTCCACCGAGCGCTTGGTGATGATGGACACCACTTCGATGCCGGGGGCCACTTCGATGATCACTTCCGAATTGACCGCACCAACGGTGATTTCCTTGACCTTGCCGGGGATAAGATTGCGGGCGCTGACTTTCATGATGGTTCTCCTGTCATGATTGTGCATGGCTGTATGTGAATATGCGCGGACATGCAATTTCCTGCGTGAACGGTTCGCAGCAGGATAATTCATGCACACAAGATAACACCTGCCAAGAGTCATGCAAAATAAAATTATCGTGACTGCCGCCTGTCCTGAAAATTCGTGACTGCTTCTGCGTTTTCCGCAGCCAATGCTACATCATGAAGACCAATCCAGAAAGTTCCATCGCGGGATTTTGTGGAAATATCATGCACGCACTCCCCGGCCTGCCCGCATGCCCCCGGATGTCACACGACACCGCACCAACCCTGCGGACGGCCCGACCGAACATCCGGCATACCGTCCTGCGCATCCCTCAAATACTTCCCTCCCGCGATCATTCAATCACGCTCGCAGCCCTCAGCGCGGACCGGCGCGACGCAACACCCAAAAATAAAAAGGCATTACCAAAGAAAACCGCCATCTGTCCGCAGTGTCGTTGACATGAATTTTCCACTCTGGCATTTGGAGTAACACACTTTGTATTTTTTTATCCGTAATACACATTCAAAATTCGGAGAACGACATGCCGACCCGGTCGCCTTGTGTTGTCGCCCATTTCCCGCGCCACTGGCTGCGTGCGCTTCTGCGGCCCATGCTTGCCGCCCTCATGCTGTTCACCGTGGCGCTGGCGGGCGGCCTTGCCGCTCCCCTTGCCGCGCACGCCGCCGACACCCCGGCGGACACCCTGCGCTATTCCTGGCCCTCCAACGTGGGTGAACTGAACCCGCACAAGTATTCGCCCAACCAGATGTTTGCCCAGGGCATGGTGTATGAATCGCTGGTCAAGTACGCCAAGGGCGGCGCCATCGAACCCTGGCTGGCCGAAAGCTGGACCGTGTCGCCCGACGGCAAGGTGTACACCTTCACGTTGCGCAAGGGCGTGACCTTTTCCGACGGCACGCCCTTCGATTCCAAGGCCGTGCGCATGAACCTTGAAACGGTGCTGGCCAACCGCGCCTCGCACGACTGGCTGGAACTGGTGGCCCAGATCGACAAGGTGGAAACGCCCGATGCGCGCACCGTGCGCCTGGTGCTGAAGAACGCCTACTACCCCGCGTTGCAGGAACTGGCGCTGATCCGGCCCGTGCGCTTCCTGTCGCCCTCGGCGTTCCCCGCATCCGGCAACACCGCAGAGGGCATCAAGGCGCCCATCGGCACCGGCCCGTGGAAGCTGGTGGAAACCCGCAAGGGCGAATACGACGTGCTCGAGCGCAACGACGCCTACTGGGGCAAAAAGCCCGCCATCAAGCGCATCGTGGTCCGGGTCATCCCGGACCCGAATACCCGGCTGGTGGCCTTGCAGGCGGGCGAACTTGACCTGGTCTTCGGCGGCGGCGGACACGGCGGCGGACAGATCAGCCTGGAAGCCTTCGACGCCCTGAAGAAGGGCGGCAAGTACGCCACCTACCTTTCGCCGCCGCAGGCCAGCCGGGTCATCGCGCTGAACAGCAAGAGCGGCCCCACCGCCGACATAGCCGTGCGCAAGGCCATCCTGCACACCATCAACAAAGACGCCATGGTCAAGGGCATCTTCCTGAACGCGGAAGCCCGCGCCGACGCCCTGTTCCCGCCCACGTCCCCCTACTGCGACCTGAAGCTGCCCCCCTACGCCCACGACATCGCCAAGGCGGAAGCACTGCTGGACGAGGCGGGCTGGAAACGCACCAATCCCCAGGGCCCCAAAGGCCCGCGCATGAAGGACGGCAAGCCGCTGACCGTGGACCTGTGCTTCGTGGGCAACGACGCCCTGCAAAAGGCCATCGCGGAATTCCTGCAATCTGAACTGGCCCGCGTGGGCATGCAGGCCAACCTGATCGGCGAGGAAGAAGACGCCATCGGCGAGCGCCAGAAGAACGGCACCTTCGGCATGGTCTTCGGCGATACCTGGGGCGCACCCTACGATCCGCATTCCTTCGTCAGCGGCATGCGCGTGCCCACCCACGCCGATTACCAGGCCCAGATAGGCCTGCCCATGAAGGCCGACATCGACGCCAGGATCGGCAAGGTGCTGCTGACCACCGACGAAACCACGCGCCAGAACCTGTACCGCGACATCCTGACCACCCTGCACGACCAGGCCGTGTACCTGCCGCTGACCTACCAGACCAGCATGGTGGTACACACCGCCCGCGTGGACGGGGTGCACTTCGGCGCCATGGACACGGAAATCCCCTTCGAGGACATGCTCCTGAAATAGCAGCAAAACGCGGGAGGGCGGCCACGCGCCGCCTTCCCCATTTCCTGCCGCCGGGGGCCGACACACACGTCCGGCCCCGAAGGCCCTTTTCCAATCAGCCGTTATGCCTTTCTTCCTTATACTCCGCGCCGGTATTTCCGGCGCGGATGGCTGGTACGGGCGCGCGGACGGCGACACATCCAACAGCCGACACCGCCCCCTCAGCTCCGGAAACACGCATGCCCGCCTACATCCTGAAACGCCTCGCCGCGCTCATCCCCCTGCTGCTGCTGGTCTCGGTGGTGGTCTTCCTGCTGTTGCGCGCCGCCCAGGGCGACCCGGCCATGGCCTACCTGCGCCTGTCGCGCATCCCCCCCACCGACGAGGCCCTGGCCACCGCCCGCCGCATGCTGGAACTGGACCTGCCCCTGTGGGAACAGTACGCCCGCTGGCTGGCCCGCGCCGTCATCGGCGACTTCGGCAACTCCTACGTCACGGGGCGCCCGGTGCTGGGCGAGGTGCTGCACTACCTGCCCGCCACCCTGCAACTGGCCGGGGCGGCCCTGCTGCTCACCCTGGCCGTCAGCGTCCCCCTCGGGGTCGGTGCGGCCCTGCACCGCGACCGTCCGCTGGACAACGCGGCCCGCGCCCTGTCCTTCACCAGCGTATCCCTGCCCAACTTCTGGCTGGGCTTCCTGCTGGTGTGGCTGTTCGCGGTCAAGCTGGGCTGGCTGCCCGCGCTGGGGCGCGGCGGGCTTGAACACATGGTGCTGCCCGCCATCACCCTGTCGCTGATGTCCATGGGCATCAACACCCGGCTCATCCGCACCAGCCTGCTGGAAAACATGCACGCCCGGCACATCATGTATGCACGGGCACGCGGCATTTCCGAACATGCCGTGGTCTGGCGGCACATGTTCAAGAATTCGCTGATCCCGGTGCTGACCTCGCTTGGCATGCACGTGGGTGAACTTCTGGGCGGCGCGGTGATCGTTGAAACGGTGTTCGCCTGGCCGGGGGTGGGCCGCTACGCGGTGTCCGCCGTGTACAACCGCGACTACCCCATCCTGCAATGCTTCATGCTGCTGATGACGGCCATCTTCGTGCTGTGCAACCTGGCCGTGGATATCCTGTACGCGTGGGCCGACCCGCGCATCCGCCTGGGGGAGGACCGCGCATGAGTACGGAAGCACTCGACGCCGCCGCCCCCCCTGTCGTCCCCGCGACCTATCCCGGCGCAGCCCCGGGCAACACCCTGTTGCGCCAACTGCTGTCGCGGCCCACGGCCCTTGCCGCGCTGGCCCTTTTGTGCATCATCCTGTCCATGGCCGTGTTCGCGCCGTACCTTTCTCCTCGCCATCCTGCTGACGTGGACATTACCCGCAAGTTCGAGGCCCCCAGCCTGGAGGAACCCCTGGGCACGGACCATCTGGGCCGCAGCGTGCTGGCCCGGTTGTGCCACGGCACGCGGGTTTCGCTGTTCGCCGTGGGGGCCATCCTGACCTGCATCGTGGCCGTGGGGCTGACGGCGGGTTGCGTGGCAGGCTACGCGGGGGGGCGGGTGGACAGCCTGCTCATGCGCGCCTGCGACGTGTTCATGACCTTTCCCACCTTCATCCTGGCCCTGTTCCTGGTGGGGGTGCTGGGGTCGGGGCTGACCAACGTGATCATCGCCGTGGCCTGCACCCACTGGGCCTGGTACGCGCGGTTCGCGCGCGGGCTGGTGCTGGGGCTGAAGCAGCGCGAATACGTGCTGGCCGCGCGCGCTGCGGGCACCCGACCGGCGCGGCTGGTGCTCCGCCACATCCTGCCCCCGGTGCTGGCCCAGATGCTGGTCATGGCCGGGCTGGACGTGGGTCACATGCTGCTGCACGTTTCCGGCCTGTCCTTCCTGGGCCTTGGGGTGCGCCCCCCGACGCCGGAATGGGGGGTAATGATCGGCGATGCGCGCGAATACATCGGCGCACACCCTGAACAGTTGCTGTACCCCGGCCTGATGATCTTCGTGACGGTGATGGCCTTCAACCTGCTGGGCGATGCCCTGCGCGACGCCCTGGACCCCGCCGCCGCGCGCGAGACGGAAGGGGGCGCGGCCTGCGCGGCGCATGCCCCCGACGGAATCGATGCTACCGATGGGATGGTCGGGCCGGTCGGAGCGGATGGAGGGGACGGGCTGACTGCCCCGGAATATCCCGATGCCGCAGGCAACCGCCCGGTGGAGCTCGACGAAGTGCGCACTGACGCGCGCGCGGGGGACGACAGGAGCGACATGGCCCCTGCGCTCGCCGCGTCCGCTCCCGCGCCCGTGCCCGCACTGGCCGTACGCGGACTGGAACTGCGCCGCGCCGCCCGAACCGCCGGTACGGTACGCGACACCGAAACCGGAACGACAAAGCCTGCCCTGTCCGGCCCCGCTCTCGGGCCTCCCCTCGTTGGCCCGGTGGACCTGACGGTGGAACGCGGCCAGGTGGTCTGCCTGGTGGGGCCAAGCGGCTGCGGCAAATCGCTGACCTGCATGGCCCTGCTGGGCATGCTGCCCGATGGCGTGGCCCGTACCGCAGGCACCATCCGCGTGAATGGGCAGACCGTGGATTGGCAGGCCCCGGAAGGGCATGCAGCGGACGGCGCGCCGCCGGAACGGCTGCGCCTGCTGCGCGGACGCGGGGCAGCCTACGTGCTCCAGAATCCCGCCAGTTGCTTCGACCCGGTGTTCACCATCGGCGCGCATTTCCAGGAAACCCTGGCCGCCCATCTGCCCGCCGCTCCCAAGGACGGCCCCAAAGGCACCCGCCGCCCCGACTGGCACACAGCAGCCCTTGCCGCCCTGCGCGAGGTGGGGTTTGACGATGCGCAGGCCATCCTGCGCCACTACCCCTTCCAGATGAGCGGCGGCATGCTCCAGCGGGTGATGATCGCCCTCGCCCTGGTGCTGGATGTACCGCTGCTCATCGCCGACGAGCCCACCACCGACCTCGACCTGCCCTCGCAGGCCCACGTGCTGGACCTGCTGGACCAGGTGCGCCGCACCCGCAACATGGCCATCCTGCTGGTGACCCACGACCTTAGCGTGGCGGCCCGCATGGCCGACCGCATGGCCGTCATGCGCCATGGCCGGGTGGTGGAGCAGGGCGACGTGCGCGAACTGTTCAGCGCGCCGCGCCACCCGTATACCCGCGCCCTGCTGGCCGCCCACCACCGGCTGTACGGCCTGCGCCCGCCACTCGCGGACGGTGTGGCGCCGCAGCCCCTTGTCACCTCATCCGCCGCCGCAAGCCGCCCATGAAGGACTCCGCCATGCATCACGCCGACGACACCATAGCCGCCCCACCTGCCCGGCAGTCCGCAACGGCGAACCTTGGGACCCCGCCCCTGCTGGAACTGCGCGGGGTAACCCGCAGCTACCGCACCGGCGGGTGGTTCGCCCCGGGCCAGATGCGCGAGGTGCTGCGCGGCGTGGACCTGACCGTGCGCGAAGGCGGCTGCACCGGTGTTGTCGGGCCCAGCGGCGCGGGCAAGAGCACCTTGTGCCGCATCGCCCTGGGGTTGGAACGGCCCGACGGCGGCGTAGTGCGGTTTATGGGCCGGGATGTGCGCCACGGCCTTGGCAAGGACCGCCGCCACGTGCAGGTGGTCTTCCAGAACTCGGTGAACGCGGTGAACCCGCGCCTGACCGTGGAACGCATCATCGGCGAACCGCTGGAGAACTTCACCCCGCTGAATCGCCGCCAACGCCGCGCCCGTGCCGGTGAACTGCTGGAACAGGTGCACCTTTCCCCGGCCCTGCTGGACCGCCTGCCCCACCGCCTGAGCGGCGGGCAATTGCAACGGGTGTGCATCGCCCGCGCCCTGGCGCCCCGTCCCCGGCTGATCCTGCTGGACGAGGCCCTGAGCAGCCTGGACATGCTGGTGCAGGCCCGCGTGCTGGATCTGCTGACCGAACTGCGCCGCGCCACGGGCACCGCCTACCTGTTCGTGACCCACGACGTGCGTCTGGTGCCGCTGTTCTGCGACGAGGCCGCCGTGCTCACCGAAGGCCGGGTGGCCCCGGTGGACATGCACGCCCGCGCCCAGTCCCGCACGCGGCAGGCCCCGCATCCGGCGGGCGCACACCACGCGGACCCGCATCAGGTTGCATATGACGCGCTGCGCGCAGCCATCCTGCCCGCCATGCCCGCAAACGCGCCGCTGTAGCCGCACAACCCGCCGCCCCTTCCCGCGCGGTCGATGGCCCGACAGCAGTCAGGGCAGGCGGACAACCCCGTGCACACGCCGCTTCCCGCACGCCAAGGCGGTGACAGTGCGGCATGCCTTGGCACTACCCTGCTGGAATCCCCCGCCCGAAACACGCACCACCCTACCCGTTCTCACCGTGCCCCCAGCCCTTCTGGGGGCTTTTTTTGTACATTTTCAGGAAGCAAGAAATACGCATGATTCCAGCGCGTTGTTCGAGCGCACACTTCACAATGGCAACCGTCAATCGAATAATGACATTTACAATCATGGCAATATGCGAGATATGACCCTAGAATTTGCGCCCGGTTTTTTGCGTTATCGTCAATACGCCAACAGCGAGACGAAAAAATGAGTATAGACGTGGAGTTGCGAAGGTACCTGCACCACATGCCCGGCATCGGCGAATACCGCAGTTCGCTGAGCTCGCTGTCCAAGTGGTGGACCCGCGTTTCGCTGACCGGCAAGATCAACAGCCTGTCCGTTGCCGCCACCCTGCTTGATTCCATGGACGAGGCACAACGCAAGTTCCAGGAATTGCAGGAACGCCTCATCGATAGCCTGGCCCGCGAAAACACCCGCAAGGTGGCGCTGGAACTGGGGGGCATGGCCCAGGTGGCCGTGGACATCGTGGTGCGCAACCTGTTCGAACGCACGGCGGACGTGGGCTTTCTGGCCACCGACGGGGTGCTGGTGGACTTTCTGGCCGCCACCGCCCGCGATGACGACGAGGTCTGCGTGGCCGGTCTTGCTGCCAGCGCGGGCACGGGTTCCGACACAAACACCGGTAACGGCGCTGCCGACGCGGCTGTCGCGCCGGACGACGCCTGCGCCGCCGTTCGCAGCCGCCTGCGCGACTACCGAGACAAGTACACCGTCTACGACGAAATCCTGGTGCTTGATACGCACGGCCGGGTGCGCGCCCAGCTTGACGAGGCCACCCCGGTGCGCATCTCGTCCGACCCGCTGGTGGCCGCCACCCTTGCCGCCGACGGATACCTGGAAACCTTCCGCCCGTCCGACCTGCGCCCCGGCAAGCCCGTGGCCCACATCTTCTCGCACCGCATCCTGCACCCGGAAACGGGCCGCCCGCTGGGTGTGCTGTGCCTGTGCTTCCGTTTCGAAAACGAGATGGAGGGCATTTTCCGCAAGCTGGTCAACGGCAGAAAGGGTGTGGCGCTGTGCCTCACCGACGATGCGGGCACGGTCATCGCCTCCAGCGCGCCCGCCGATTTCCAGGTGGGTTCGTGCCTGGGGGCACGGGCGCCTCGCGCGCTGACATCGCTGGGCAGCGGCAGTGACGAATACCTGACCTTCAGCGCCCCCACCAACGGGTATCAGGGCTACGTGGGGCTGGGCTGGCGGGGCTGCGCGGCCACGCCGCCGCACGCCGCATTTGCCGACGGCGAAAACGGCACCTGTTCCGCCGGGGGCATGGACCAAACCCAATCCCTGCACCCGCCCGCCAACGAACAAGGAGATGGCGGCGCGCAGGAAGACGACGCCGAACCGTCGTGCATCTTCTCGGACGAATTGCTGGACATCGCCGCCACGTCGGAAGACGTGAACCAGGACCTGGGCCTTGTGGTCATCAACGGCCAGATCATCGCGGTAAAGCGCAACGCCCAGGAATTCCTGCCGGTGCTCGACGAGATCCGCAAGATCGGTCACAAGACCAAGGACATGTTCGTCAAGTCCATCGACGACCTGTACGCCACGGTCTCCTCGTCCCTCTTGAGCGACCTGCGCTTCAAGGCCGCCCTGGCCTGCGACATCATGGACCGCAACCTGTACGAACGGGCCAACGACTGTCGCTGGTGGGCCCTGACGCCCGCCTTCCGCCACATCCTGGACCGGGCGGGCAGTGGCCGGGCCATGCCGCCCGAGGCCGACCGGCGGCGCATCACCGAAATACTGCGCTACATCCACGAACTGTACACCGTGTACCACGACCTGTGCGTGTACAACGCCGCCGGGGTGGTGGTGGCCGTTTCCAACCCGGACAACGAGGACTGCCTGGGGCGCGACCTGTCGGACGTGGACTTCGTGCGGCAGACCGTGCAGTCCATCCGCAACCAGCAGGAATACCGGGTGTCGCCCTTTGCCCCCTCGGACCTGTACGGCGGACGGCCCACCTACATCTACAACGCTGCGGTGATGCACCCCACGGACGAACGCACCACGGTGGGGGGCATCGGCATCGTGTTCGATGCCGAACCGCAGTTCGAGGCCATGCTGGTGGACGCCCTGCCCCGCGACGAGGCACAGGCCCCCATGCGCGGGGCCTTTGGCCTGTACGTGGACGCGGGCGGCACGGTGGTGTCCTCAACCAGCCGGGATATCCGGCCCGGCCATGTGCTGGCCCTGCCGCCGCAGGCCCTCACCAGCGACCCGGCCGGGGTCAGTTGCATCCACGATATGCGGGGACGCCGCTACGCCTTGGGCGCGGCCCCCTCGTGCGGGTACCGCGAGTACAAGAATTCCGGGGACTACGTGAACGACGTTACCGGTGTGCTGGCCGTGCCGGTGTAGGCTCCGGGTCCGTCTGGTCCCTGCCCGTCCGGCGAAGCCGGCGCGCCCGGCGGCTGCCCGCTGGTTGCCTGCTGGTTGCCCGCTGGTTGCATGTCCCGACCATCCGCCCGGCTGCACGCCCCTGCACCGCTTGCTTTTTGGCGCGGCGCGGGGCAAGCCTGTGGCGTGACCCAGCCCCCCACCCACGAACTCCACCGCGCATTGCCGGACGCCCCCGTCCTCGGCCCTGACCTGATCATGGGGCTGGCCGCCGGGTACCATGCGGGCGACGTGCGCCCCTTCCTCGCATCCTTGCGGGCCACCGGCTTCGCGGGGCGGTGCGTGCTGTTCACCTCGCCCACCACCCGCGACACCGACCGCATGGCCGACATGGGCGCGGACATCCTGCCCTTCGAGCGCCCGCCCGCGCTGGCCCACCTGCCCTACAACGCCCTGCGCTACTTCCTGTACCTGGACCTGCTGCGAAAGGCCCAGCCCCCGTACGCCCGCGTCCTGATCACCGACGTGCGCGACGTGATCTTCCAGCGCGATCCGTTCTCCTTCCCGTGGGCCGACGGCCTGAACGTGACCCTGGAAGACGCCCGCATGACCATCGGCACCTGCCCGTACATGACCCGCTGGGTCACCGGGCATCTGGGCGATGCGGCATGGCGGGCGCTGGCCGGGCAGCGCATCTCCTGCTCCGGCACCACCGTGGGTGGCCATGCGGCCATGCTGGACTATCTGGAACGGCTGACAGCACTGCTGCTGCCGTTCTCTCCTGCGCCACCCCCGCCGCCCCCGCCACCGGCATCGACATCCGCATCTGGTGGTACGCCCCCGCCGCCCACCGGCATGGCCGGGTACGACCAGGGGGTGCACAACCACCTGCTGCACGGCGGTCACCTGCCCACGGTCACCGCGCACGACAACGCGGGCCCCATCCTGACCCTGGGCTACAAGGCCACCCCGCCCGCCATCGACGCATGCGGCCACATCCTGAACGACGCGGGCCTGCCCGCCGTCATGGTGCACCAGTATGACCGCATGCCCGAACTGTTTCGGGCTGTGCGCGCCCGTTACGCCTGAGGTTCACTCCGCCCTTCCCCCCGCACGACGCAAGAACGGCGCGCCCCTTCCGGAGCGCGCCGCCGTCATTTTCCGATTCCTGCAACGTGACGAGGGGCCTGCCTACAGCACGTTCTCGCCAGCCGCCGCCTGAAGGCTGCGCACGCACAGCCCCACGTACGCCCGCGCGGCGGACGGCAGTTGCCCGGCCACCGATTCGTAGGCGGCGACCAGGTCTGCCACGTCGGCGGCACGGGTGGCCCGGTCCACACTGGCCAGTTCCTGTTCCGTGAACTTGCGTTCCATCTTGTAGTGGTTGCCCCACACGTGCCCCCACGAGGCCTCGGACAGCGGCGCGGCGCGCCCGGCATCCTGACGGTGCACCACGCGCACCCTGCCGTCGTAGACCACCCGGCCCCCGGCCTTCCACACCTGGATGTCGTGCTCCAGATCGTCCACCTGCGAAGGCGAAAAGCGCAGGTCGAAGTCGGGCACGCCCAGCCGGGCGCAGGCCGCCTTGTCCAGCAGGTGGCAGCAGCCCATCACCGAAAGGCACGGGCGGCGCTGCCCGTACTGGCCGAAATCCATGACCAGCGGCGCGTTGTTGGTGAACCGGATGAGGTGCTTGCCGGTCTTCTCGAAGTAGCGGGCCACGTACTGCACCGTGGGCAGGCTGCCGGGGTTCACCCCCTGCGGCCCCACCACCACCGTGCCGGGCATCTCGTCCATGTCCTGCACGTAGCTGCGCAGCCAAGTGCGCGGCAGCAGCACGTCGTCGTCCAAGAAGGCGAACAGCTCCCTGTCGCGCATGGAGTCGAGGTGCCACAGCCAGTTGCGGGCGGCGGGCGCGCCGATGTTGATGGGCAGCTGGATCAGCTCCACCTGCCGTCCGGCGGCCACCGCGCGCACGCCCGCCTCGAACTCGTCGCGCGAAAACGCCGTGGACCCGTTGTTGATGAGCGCCACGTGCGCCCCGCCGATGTCCGAATCCAGCAGGCTGGCCAGGGTATCCAGTGTCACCTGCAACTTGTTCCAGGTGTAGAACCCCACGCCGATGCGCCGCCCCTCCAGCACGGATGCCGGGGCCTCCGGCCTGCCCATCTGGGCCAGGTGGCGCACCAGGAACAGCAGGGCGGGTTCGGCGTCCAGCGCCTCCATGTACAGGGCGCGGGCCGTGGAAAGATCATCGGCCGCCTCGGCCATCCGGGCGCGCAGCAGGATCGTCAGCGGGCACGGCAGGGCTTTGGCCAGCAATTCGTCGCGCAGGGCGGAGGCGCCCGCCGCATGGGCAGCGTGGGCCAGTACGCCCGCGCCCGCCGGGGCCGCAGGGGATGCGAGAAAATGCGCAATACCCGCCGCCGTCTGTTCCCACGCGCCCATTTCCCACAGGCGCATCAGGCAGGCGAACACGTCACCGGGCGCCGTGGCTTCGCGGCAGGCGGCCAGCACCGCGTCCGGGTCGGCGGGCAGGTCCCAGGCCCTGCCGAAGGCCTCGTTGGCGGGCACCTGCGGCTGGCCGTCCAGCACGGCGGCGGACGCCTTCAGCCAGGCGACATAGGCGGGCGAGGGCGCGGCCATGGCCCCAAGCTGGCCCACCAGCCCGCGCAGCCCGGCATCCAGCGGATTCAGCAGCAGGGCCTGGCGCAGCAGCCCGGTGCCGAACAACACCCGCGCCTTGCGCTGCTGCGGCGGCAACTTGTCCAGTTCGCCCAGCAGTTCGTTGGCCCCGGCCATGGCGTAGCCGGACTGGCTGAGGCCGTGCAGCAGGTGCAGGAACATCCATTTGGCGAGGGGGGCATCGGTGGCGGGCATGGAACCTCCGGATGATGTACGGGCGCGGCCCCGCGCGGCGAGGCGTGCGCTTTCCGTAGCATATCGGCAGGTACGGGCAAAGCATGACATCCCGGCACGCTCCGGTGCCGGGATGTCGAAAGGTGCCGCACCCACACGGGCATGCGGGCAACGATGCCCGCAGAACGATTCCCCATCGGCCCGCGCTATACAAATTCGCAAATCTAATCAGTAACCCCCCATGCATATTGTAAAGACGTGTATCTATTGGTAAGCAATCACTTTCATTTTCCGTTCTAACCTTTGGGGAGGCACAACGTGTTGAAAAGGTTGATTCCCTTTCTGGCAGCAGCACTCCTGATGACAGGATGCGCCACCACCGAGCGGCCCAAGGCGGAACGCGTGGAGGGTGCACCGGCAGCGGTAAGCCCCACCGTGCAGCAGGCCGCCGCCATGGACAAGAAGGGCGTGAAGCGCAAGGTCGCCATCGGTCGTTTCACCAATGAAACCAAGTATGGCCAGAGCTTCTTTCTGGACAAGGATTCGCGCGACCGCCTGGGCAAGCAGGCCGTGGACATCCTGTCCTCCAAGCTGGTGGCCACCGAAAAGTTCATCCTCATCGAACGGGCCGACCTGGACAAGATCCAGAAGGAACTGGGCATCGGCGGCGCGGGTGAATACCGCAACATGGCGGACTACCTGATTCTGGGCTCCGTCACCGAATTCGGGCGCAAGGACGTGGGCGACGTGGGCGTGTTCAGCCGCTCCAAGCGCCAGGTGGCCTTCGCCAAGGTGCATATCCGCCTGGTGGAGGTTTCCACCGGCCAGATCATCCATGCAGAGGAAGGCAGCGGCGAGGCCTATTCCGAAGCCGGCAGCATCATGGGCGTGGGCAGTCGCGCCGGGTACGACACCACGCTGAACGACAAGGCCATCGAGGCGGCCATCACCAACGTGTCGTCCAACATCATCGAAAACCTGCTGGAACGCCCCTGGAAGGGCTACATCCTGGCCCAGGAAGGCGGGCAGTACCTGATTTCCGGCGGCAAGACCCAGAACATCAAGGCGGGCGACCTGTTCGACGTGGTGGCCGAAGGGCAGAAGGTGCGCAACCCCCAGACCAACATGGACATCGTCCTGCCCGGCAAGGTGGTGGGCAGGCTGCGCGTGGCCGCCACCCTGGGCGACACGCCGGAAAGCGAAATTTCCGCCTGCGCGTTGCAGGAAGGATCGCTGGCCGCGTGGGACGCCACCAACGATTACGGCAAACTGTTCATCCGCGAAGTTCGCTAGGGGGCATCATGCACAAGACATCCATACGCATCGCAACGCTGGCGGCGCTGGCCGCCGTGCTGCTGCTTACCGGGCTGTTCGCGGGCTGCGCCTCGCGCGAGGGCGTGGTGCAGGGCGACACCAAGGCCTATTTCTGGTTCACCGGCAACGCCAAGGGTGCCGTGGCCCGCCTGAACGACCTGCCCCCCTTCACCCTGGGGCAGTCCAGCGGCGCCAAGGACTGGAACACCACCCCCAAGACCAAGGACACCGTGTACGAGGTGGCCCCCGGCCGCTACACCGTCATCGTCGAACGCGACGGCGTGGCGGTGGTGAACCGTACCGTGCTGGTAGGCGCGGGCATGACCAAGGAGATTCTTGTCCCATGACCATGACGCACGAGACCACTCGCTCCATGGCAAATCCCCTGCGGGTCGTGCAACTGGCGCTGCTGGCCGCCGCCCTGTGCGTGCTGTGCACCGGCTGCGCCAAGCCCGGCAACGCCATGTACTGCATGGACAACTACTCCTCCACCCTCTACGCCTGCCGCAAGAACCCCGCGCAGGACCAGCAGGACAAGCACATCAAGGCCATGCAGGACATCGTGGCCAAGTCCGAACAGCGCAACCTGCCCGTGCCGCCCGGCATCTTCGCCGAACTGGGCTACATCCACCTGAAGGCGGGCCAGATGGCCGAAGCGAAGAAGTACTTCGAAGCGGAAAACCGCCTGTACCCGGAATCCAAGGTGTTCACCGCGCGCCTGCTGGCCTGGGCGGACGCCTCGTCCGGAACCGGAGCGGAGAAACCGGCGGCAGAAGACGCGGACAGCAAGGGGGGCGTCATCACCCCCGCCGATGCGATAAACGACGCGCCCGTGCTGCCCGCCGGGGAGGGGGCCGCCCATGAATAGACTGATCGCCGCCGCGCTGCTGCTGGCCCTTGCCCTGCTGGGCGGCTGCGCCAACATCGGGCAGCAGGCCACCAAGTCGGAACTCTTTCCGCTGATGTACGAGCAGAAGCCGCGCTCCATCGTGGTGCTGCCGCCCATCAACGAATCCACGGCAGCGGACGCCCCCACCTACTACTCCACCACCATTCAGGAACCGCTGGTGTACACCGGGTACTACGTGCTACCGTACGAGGTGTCCGCAGACATCCTGGCCCACGAAGGCATTACCGACGGGCATCAGCTGTACGATCTGCCGCTGAACACCCTGAAGGAATACTTCGGGGCCGACGCGGTGCTGTTTACCCGCATCAAGAAGTGGGACACCTCGTATGCCGTGGTGGCCTCGTACCTGACCGTGGCCGTTGAGTGCGAGTTGAAGTCCACCACTACCGGCGAAAAAATGTGGAACTATTCCGGGACGGTGGTCATAGACCTGACCAACCACAACAACGGCGGCGGGCTGGCCGGGCTGCTGGTGCAGGTGGTGGTGACGGCC
Organism: Nitratidesulfovibrio sp.; assembly: GCF_040373385.1. Lineage (NCBI taxonomy): Bacteria > Pseudomonadati > Thermodesulfobacteriota > Desulfovibrionia > Desulfovibrionales > Desulfovibrionaceae > Nitratidesulfovibrio > Nitratidesulfovibrio sp. Next base: position 18,730 of record NZ_JBDXXH010000003.1, on the reverse strand, counting down.
ATGAACACCGCCATGGCCGACTACGTGCCCTACGCCATGCAGGCCAACGCCATCGCCCTCAGCGCCATGCCGTATGGGCCGTACCACCGGCTGCACGAGAAGGACACCGAACACAAGGTGTTCGTGCAGAAGGCCGCAGACAAGTAGGCGCGGAACCGCAGACAATGAAAACATACGGGCGGGACCGCATGCGGTTCCGCCCGTTTTTCGTGCCGTGCGTCTGGCGGGGACTATTTGGAGCAATCCCGCAGGGTGTGTTGCCGAATCACGCTGGCTCTAAAATCCCGGCGGGCACTCATACCCGCGCGCACGACGCTGGGCCAGGTCGCCCCCCGGTAGCGATTCGAAAAAATACACCGACTTGCTCTTGTCCGTGGCCAGAATGCCCTTGCAATAGGCCCCGCACGTACCGGGGTCGGTGGCGAAGCAGATGTTTTCGTATTCAAACTTCAGGAAATTGGTGGGCCACGAGTTGCAGTCGAACCGGCCTGACATGGGACAATCCAACCGTTTCACCTGCCCCGCCGCCACCACGCCCATGCCCTTGAGGTTGGCGATGTCGTCCAGAGCCATGGCGGAGCGGGCGGGAACAAGAAGCACCGCCAGCAGCGCAAGCACTGCCAGGGGTGCGCGGCGGATGACGCCGGCTGTGCCGCCTTGCCCCACGTGGTCGGCACGGCCATTCCCCTGACCGGCGCGTTGCGTCCGTGGGCATGCCTTCCGTTGGTATGCTTTCTGGGCGCCTGCTTCCTGTGCCGCGTGCATCGTTCACCCCGTACGTTCCGGTTGTTCCTGCGGTACCTGGCCCCAGCATATCGTACCGGCAGCCCGCCGCAACCCCCCGCGACAGCATGAACACCCGAAAAATGCCGCCACCAACGCGGACGGCATCACGCCCGGCATCATCAGCCCGCATCATCCAATTGACGGCCCGCACCCGCGCGGATAGACGACGACAACGGATGTACGCCAACCATACGGGCGGCTATGATCGGGCACGGTACCCCCCGCGCCCCCGCCTTGCCCCATTCATCATTCGCGGCCATCACCCGCCCACCGGAGGAACCGTGCCCGGCATTTGCCCGTTTCGCCTTTCCGCCACCGCCGCCACACGGGGTTCACAGCCCCTGCTGGCGCTTCTGCTGACCACGGCCCTGCTGCTTTCCGGCTGCGCCAAGCCCGCGTCCGTGCCGGACGCCGCGTCCCCCGTCCCAGTTGCCCAGACCCAACCGGACGCCGCAGCCCAGGACACCACGGACGCCGAGGTGGCCAGAATGCGCGAGACGGCCAGCAAGCCGCACTCGCCCACCACGCCGGACGACGCCGCGTGCGACCCGCTGACCGGCGTCCTGCAAGGCCAGTGCGTGTCCATGAACCAGGAAAAGACGCGCGGCCAGTGCTATTCGCTGCGCCCCGGCGCCACCACCACAAAAAAGAACAAGAAGGGCAAGACGGTGAAGGTCACCGGGCGCTGCCAGCCGCAGAGCCTGATCTACGCCCGCTGCCGCACCGGCATCGACACCTGCCGCCTGGGCGACACCAGCCCGGTACAGTGGTTCACCTGCGCCCAGCGCAACGGGGCCACCACCCGTACGCCCACGCCCGGCTCGGTCATGGTACTGGATGCCAACAAGGGCCGCGGCATGCCCACCGGCCACCCGGTGTACGTGGAGGAAACCTGCCCCAACAAGGACGGCACGTGGACCCTGCGCATCACCCACACCAACTACGACCGCCAGTGCCACCTGGACCAGGACGCCAAGGTGCGCTTCAACCCCAAGACCATGCAGGTCACCTTCCTGACCGGTCCGTGGGGCTGCTGGGCCAAGGACCTGAAGGCCATGGGGTTCATTCTGCAGTAGGAACCACTGCCAACCGGCAGGAAAGCCGACCGGGAAACGCCCCCCCCCACCAGACAGTTTTACCCAATAAGGGGTCAAGGGGGCGCGGCCCCCTTGCGGGGCGTGGGGCAGAGCCCCACTCTTCACGAAAAAAAACTTTGTCGCAAATTCAAGGGCGGTCCATCCGAAAGGAGGGACCGCCCGTTGTTCTTTGCGTCAGCACCCGCCAGGGACGTGCGCCCGGTTACTCCATCGGAGTATTTTCGACCAGATTCCAAATGCCGCACGGGCAGGCACCGGCGCAGAAGCCGCAGCCGATGCACTTGTCGGCGTCCACGGCCATCTCGAAACCGCACCCACCCTGCACCTCGCGGCGGCTGATGGCCGCCTGCGGGCAGATGGTCTCGCAGATGCCGCAGTCGCGGCACGCGCCGCAACTGGCGCAGGCATCGCCGCACTGGCCGAGGTCCTGGAAGTTGTCGATGCGCGGGTCGAAGTATTCCAGCTTCACGCGGGAATAGTCGATCATCTTGCGGGTGTCGGACACGGGGCGCTTGCCTTCGGCCATCTCGACGATGGCTTCGGCGGCCTTGCGGCCCATGCCGATGGCCTGGGTGAGCAGACCGGGGCGCACCGCATCGCCAATGGCGAAGACGCGCGCGTCGGTGGTCTGCTGGATGTCGTTGACCACCACGTGGCCGCGCTCCACGGCAATGTCCTCGGGCAGGTAGTCGAGGCCGGGCGCGTCACCAATGGAGAAGATGACCGTTTCGGCGGGCAGCAGCTCGCCGGTGGTCAGCACCAGCCCTTCGGGGGTGATCTCCTTGGTGAAGCAGGGCCAGCGGAAGGTGGCACCCACGTGTTCCGCCTCTTCCTTTTCCTTGCCGAAGGCCGCCGGGGTCTGGATGTCGATGAGGGTGATGGATTCCGCCCCCAGCCGCGCGGCCTCGGTGGCCACGTCGCAGCCCACGTTGCCCGCGCCCACGATGACCACGCGCTTGCCCACGGTGCCGGTGCCGGACTTGGCCGACTTCAGGAATTCCAGCGCGGTGCGGGCCAGTTCCTTGCCGGGCACGGGCAGCATGCGCGGGGTGTTGGCGCCGGTGGCCAGCACCACGAAGTCGTTGTCCGCCTTCAACTGGGCAAACTCGTCCTTGCCCAGGCGCTGTTGCAGATGCACATGGGGCAGCACCTCGCGGGCGCGGGCCAGTTCCGCGTCCAGCACGTCCTGCGGGATGCGGCTGCCGGGAATGGCCGAACTGATCTTGCCGCCCAGTTCCTTGTCCATGTCGTACACGGTGGCGGCAACGCCGCGCATGCGCAACTGCCACGCGACGGAGATGCCCGCCGCGCCGCCACCGACGACGGCGACTTTCGTCCCGGTCAGCGGGGGCAACTTGGGCGCGCGCGATGCCGCGCCCGCCCTGCCGATCTGGGTGATGTCCACGGGCTTCATGCGTTGCAGGCTGCGCGAACAGCCCTGCATGCACAGGTTGGGACACAGGTAGCCGCACACGGTGGCCGGGAAGGGGGTGTAGGCCAGGGCCACGTCCACCGCTTCATCGATCAGGCCTTCGCGCACCAGCCGCCAGCGCTCCTGCACCGGCATGCCGGTGGGACAGCTGGACTGGCAGGGTGCCATGTGCTGGCCGTTTTCCCACACCGGCACGAAGCGACGCAGTTCTCCGGTGGTGATGAGCGGAATGGGGCTGCGGTCCACCGAGGTCAGGTCGCCCACAAGGCCGCCCATGCCCAGTTCCTTCTCCCACACGTTGCGGCGAAAGTCGGCCACGGCCCGGCGCTTCTTGCCCACCTTCTCGAAGGGGCCGCGCGCGGCGATGCACTGCCAGTCCTCGCGCACCGAAAGCCCGGCCAGAAGGTCCGACTTGCCAATGGCGGCCAGGAACCCGGACAGGTTTTCGGTCAGCCACGCCCAGGCGGCATCGTCGATGGGCACCTGCTTGGCGTCCGCCTGCGAAAAACCCTCGTGCGGGCCATGCACGTAGATGCGCCCGCCCACCATGCCCACGCAGGGGCGGTAGCCCAGCACGTTGGCGGGGTTCTGCGCGCCCACGCCGCAGACCACGGCGGTGCCGCCCGCCATGAATTCCGCGAAGTAGTCGCCCACGCTGCCCAGCACCCACAGTTCCGGCGCGGAAAAGCGCGGGTTCTGCTTGGTCATGGTCATGCCGCGCGAGCCGATGTTGCCCGCAACGTACACGCGCCCCTGGGCCATGCCGTTGCACGCGCCGTTGCCGGCGTTGCCGTGCACGACGATGTTGGCGCCCGCGTTCAGCCAGCCCACGTCGTCCGACGCGGGGCCGAACACTTCCACCGTGGTGCCGGTGCTGCCCAGCGAACCCAGCCGCTGGCCCGACGACCCGCGCACGGTGACGTGCACGGGTTCCTGTTCCGATATCCACAAACGCCCGCCGATGCCGTGCTGACCGCAGGCATCCACTTCCACGTTGCGCGCGCCGTCGCGCACAACGCCTTGCAGGCGCTCTTCGAGAATGCGCGATTCGATGCGCTTTCCGTCTTCGATGCCGCTTACGCGGACCACTTCGCTGGGGGACATGGCGTCACTCCGCTGCTGTATGGTTGCCTTTTCGGCGTTATCTTCATTCGCCGCGCGCGAAGCCCTTGTTCAGGCCCGCCGCGCGGAATCTTTTCTCGACCTGGCCCGTGCATCCGAAAGGATTTCGTCTTACGGCGATGTCCTTCAGCACGCGCTGCACCTCTCCGGCATCCGGAGGAGCTTCCTCCTCCTCACGCGCCGCCGTTCTCAGGCATTCGGAGGAATTTTGTTCTCCGGCGAGGAAGGCGGGCCTTTTCCGAGGGGAGCGTACTCTTTGGTACGTGACCCGAAGGGAAAGACCGCCTGACGAAGCCGGAGGGCAAAAGACCCCGAATGTCCGCGCTAGACGACGTACTGGATGCCCAGACGCTCCGCCGCATCCTTGTTCGCAATGCCCAGCGCGTCGGACATGCCCACGGGCAGCGAGGTGGACCGGCCCAGCGGCGCGAAGATCTTGCGCAGTTCGGTGTCGAAGGCCAGGTAGAAATCCACCACCCGTTCGGCCACCTTTTCCGGGTCCAGCCTGCGGTACACGCGGGGATCCTGCGAGGTGATGCCCTTGGGGCAGCGGCCCAGGTTGCAGATGTTGCAGCGGTCGATTTCCGACCCCACGCACCCGGCCCCGGCCTGCATCACGTACTTGCCCACCTGCACCATGCTGGCGCCCAGCATGATCAGGGCGGCGGCGTTGTGCGCGAGGTTGCCGTTCTTGCCGATGCCCCCGCCCGCGATAAGCGGGATCTCGTTCTGGCAGCCCTGCTGCACGAGGTCGTGGTAGCAGTCGCGGATGCTCGAGGCGATGGGGTGGCCCATGTGGTTCATGGACACGTTGTAGGCCGCCCCGGTGCCGCCGTCCTCGCCGTCGATGGCAAGGCCCGCCGCGTAGGGGTTGCGCACCAGGTTGTTCAGCACGGCGCGCGAGGTGGTGGTGGCGGATATCTTGGGGTAGACGGGCACCCGGAATCCCCAGGCCATGCTCATGGACTGGATCATCTTGGCCACGGATTCCTCGATGGAATACTGGGTCTGGTGGGTGGGGGGGCTGGGCAGGGACACGCCCGGCGGCACCCCGCGAATGGTGGCGATGAGCTTGTTGACCTTGTGCCACATCAGCAGACCGCCGTCGCCGGGCTTGGCGCCCTGGCCGTACTTGATCTCGATGGCGCAGGGGTCTTCCTTCATCTGGGGGATGGCATGCAGGATTTCATCCCACCCGAAGTAGCCGGAGGCAATCTGCAGGATGACGTACTTGAGGAAGCGCGAGCGCAACAGGCGCGGCGGACAGCCGCCTTCACCGGTGCACATGCGCACGGGCATGCCCATTTCCTCGTTCAGGTAGGCAACGCCCATCTGCAAGCCTTCCCACATGTTGGGAGAAAGCGCGCCGAAGGACATGGAGCCGATGACCAGCGGGTAGATTTCGCGCACCGCAGGCACCCAGCCGTTTTCCTGGAAGGCCTTCAGCCCCTGTTCGGGCGGCAGCACGCGGCCCAGCAGGGTGCGCAGCTCGAACTCGTGCCGCCCGGCGTCCAGCGCGGGGTCGGTGAGCATGGAAATGCGGATGAACTTGATCTGGTCCAGCAGGCTGTCCGGCGCATTGCGGCGCCCGCCACGGGTACGGGCATGCCCCCCGCGGTTGTTGTGGAAGCGCAGCGTGGTGCCTTCATCCAGGCGCATGGGCCGGATGGCGTTGTTGGGACAGACCATGGTGCACATGGCGCAACCGATGCAGGCGTAGGCCGCGTCAGTGCGCTGGCGGATGCCGTGGAACACCGAATAGGTGTTCTTCGGCTTCTGCATGAGGCCGGTGGTGGTTTCGACCACGCGCTTCCTGTGCACGGCAAGCTCGATGGCGTTCACCGGGCACACGGAGGTACACCGCCCGCACAGGGTGCAGGTGTCCTTGTTCCATTCGACCTGCCAGGGCAGGTCCTTCACGCTCAGCGTTGACGGGGTAATGCCTGCAGTTGGCTGCATATGGTCACCTCTTGGCATTCGGGACGGACGTAGGCCGTGTCCAGATGCATGGGCTGGAAGTCGAGGGTCTTGTCGCGGTCGGGGATGGCGGCATCAAGGCCGCACAACTCGGACGAAAAGGCGTACATGCCGGGCTTGCCGCCCACCACGCCGGGCCGCAGCTTCTTGCGGTCCTGCGCCATGAACATGGTGCCGTCCGGCAGGCAGCCGATGACGCAGTTGGGGCCGTCGATGATCATCTTGCGGCACAGCACCTTCAGGCGGGCCAGCATGTCACGGTCGGGGTGCCCGGCCATTTCGGCGTCGGACAGCGGGGTGATGACGTGCTTGTACGCCTCTACCGGCAGGCCCAGCTTGTAATGCGTGAAGTGCATGATGTGCGTGAACACCTCGGAGTCGGACTGGTAGCCCATGTAGCCGGGCACGTTGCGCGACGAAAGGTATTCGCGGATCGGGATGAACGCCGTGTTTTCCCCGTTGGTCATGGTGCACACGCCCTCGATGAAGAACGGGTGACATGCATACAGGTTGATGGCGTAGTTGGTGTTCTGGCGGCCCTGGCACAGGATGCGGCGGGCGTGCAGGTCGGGCCGGTCAAGGCCCAGGTACTCGCCCACGGTGAGCGGGTCGCCCACTTCCTTGATCATCACCACGCCCGGCCAGAACGAAAAGGCCATCATGTCGCGCTCGGCCTCGCCCTGCTGGCGGATGGCCACGCGGGTCTGCACCAGCTGCGCGGTGCGCTCGGCCTCGGGCATGTCGGCCCAGGCTTTGGGCGGCTCGTAGGCGCGGGCAAGGTATACGCCGCGCTTGGGCGTGCCTGCGGGCGGCGTGGATTTGATGATCGACACCGAATGGAACGGACGAAACCCAAGGTCGTCCATGATTCCGTCAAGCCGCTTCAGGCCCTTTTCGGTGAAGATGCCGGAGAGGATGGGATATTCGGGGTGCTCCGCAAAGGGACCCGACAGACCGGATAGATAGAGCCCGACCCCGGAGCCGTCATGCCCTTCCTTCATCACATTCAGGGCATTGATGGCCACCATGGGGGAGACGGGCTCTGTCGAAGTCAAGGCGAACAATCGACACATGGACGCGTTCTCCGGATGGCGTGGACTCCGCCCCGGAATGACACGAATGCGCAATCCGCTGCGGGTTCACGTGCGATAGCGGAAAATCCCAAAAACGGCAAGATCGCGAGTTTGATGACGCGCATATTGGTTTTTTTATTACAATTTTAGCACTCTTAAAATTACATTTTCGCAATCATATATTCTTTAACCTTGTGAATAAAAACGTATTATCACCGTTCTGAACAGTTTCATCTCACCGTGTGGCACCCCACCACCCAAGCCCTCCGCCCCCCTTGCAACCGTCGCGACGCGGATTGAGCATTCATCCAATTCTTTCCCTGTTGTTCTCACGGGATGCGGGCACAACGTCCGGCAAACACCCGGCGCGCAGGGCCATCCCGTATATCCGCACGCTCGCCGATACCCAAATCGAAAGGGCGCCCCGGCTGTACGCCATCCCAATATATTTTCATTTATCCTTTAAAAACAGCGTTCTAGTACGATAATCAGAAAATTGTAAAAGTTCAGACTTCGCAACTCCGAAAAAATAATCATTGTATCTCGGGATGTTGATTACGCATACAATGACGGGGGGATTCCCTGCCGTACCCGCCACCAACCACCGGATGGTCAACATCGAACATGCCGCAACCGGTCACGCCGGTGGCCGGGCCACGGCGGGCAGACGCACGACACACCAACAGGAGGAGGAACCATGCACGCTCTGCGGAGCAACCCCACAGGACGACCATGGCGCATCATGCTCATGGCCGCGCTGGCTGGCGTTGCCGTTACCGTGGGCGCGGCCCTGGCCATGACCGCCACGGACCAGGCCCTGTTCTGCGGCAGTTGCCATTCCATGGCCGAGGCGGCGCTGACCCACAAGCGCTCGCCGCACGCGAAGCTTGCCTGCAACGAATGCCATGCGCCGCACAACCTGGCCGCCAAGCTGCCCTTCAAGGCCAAGGAAGGCGCGCGTGACATCTACTCGACGACCCTTGGCACCATCCCCGACCTGATCCACCCCGGCGGAGAAACCAGGGACGTGGTGCAGGTCAACTGTCGGCGTTGCCACGTGGCCACCACCATGACCGTGTCCATGGAAACCAAGAAGTACTGCACCGACTGCCACCGTCACGTGCCCCATACCCCCAAGCTGCCCATAGCCAGAAGGAGTGCCGCCGATGTCTAGCCGTCGCCTTCTCGTCGCGCTGGTGGCCATGGCGCTCGCCGTGCTGGCGGGCTGTTCCGAGCCCTCGGAACCCATGACACCCACCTACAAGACCAAACTTTCCGCAGAAGAACTGAAGAATTCCGCCTTCAAGCCGGAATTTCCGCTGCACTACGAAACCTACCTGCGCAACAACGAATCGCAGATCATGACCGAGTACGGCGGGTCGGTGCCATACAACAAGCACGACAACGTCAACCCCCTGCCCGAAGGATACAAGCACGCCCAGCCGTACCTGAAGAACCTGTGGCTGGGGTACCCCTTCAGCTACGAATACCGCGCCGCGCGCGGCCACACCTACGCGGTGAAGGACATCCTGCACATCGACCGGCTGAACAACTACAGCGAAAAGGCGGGCCTGCCCTCCACCTGCTGGAACTGCAAGACGCCGAAGATGACGGAATGGGTGAAGGAGAACGGCGATGCCTTCTGGGCCAAGGACTTTCACGAGTTCCGCCAGAAGCTGGACGTGGACGACCACACCATCGGCTGCGCCAACTGCCACGAGCCGCAGACCATGGAACTGCGCCTGTACAGCGTGCCCCTGCAAGACTACCTGAAGACCCAGAACAAGGAATTCAAGAACCTGCCCCGCAACGAAAAGCGTGCCCTGGTCTGCGGGCAGTGCCACGTGGAATACTACTTCCAGGACAAGGAATTCGGCGCGGCCAAGAAGCCGGTGTTCCCGTGGGCCAACGGCTTCGACCCCGAAGAGATGTTCGAGTACTACAAGACCCACGGCAACACGACGACCAAGGGCTTCGAGGGCAACTTCGTGGACTGGGTGCACCCCGTGTCCAAGACCCCCATGCTGAAGGCCCAGCACCCTGAATACGAAACGTGGATCAACGGCGTGCACGGCTCCGCCGGGGTAACCTGCGCCGACTGCCACATGTCGTACACCCGGCTTGACGGCAAGAAGAAGATGTCCACCCACCACTGGACGTCGCCGCTGAAGGACCCGGACCTGCGCGCCTGCCGCCAGTGCCACACCGACAAGACCCCCGACTACCTGCGCCAGCGGGTGCTGTTCACCCAGAACAAGGTGTGGGAACAGCTGATGGTGGCCCAGGACATCTCGGTGAAGGCGCACGAGGCCATCCGCATGGCCGCCGAATACACCGGCCCAAAGCCCGCCGACTACGACGACCTGATGATCGAGGCACGCCAGATGTGCCGCAAGGGCCAGTTCTTCTGGGATCTGATCTCTGCGGAAAACAGCGTGGGCTTCCACAACCCCACCAAGGCCCTGAACACCCTGGCCCAGTCGCAGCAGTACAGCCAGAAAGCCGTCGACGTGGCCATCCGCGCGGCGGCCTTCACCACCGCCAGAGACCTGGACGGCGACATCAAGAAGCTTGTGCCGCCCATCCTGAAGCACAGTCGCGAACTGCAAATGGACCCGGCCCACATGGCCACCCACAAGTGGTTCAAGTACATCCCCCTCACCCCCAAGGCGCCGCGCGTATGGGACGGCCAGACGCGCCTGGTGCCGCCGCCCGCGCCCGCGCCCGCCGCAGCACCGGCCAGCTGACCACCCGCGCGGCGTGACGGACACCATGCCGCGCCGTCGCCCATGACAATGACGCAAGGGCCGGACGAACCGTCGTCCGGCCCTTGCCCGTCGTGTTGGCCAACGCATGCGAAAAGGGGCCGGACGTTGCACGTCCGGCCCCTTTCTTTCGGGCTCTGCCCCTCCGTATTCGTTCCGCCGCTGGCGCACGGCTGCCGCAGGGGCGTCACCGGTCGCGGGCGATGAGGATGACCAGCACCGCCAGCGCCACGATCATGAACACCCAAGTCATGAAGAATCCCCCTAGCGGCTCACTTACGGCATATCTATACCGCACGGCGCCACCTGTCACTGCGGGAAAACCCTACCTTTGGCAACATCACGCAAGGTATGCCGGAAAAACTGTCCTCCATGCATTGCAGCGCATGCTCGTTTCCGACATTGCGTGACACCAATCGCACCATGCGATGCGGATGCACCCCATGTAGCACTGATGCATGCCGTCCATTACAGAACCCGCTTTATTTACGGACGCGTCCCCTACCAGTTTCGTAAGTATTCACTCGCATGCCCGCCGCACCATGCAATGGCCATGGCGCGGCAAGCGCGCATGGCACATGGCACCATGGTGTCTCGCGCGCTCGCAGGAAACCGGTCGAATGCCACCGGAAGGGGCACCGAAAGGCATGGAGCAAAACGGACGCGGGCAACGCCGCCCATCCCGAAACGCGAGGAGCCATGGGCAACACGCACGCGCCTGGAGAACAGGTGCGACAGCGAGACAAGGGGGGACGAGGGGGGGGGCAAGGGGGCGAGGGAGGCAGGGGGGAGAAACGAGAAGAAAATGCCGGCGACCGCGCCGACCGCGCCGACGGGCGAAGCGCCCTACCGCAGGCGGCGATACAGGGCCATGTAGGCTTCGGCCATGCGCACGTCGGTGTAGTGGGCGGCGCTGGCCGTGCCACCCGCCACAAGGCGGGCACGCAGGGGGACGTCGGTGGCGATACGGCGCATGGCGCAGGCCAGGGCCTCGGCGTCGCCGGGGGGCACCACCAGGCCGTTCTCGCCGTCGCGCACCAGTTCCAGATTGGAGGCCAGGCCGGAACAGATCACCGGCACCCCGGTGACCCAGCCTTCCTTGATCACTCCGCTGCTGCCCTCACCGTGCACCGATGGCACCATCAGCGCGTCGCAGTCAGGCAGCATGCGGCGGCTGTCCTGCCGCCCCAGAAAGGCCATGCGCGAGGAGACGCCCAGTTCGTCGGCGCGGTCCAGCAGGGTGCCGAACAACGGGCCTTCGCCCACCACACGCACCTCCCACGGGGGCAGGGGGGCATCGTACTTGCTGCCGCCGACGTCACCCTCCGCGCCCCCGGCCTCGCACGCCTGCAAGGCCGTCAACGCCTCGATGAGCACCGTATGCCCCTTCTGCGGGGTAAGTGCGCCCACCATGCCGAACACGAAGCGCCCGTCGCCGCGCTCGCGCCGGGGAACGTAGCGGGTGGGATCGATGCCGGAATGAATCACCGTGATGTGCGTCGGGTCCAGCCCGGCAGCCGCCAGCACGCCGCCCGTCTCGGCGCTGACCGCCGCCACCGCGTCCGCCGCCAGATACTTGCGGCGGCTCAGGCCCCGGCCCAGCGGATAGGACACCCGCCGGGTGTGCACCAGCACCACCTGTGCCCCCCACGTGCCCTTGCACAACGCGCCCAGGCTGGCCGCGCGGGCATCGTGGGTGTGCAGCACCACACGGGCGTGACCGCGCGCCTCGCGCCGCAGGGCCAGCAGCGCGCGCGGACTCCACGACCGGCGGCCCGGCAACGGCAGCACGGCAATGCCCGCCGCCGCCGCCTCACGCGCCAGGGGCGCGCCCGCCGGACAGGCCACCACCACCGAAAACCCGTCACTGTGGTGCAGCGCGCGGGCCAGGTAGAACACCTGCAACTGGCCCCCGCGCATCTCGCGCCCCAGGTCCAGCAGAATGATGTGCATGGTGGTGTCGGTGGTCATTTATCCTATCCAATACGCTATCATCGTTAAATAACCATTTCGATACGCATCCCGCACCGAAACAACAGGACTCGCAAGCTCGTCTAACGGCCACGCTTCGCGCCCTTTGGGTCGGTCAGCCGGAGGACGAAAGGACAGAGCGCGAATGGGCCTAGAAAGGTACGCCCTGCTCCATCAAATCCGCCTGCAACAACGCCCGCAACCGGCGCGAAACCGGTCCGGGACGGCCATCGGCCACGGGTCGGCCTTCGTAGGCCACCACGGCCACGCAGTCGGAGCTGGTGCCCAGCACCAGAATTTCGCGGGCGGCGTACAGCTCTTCTTCGCGCACCTTGCGGAAGCTGACGGGCACCTCGCCCTGGGCCAGTTCCACGGCGCGCAGCACGGTGGTACCCGCAAGGGCATTGGTGAACTCCGGCACCACCAGGGTTCCGGTTTCGTCCACCAGGGCCACGTTGGCGATGGCGGTTTCTGCCAGGCAGCCGTCGTCGTCGAACGAGAAGGGCACGTCCATGGAGCGCTCGTGCGCCTCGCGGGTCATGAGCACGTTGGGCAGATAGTTGGCGTTCTTGATGCGCGCGAGGTACCCCTGCTTGGCGGGGATGGAACTGCGGAAGGCCGTCAGCCCCTTGTCGAACCACGCCTCGGGCTTGGGGGTGAAATGGTAGGCGGCCACGTACAGGCTGGGTTCCGGGCATTCGGCAGGGTCGATGCCGAAGCCGCCGGGGCCGCGCCCCACCAGCACGCGGATGGAGCCATCCGCCTCGCCGCCCGCCTGGGCCACCTCGATGATGATCTCGCGCAGGCGCTCCCAGGTACACGGCGGTGCAAGGTACAGCCCGGCGGCGGAACGACGCATGCGCTCAAGGTGCGCGTCCAACTGGTAGATGTGGCGGTGCAGGTACTTCATGCTCTCGAAGATGCCGTCGCCGCGATGGGCCAGATGGTCGTCGAGGGGCATGAGCATCAGGCGCGGGTTGCGGCATATGGCGCCCACGCGGTGCTCGTAGAAAGCGATGATGCCCGCTTCGCCGGGGCGTTCGCGGGACAGCAGGCGGGCAACGTAGTCGTCGGTATCAAGCACGGGGATCACGGCGTGATCACTCCTTATTGCGGTGGGACGCGGTAGGTCGCGGTGAATGGCGATGCGGACGCGCGCCTGCGGGCAAGCACCCTCTGCGCCGGGCGGACGCGCGGCCATCCGTCCGGCCTGCAATGCCGGGCTCGGATGGCCGCGTGATGGATTCGTGATGTCGAACGTTGGCCTAACGAAGGAAGAGTTGCGGGTCGCGAACCTGCAACAGGTTCCGCTCCACCAGCGCCTCGGCAATCTGCACGGCGTTCAGGGCCGCGCCCTTGCGGATGTTGTCGGAAACGATCCACATGTTCAGGCCGTTGGCGATGGTCTCGTCCTCGCGGATGCGGCCCACGAAGGTGTCGTCCTCGCCCGCCGCGTCGATGGCCATGGGGTACATCTTCTGGGCGGGGTTGTCGTACACCCGCACGCCGGGGGCCTGCGCGAGGATGGCGCGGGCCTCCTTGGCCGAAAGCTTGCGCTCGGTCTCGATGTTCACCGACTCGGAATGGCCGTAGAAGACGGGCACGCGCACGCAGGTGGCGGTAACCTTCACGGAGGGGTCCTCCATGATCTTCACGGTTTCCAGCACCATCTTCATTTCTTCTTTGGTGTAGTCGTTGTCCATGAACACGTCGATCTGCGGCAGGCAGTTGAAGGCGATGCGGTGCGGGTACACGGCAACGTCCGGCTCCTGCATGTTGAACATCTGCCGCACCTGCTTTTCCAACTCGTCGATGGCCTTCTGCCCGGTGCCGGAAACGGCCTGGTAGGTGGAAACCACCACGCGGGTGATCCTGGCCGCGTCGTGCAGCGGCTTCAGCGCCACCACCATCTGGATGGTCGAGCAGTTGGGGTTGGCGATGATGCCGTTGTGCGCGGCAAGGGCGTGGGCGTTCACTTCGGGCACCACCAGCGGGCAGCGCTCGTCCATACGCCACGCGCTGGAGTTGTCCACCACCACGCACCCGGCCTGCACGGCATGGGGGGCAAACTTCTCGGAGGTGGAACCACCCGCCGAGAACAGGGCGATGTCCACGCCCCGGAAGGATTCTTCGGTCAGTTCGCGCACGGTCAGTTCGCCGCCCATGAAGGGCACCTTGTTGCCCGCGGAACGGGCCGAGGCGAAGGGAATGACCTCCGCCGCGGGAAATTCGCGCTGTTCCAGCGTGTTCAGCATTTCGCGGCCCACCGCCCCGGTGGCCCCGCACACGGCGACGACAAGTCTTTCCTTGGACATGATGCACTCCTTGCGCTTGGCGTCGGGCAGCGGCCCGACGTCCCTCACCGGCCCTCACCGGCCCTCGACTTCCCTGGATTCCCTACCCTGGCGCGGCCCGCGCCGGGGCGCCGTACATGGCGACCGCCCGCCATGTCGGCAACGGATGCAGCAACCCGCCGCATGGGCCTTCCCCCTCGGAAAAGGCCCGGCAACCCCTGCCATCACCCTGCCGGAATGCTTGCACCTGCCGCGCGCCGCTCTTGCCGGGAAATGTCCCTGACGAGACTTGCCACGCAGCCGGAATTGGTCACCATATGCCGAGGCGCGGCGGAACGCAATTGACCGCGCGGGGCCGGGCGCGGCGCCAACCAAGGCTCGGGGGCTGGTTCCAAATTAGGATTTTCGTTCGTTGGCAAGGAAAACAAGCCTGCCATGAGGGAGTATGCGGCAACCGTTATGCGAGTCTTCGAGCATTACGGATGGCGACCGCATCGCGCTCTTATCGTATTTGACCGAGCCTTAGCCGTTAGGCGAGCGCACAGCGCGAGTCTTACGGATAAGGACAGCAAAGCTATGGCAGATGAAGTTTGACGAAGCCAACGGGCGAAAGGACAATTTGGAACAGCCCCTAGAAACGGCGAACCAAGAACACCCCCACAGCCACCAGCACCAACCCGGCAAAGCGCAACAGCCCCAGCGGGCGCTCCGGGTAGCCCAGCAGGCCGAAGTGGTCCAGGGTCACCGATGCCGCCATCTGCCCGGCCAGCACCAGCGCGATCATGGCCGTGGCCCCCAGGCGCGGGGCCAGAAAGGTGACCACGGTGACGAAGAACGCGCCCAAAAGACCGCCCGTCCACTGCCACGCCGACGACGTGGACACCGAAGGAAACGGAATGCGCGCCGCCAGCACGTACAGCGCCAGCGCCGCCGTGCCCACGGTGAACGAAATCAGCGAGGCCAGGGCCGGATGCCGCGCCCAGCTTGCCTGCAATGCCGCGTTGATGCCCGCCTGCGTGGGCAGGGTTGCCCCGGCCAGCAGGGCCAGCACGATCCACACCATCTGTCCCATACGCCCTCCCGGCGTGTGCCCGTCTGAAGCAATCCGGATGACGCCGCACGCCGCCACCCCCCGATGTGTCCTGCCACGCCCGAACATTTCCGGGCCGGGCCATGTTCTACCAGAAAACCCCGTGAAAGGGACTTCGGGGGAACGGTGCGCCCGCTCCCCCGAAAAACATCGATTCTTACGCCCTGCCTCCGGGACTGCCCCGCCCCGCCGCCCTACCCCGGCCCGTCCCGCAGGTCGGCCACCAGCGGCAGGTCCGCCTCCAGAAACGGCAGGCGCATGGCCTCGTCCCAGGTCAGCCACGCAAAGCGGTGGCCCTCCAGTGCGGTGACCGTGCCGGTGAACCCCGTCACGTGAAAGAAGTGCAGTTCCACCGACAGGTGCGGGTAGTCGTGCCGCACGGTGCGCCAGAAGGCGGCCTGCACCGGGGTCACGCCCAGTTCCTCGCGCAGTTCGCGGGTCAGGGCATCCGCCGGGGTCTCGCCCGGCTCGATCTTGCCGCCGGGAAATTCCCAGAAGCCCGCCTGCGGCTTGCCTTCCGGACGCTCCACGGCCAGAAACCGCCCGCTGTCCCACAGGATGCCCGCCACCACGGCGATGCGCTGGGCGGGGGACGGCGCGGTCGCGTCCTGATCGCCGCCCGCCGCAAGAGGATTTTCGTTCGTTGGCGAGGAAAACGAGCTTGTCATGAGGGAGTATGCCTTAGCCGTTGGCGAGTCTTCGAGCCTTACGGATGAGGACCGCAACGCGCTCTTATTGTATTCGACCGAGCCTTAGCCGTTAGGCGAGCGCGCAGCGCGAGTCTTACGGATAAGGACAGCAGAGCTATGACGAGCGAAGTTTGACCGCTCTGCGCACGATGTCCGTAGGGCTCGCAAACTCGCCCAACGGACACGCTTCGCGCCCTCCGGGTCGGAAGCCAACGGGCGAAAGGACCTTGCGGCGCTCATCTTACGTGCCCTCGACGGTAAGCGCCGCCCGCCGCGTTTCCAGGTCGGCAATCACCGCCTCAAGCTCGCTCATCTTTTCGAACAGTTCCTCGCCCTGCCGCTGCAATTCGCCGAAGCGCTTCAGCAGTTCCGTGGTCCGCGCGGCATCGGCGTACACCGCCGGGTCGGCCAGGGTCTGTTCCACCTCGGCCTGTTCGGCCAGCGACATTTCGAGCTGCTTTTCCAGCTTGGCGTAGGCGTCCTGCCGGGGCTTCAGTTCCTTGTACAGGGCGTTGCGCTGTTCGGCCTGTTCACGCTTGATGCGCTTCATGTCGTCGCGCGAAAGCGACGGCGCATCGCGCCGGGCCTCGCCCGCGCCGGACGCCAGACTGCCGGTATCACCCTGCTGGCGGCGCGCCGCATCGTATTCGTCGAATCCGCCCTCGTACACCGCGATGCCGCCCGGCGACAACGCCCATATCTCGTCGGCCACGGCGGACAGCAGGTGCCGGTCGTGGGCCACCATCAGGATGGTGCCCTCGTAGCTCTGCAACGCCTCCACCAGCGCCTCGCGGCTTTCCAGGTCCAGATGGTTGGTGGGTTCGTCCAGTACCAGGAAGTTGCAGCGGGCCAGGAACAGCGTGGCCAGGATCAGGCGGCTTTTTTCACCGCCGGAAAGCTCGCCCACCACCCGGTCGAAATAGCTTTGCCCAAGCAGGAACAGCCCGAGCACGCTCATCAGTTCTTCTTCCGTGGTGCGCGGGTCGGACAGGCGGCGGATTTCGCTCAGCACCGTGCCCGAGGGGTTCAGCGTCTCCAACTGGTGCTGGCTGAAAAAGCCCATGCGCACCAGCGTGCCCATGACCACCGTGCCGCCGCTCTTTTCCAGCTTGCCGCCGATGACCTTCAGCAGCGTGGACTTGCCGCACCCGTTGGGCCCGGCCAGCGCGATCTTCTGGCCCCGGTAGATGTTGAAGGTCAGGCTGGGCCACAGCCCCGTGCCGTCCGGAAAGGCGTATTCCAGGTCCACCACGCTGAGGATGGTCTTTTCCGCCCGCGCCGGTTCCGGCCACGAAAAGTCCAGCTCGCGCCGCTTCTGCTCCGGCCTGTAGTTTTCCAGTTCCTTTTCCAGCTTCTTGGCCATCTTCTGGCGCGAGCCCGCCTGCCGCGCCTTGGTGGCCTTGGCCCGGAACCGCCGCACGAAATCCATCTTGCGGGCTATCTCTTCCTGCAACCGCTGGGCCTCGCGCTCGCGCTGGCCCTCCACCTCATCCTGCAGGGCCACGAACTGGCTGAACGTGCCGCGCCGGTACAGGGGCTTGCTGGCCCCCAAGTACAAAACGTGCGTGCCCACCTTGTCCATGAACACCCTGTCGTGCGCCACGAATACCAACGCGCCCTTGTAGTCCATCAGAAAGGCTTCCAGCCATTCCACGGCTTCCAGGTCCAGGTGGTTGGTGGGTTCGTCCAGCAGCAGCACGTCCGCGCCCGCCGTCAGCACGCGGGCCAGCTTGGCGCGCTCGCGCCAGCCGCCCGACAGCTTGCGGATGGGCAGACTCCACTTGCGTTCCGCAAACCCAAGGCCCGACAGCACCGCCCGCGCCCGGTGTTCCGGGTTGTACCCGTACACCTGCTCAAGCTCGGCCTGCTTCGCGCCCAGCCGTCGGATGGCTGCCTCGTCCCCGGCATGGGTCGCCGCCTCCCACTCCGCCCAGAAGTCATGCCACGCAGGCAGCACGTCCAGCACCCAGTCCAGCAGGGGGCGGTCCAGCACGTCGTCGCCCAGTTCCTGCTGCACGTAGCCGAGCCGGCAACCCTTGGGCAGCAGCACCTTGCCGCTGTCCGCCGATTCCACGCCCGCAATGATGCGCAGCAACGTGGACTTGCCGCAGCCGTTGGGGCCGCACACGCACAGCCGCACGCCCGACTGCACCTCGAGCGAGAAATCGGACAGGATATCCTGCCCGTTGTAGGACTTGCCGAGACTCTGGATGGTGAAGTTCATGACGCTACCTATCAAGGCATGAAGGAAGAGAATGTGGGGGAGGCGGGGAAACTTTCGGGAAAGTTTCCCCGCCTCCCCCACACCCCCTCCACCCCTTCAAAGCTTTTCAATTATGAGGATAGTGGAGATGCAAGGGCGTATAGCAACAAACCCCGCAACCTCGCAAATATTCGACAATTAAAAAGTTTGCGGGAGGGATGGGGGTTCGGG